>JAUNSC010000018.1 GCA_030539395.1 Eubacteriales bacterium
TGTAACAATAATATAACATCCTCTATACAGAAACATGCGGTTTTAAGCCATTTTCGTGGCAAAAAAGCCGCATATTTTTTGGAGCAATGACTTGACATCCTCGGGGACGCTGTGCGTCAGGGATAGTTTGCCGATGTAATAAGATTATATTGATTAGAAGCCGGTAAAATCAAAGGATTGTAGAGCAGATAAAACAGGCGGCAAAGCGTAATGTTCTGCTATTTATGTATTCTAAACATTATCAGGCATATTGACAAACATACCAACAGTATGATAATATGAATACATACTGAAAGTATGTTAGGGGTGAAGAACCAATGGCAAGGAATAAACATCCGGAAGAAACCGTTAATTTAATATTAGATGTTGCTTTTCGTTTATTTATGGAAAAGGGTTATGAATACACTTCCGTTCAGGACATTATTGATAATTTGGGCGGACTGAGTAAAGGCGCTATCTATCATCATTTTAAGTCAAAGGAAGATATTTTGATTGCCGTTACAGACAGGATGACGGCGGAATCGAATCAGATGCTCGCAGTTATTCGTGATCGTTCTGATCTTAGCGGCAAAGAAAAGCTGAAAACAATTTTTAAGGAATCCATCAGCAGGCCTGTGCAGAACGATATTTTTACAGTGGCTCCGAATTTTCACAATAACCCGAAACTTCTTTTCAGCCTTTTGCATGATACCATAGATAACGTAGCGCCAAATTATGTTTTACCAATTATTGAGCAGGGGATTTCGGACGGAACCATTGAAACGGATTATCCGGAGCAATTAGCAGAATTGATTTTGCTTACGGCAAATGTCTGGATGAACCCTATGATATTTGACAGTTCCGAAGAAGAATCCTACCATAAGTTTATGGTATTCGCCCAGATGCTGCAAGGTTTTGGACTGGATATTGTAGATGGCGAGATGTTGGAAAGATTGCAGGAACTGGCGTCTATTTATCAAAAGAACAAGTAAAAATCTGCCCTGTAAAATGGGCAGATATATTTTAAAACAAATACATACCGTTATGCGGTATTAAATGAAGCGGAGGTTTAGAAGATGAATCAAAAACTGTTCTCAAAAGATTTCACATTAGTTATCATTGGACAGATTATCTCTCTGTTTGGTAATGCAACAATAAGATTTGCATTACCACTATATTTGTTAAATCTGACAGGCTCATCGGCACTTTACGGGACTGTTACAGCGTGTGCTTTTATACCTGCTATTTTGTTGTCGCCCATAGGGGGAATCATTGCAGACAGGGTGAATAAAAGAAATGTTATGGTAATATTGGATTTCTTTACGGCGGCATATTAAAGACGGTCAGAATTGATTTTGCAGAGAGTATTCGCTTTATTCGAAAGGACAAGCCTGTTATTGGACAAGCTCTTCTTGTAATCTGCGGAATTAATTTGTTTTTGGCTACAATGATTATTGTTGCATTGCCATATTTGGTAACAGAGGTATTAAATTTAGAAGCTTCACAGGCAAACAGACTTTATGGCTTTGCAGAGGGGGCATTGGCGGCAGGAGGATTAGCAGGGGCATAGGTGCAGGTGTTTTTGCCAACAAATTGGCAATTCAAAAATCGGGTAACCTTGTAATAGCCTGTGCGGTATGTGCGTTTCCGATCAGTGCATCACTGATACTGTTTTCATCCGGAATGATAAATTATATAGTTATAACCGTATGTTGCTTTGTAATTATGGTGTTTTCAACAATTTTTGCAGTGCAGATGATGTCTTTTATTCAAACCGAAACTCCGCAAAATTTAATTGGAAAGGTAATTGCTGTTGTTCTTACCGTTTCCATGTGTGCACAGCCATTGGGAAATGCATTATACGGCGCCTTATTTGAAATTTGTAAAGGGTTTGAATATGTGGTTGTTCTGTTTTCCGGTATGGTATCGCTTATGATTGCCATTAGCACCAGAAACATTTTTAAAAGATTTTCAGCAGAATAAAGTGGAAGTCAAAACATATTTGCGAAAGCAGAAGGCAAAGGATTGCCCGCAGTGAATTTGTAAATCATTAATAGGGTTGCAGCAACAAACTGACATCTAAAAGTTTTTTTAAAAAAGTATGGATAAACATGAAGAATACGGATTTAAATGAATAAAAAATCGTTGACAAACAGATAGCTAAGTGATATATTGAAACAGAGTTAGTAATGATTAACCGAAGCTTGAAAGGTGGATGAAAAGTATGAATCTGGCCGATGCTCAGGAAGGAAAAGAGTATATTATTCAGCAGATCGCAACAGATGATGAGGATTTGAATGCATTCTTGTTTTCGTTGGGATGTTATAGCGGAGAACCCATTACGGTGGTATCACGCTTAAATAAGAGCTGTGTCGTTTCCATTAAGGACGGTAGATATAACATCGACAATCAGTTAGCATCAGCGATCTTAATCTAAACAGATTAAGCGCTGACTGCAGCTGTTTTTTTTGAGTAGCCGATTAGCTAAAACTAACTTCTGGTGTGTACCTGATTTTCAAGAACACTAAGAAAGATAAGAGGAGGATTAAATATGAGAATTGCATTTGCTGGTAATCCCAACAGCGGTAAAACCACCATGTACAATGCACTTACCGGCAGAAATGAGAGAGTCGGTAACTGGGCAGGTGTTACCGTTGAAAAGAAAGAAAGCCCTATTAAGAAAACGTATTGTGATGGTAACGAGGATTTGATCGCAGTGGATCTTCCCGGTGCCTATTCCATGTCTCCCTTCACTTCTGAGGAGAGTATTACAAGTGGTTATGTTAAGAACGAGCATCCGGATGCAATCATTAATATTGTGGATGCTACTAACCTGAGCCGTAGTCTCTTTTTTACCACACAGTTGTTGGAACTGGGTATTCCTGTAGTTGTGGCGTTGAATAAGAGCGATATCAATGAGAAAAAAGGAACTAAAATCGATGCACAGGATCTGTCTGCCAAACTGGGCTGTCCGGTTATAAAGACGATTTCTACTTCTGCCAGCGGGTTGTCTGAGGTTGTGAAGGCGGCTGCCGGGCTGAAAGGGAAAGTGCAGAAGGCGCCTTATGTTCAGGGCAATATTGATTTGACCAGCAAGAGCGAAGTTGAGGCTGCTGACCGTAAGCGTTTTGATTTTGTTAATAAGATTGTTGCCGGAGTTGAGAGTCGTCAGGTTCTGACTAAGGAAAAGAATTCTCAGGATTCAATTGATGCTGTATTGACGAATCCTGTTGGAGGATTGCTTATCTTTGCTGCTGTTATGTTCCTGGTATTCCAGATTTCCCAGGCATGGGTTGGCCCGTGGATTGCGGATGCGCTGGTAGGCGCTATTGAAAGTTTTCAGGAAACAGCCGGTGGATGGATGGAGAATGCTAACCCGTTCCTGTCTGCACTTGTAGTTGATGGTATTATTGGCGGTGTTGGTGCCGTTGTCGGTTTCCTGCCTCTGGTTATGGTTATGTATTTCCTGATTGCTTTGTTGGAGGATTGTGGATATATGGCCCGTGCTACTGTTGTTCTGGATCCTGTTTTCAAGAAAGTAGGTCTTTCAGGAAAATCTGTTATTCCGTTTGTTATCGGTACCGGTTGTGCTATCCCTGGTGTTATGGCCTGCCGTACAATCCGAAATGAGCGTGAGCGCAGAGCTACTGCTATGCTGACACCTTTTATGCCGTGTGGCGCTAAGCTTCCGGTTATTGCATTGTTTGCAGGTGCTTTCTTCGCAGATGCTTCCTGGGTTGGTACACTGATGTACTTTGTAGGTATTGTATTGATTTTAGTTTGTGCTTTGTTGGTTAATAAACTGGCAGGTTATAAAGTAAGAAAGTCTTTCTTTATTATTGAGTTGCCGGAATACAAGATTCCGAGCCTGAAGTGCGCAGTGTTTTCCATGTGCTCACGTGGTTGGGCTTATATTGTAAAAGCCGGTACTATTATTCTGGTGTGCAACACAGTGGTTCAGATCATGCAGAGCTTTAACTGGAGCTTCCAGCTTGTGGAGGAGGGTATGGAAAATACCTCGATCCTGGCTTCTATTGCAGGTCCTTTTGCTTACATTCTGGTTCCAATCGTTGGATTCCATGCATGGCAGCTTGCAGCAGCAGCGGTTACCGGGTTTATTGCAAAAGAGAACGTTGTAGGTACATTGGCTGTTTGCTATGGTGTAACGAATTTCATTGATACAGAAGAGCTGGCTCTGATGGAGGGCGCCGGTACAGAAGTTGCCACAATTTTTGCCCTGACAAAGGTTGCTGCGCTGGCATACCTGATGTTTAACCTGTTTACACCTCCCTGCTTTGCTGCAATCGGTGCCATGAATTCTGAAATGAAGAGCGGTAAGTGGCTGCTGGGCGGTATTTGCCTGCAGTTAGGCGTCGGCTACACTATTGGTTTCCTGGTTTATCAGATTGGTACACTGGTTACTACAGGTTCTGTAGGAGGCGGTTTTGTACCGGGACTGATCGTTGTTCTTGCGATGGTTGCCATTGTTGTTTATCTGATTCAGAGAACGAACAAGGGTCTGGCGGCGGAGTATGCTTTGAGCAGTAAATAGGATTACATATAAGGAGTGTTCGTATGATAGATTTTGTTGTTGGTGCAATACTTATAGTAGTGGTAGGCTCGGCACTGGCGTATATTATCAAGGCCAGGAAGAATGGAATCAAATGCGTTGGCTGCCCGGATGCAAAGAACTGCGGTTCCTGCAGTCACACCGGAGAAGCAGTTTCCACATGTGGGTGTCATGGTGGGGCGTGTGCCGGATGCAGTTGTCATGCGGATGTAAAATGATTGAAGAAGAGAAGGAGAACAGCAATGCGAACTGTTCTCCTTTTTCAGTGTAAAAAAGAGGGGCCATCAGTCTCACATGACTTCGGCGCCCCTTTTTGTCAATTTGTTTATAATTTATATTATTCCTTTATTTTTGTTACTCTATATCCGGCTTTTTCAATGGCACTTTTAAGGATCTCATTACTGACTGGATGTTCTACAGAAACAATGACTATGCCCTTTTTCAGCTTTACGAGAGCAGATGCCCCATCAATAGAGTTAATGGCTTCCATTACTCTGTTTACGCAATGCTGACAGCTCATTCCTTCTATAGTAATTGTTTTTTTCCCAATGATTGTATTCAGCTTTTTTCTACGTGCTTTGTATGTACCTCCGCCGCAGCAGCCGCCTTCTCCATGGAAATGTTTTATGCTTGAACGTAAGGCAAAATAGATTACAACAACCAGAATTACTATAATAAGAAAATTACTCACATCAGATCTCCTTTCTGAAAGTTTGTTAATACTAACTTGATTATAGCATCCGGACAATGAAAGTCAAGCGTTTGAAAATGGCCAAATAAGAAATATAAATAGAAGCTGGGATTTTTGCGCATAATGTATATTTTTTGCGTAAAAACGTACGTTTAGACTAGATAATATAGCTAATATGTGTTATATTTAAACGTGTATTAATTGCAGTACTAAGTTATTTGCTTATTATTTTTTCTTCAAAGTGCAGAGGTTGAAAAAATAACGAAAACAGATAAGCATAAGGTTTGTAAATCAAATTTATAAGGAAGGTGAGCAATTGGAGAACTATACCAAGTATAAGTTGAAAAGTAACGACGAACTGGTTTCATTATTGGCCGATAAGGATAATCTGTTCATCGTTGCCTGCAACAAGTGCTTCAAGGAATTTGAAACCGTTGACGAACCAGATTGTGGTGAGTTTGAGAAAATCGTTGCAGAACAGGGAAAAACGATCACAGGCAGTGCAAAGGTTGATTTTCTGTGCAACAAAACCCAGACAGAAAAAAAATTGCAGGACATGATACCGGAAGGTACGGAAAACGTTTTTGTAATCTCCTGTGGTCTGGGAATTCAAACAGTTGCGGATTTGGCAAAGAAACCCGTATATGCGGCCAGCAATTCACTTAATTATACGGGACATCATGGTATGGCGCTGACCAGCAAAGCCTGTGATGCATGTGCACAGTGCTACCTGAACATAACCGGTGGAGTCTGTCCTGTCGTTGACTGTTCCAAGAGTCTGGTCAACGGACAGTGCGGAGGCGCTAAGAATGGAAAATGTGAAGTGGACAGCAATAAAGACTGTGCCTGGGAAAAAATATATAAAAGGCTGGAAAAACAGGGCCGTCTTGAAGAATTTTTAAACCAGCCGGTACAGCTGCGGGATTACTCAAAAGTTAATTTCAAGTTTGTGAATGATTATGTTAAATCGATCCGTGAGAACAGGCTCGAGGGCTATTATGGCGGTGTTTATCCTTCAGAACGCAAAGAGTTCACGGAACATCTTGCGCTGGAAAGATTTCCTGATCCGGAAGTTGTGGTTATTCCGTTGTCTATGCATGCAGGCGCTCCGGCAAACCCTGTTGTGCAGGTGGGAGATACCGTTAAAGCAGGCCAGAAAATTGGTGAAGCGGCAGCCTTTATAAGCAGTCCGATACATTCCAGTGTCAGTGGAACTGTAATTGCGATTGAGCCGCATGGACATGCAACAAGAGGCGAGTGTATGTCTGTTGTCATCCGGTCAGATGGAAAAAATACTCTGCACGAATCTGTACAGCCTCATAAGGATCTTGACAGCCTGACACCGGACGAAATCGTTGATATTGTCCGTGAGGCAGGAATCGTTGGTATGGGTGGTGCAGGATTCCCGACATCCGTGAAACTGAAACCGCCGAAGCCGATTGATACGATCTTGCTGAACGGCTGTGAATGTGAGCCGCTTTTGACTGCAGACCACAGGGTGCTCTTAGAGTTTGCAGATGATGTGATTTTTGGTCTCAGGGCGATCATCAAAACAGTAGGCGCTGAAAAAGGAATTATTGTAATTGAGGATAATAAGCCGGATGCCATTGAATTACTGCAGGCAAAGACGGCTGATATCAGTGATATAGATATTGTTGTGGCTAAGACGAAATACCCGCAGGGCGCTGAGAAGATGCTGATTAAGCGTGTGATGAAAAGACAGGTACCCAGCGGCGGCCTGCCGGCAGATGTAGGCTGCGTTGTGAGCAATATCAGTACCACAAAGGCTATCTCGGATGCAATTCAGAAAGGTATGCCATTAGTGGAACGTGTTGTGACTGTGACTGGTGAAAAACTCAAAAAGCCTGGCAATTATATCGTGAAGATCGGTACGAACACAAAAGATCTGATCGACTATTGCGGCGGTATAACAGGCGATGATGTTACAATTAAGGCGGGCGGACCAATGATGGGATTTGTCCTTTCTGATACGAATGTACCGATCATGAAGGGTTCCAATGGAATCATTGTTGTTGATACGGATCATACGGTAGAACAGCCGTGTATCAAGTGTGGACGCTGTATGGATGTGTGTCCGATGGAACTTTCTCCTCTGTATTTCGCAAAATATGCGGATGAAGAGAACTGGCAGGGCATGAAGGATAAGAATGTCATGGATTGTCTCGAATGCAGATGCTGTGAGTACATCTGTTCCTCTAAGATTCCGTTAGTCAGCAAGATTAAAGCCGGGAAAAATGCAGTAAGGGGGATGAAGTGATATGTTAATTACCGAATTAAAACCCAGGGAAACGCTTCTCTCACTGGTAGACGGAAAAAAAGTTTTTATCATTAACTGCCAGGGATGCAAGGAAGTCCATTTTCCGGAAAAAGAAGCCATAGAGCTTCAGAAGGAATTGGCTGCAGACGGGAATATGACCGGAGTTATTACAACTGATTACATATGCAATCCGGAAAATATGAAGCTTCGTCTCGAGAAGCATATGAGAGAGATCGAAGCTGCCGATATGGTGCTTGTATTATCCTGCGGCGTCGGCGTACAGACAGTTGCTGAGTATCTTGAGGATAAAAAGGTGTGTGCAGCCTGCGATACCTGTAGATTGCCGGGATTTCAGGGAGTGACACCGTTAGAATACAAGTGTGATCAATGCGGTGAGTGTTACCTGAACCTGACCGGAGGAATCTGCCCGATTACTGCTTGTTCCAAGAGCCTGGTCAACGGACAGTGCGGCGGTTCTAAAAACGGCAAATGCGAAGTGGACAGTGAGATGGAATGCGGCTGGGAGCGTATCTACAGACGGCTTGAACAGTTAGGACGTCTGGACGTATTAAAATGCCCGACACAGGTGCGCAATTACGCAACAGATGATGAAGTGACTAAATAAGGAAACTATTAAAATTTATAATGATTAGGAGCAATGTATAATGAAAATTACTGAAGCATTTGAACGTGGTGAATTTGTAGTTACTGCGGAAGTAGGTCCGCCAAAAGGATTTCATATTGAACATATGCTGGAAGAAGCGAAGACTTATCTGAGTGGTATCACAGCGGTTAACGTGACAGATAATCAGTCCTCCGTTATGCGTCTTGGTTCTCTGGCAACCTGTAAAGCTCTGAAGGATGAAGGGCTGACACCTATTTTCCAGATGACCTGTCGTGACAGAAACCGTATCGCTCTGGAGTCAGATCTCTTAAGTGCAGCGATGTTCGGAATCGAAAACCTGCTGCTTTTAACAGGAGACCATACCAAACTGGGCGATCATCCGCAGGCAAAGCCTGTTTTTGATCTGGATTCTGTATCTCTGATTCATGCAGTGAAACAACTGGAATCAGGCGTGGATCTCGGCGGAAATGAGCTGGTTGGAGAGCCGCCTGAATTTGCTAAGGGAGCAGTTGTATCACCTTGCAGCGATTCTGTTGATGTTCAGCTTGCAAAAATGGAGAGAAAGGTTGCTGCAGGTGCAGAATATTTCCAGACACAGGCAGTTTTTGAACCGGAAAAGTTTATCCAGTTCATGGAGAAAGCAAAACAGTTTGGCAAACCGGTTCAGGTTGGAATTATTATCCCGAAATCAGCAGGAATGGCAAAATTCATGAACAACAATGTTGCCGGTGTTCATGTTCCTGACGACATGATCGAGGAGCTTAAAAAAGACAAGGAAAAAACCAAAGCAGGTATCACTGGTGTAGAGATTGCGGCACGCATTATCAAAGAATGCAGGCCGTACTGCCAGGGTGTACATATCATGGCATTGGGCTGGGAGGCAAAAGTACCGGAGCTTCTTAAGCAGGCTGGAATTTAATGATTAATTTTCAAATGACCGAAAGCTGTTTTTATGTTTTCGGTCATTTTTCTTTATAGGAAAGCCATCTGCGACGTTCTTTTGAAAAAAGCTTTCACAAAGGAGGGCACAAAAATGCAACGACACGGTTTAGAAGATATAGAAGTCTTCAACGCCAGCCTCGTCAGTAAACGAGTCATCTTCTGCAGCCCTGTTCTTTATAATTATTATTGAACGTTTTTTCCGGAATAAGGAAAATGAATACCAGTGAACTGATCAGAAGCATAAATGGATAATGCAGGTTTGGAATAATATCAAACGCCGAGATTTCACAACCAAGTTCTGTGGCTGCTGAGATGGCCACCAGCATCTGTGCACCATATGGGATAATACCCTGGAAAATACAGGAAAAAGTGTCCAGAATGGAGGCTGTTTTTCTCGGAGAAATGTGATATTCTTCTGCCATTTCCTTCGCAATGGGATTCGCCATTACAATGGCAACTGTGTTATTGGCGGTGGCAATATCCATGGCACCAACCAGAAGTCCCATACCCAGCTTTCCGCCTTTACTTCCTTTGAATACCCGTTTGATAAAACTAAGGAGGGCGGCAAATCCGCCGTATTCATGGATCAGTGCACAGATGGCGGACACCAGAATCGCCACCATAGTGGTTTCAAACATTCCGGCTGCACCGGAACCCATATTGCTGAGAAGATCGGTGGCTTTTGTAGCTCCGGTAGCGAGCATGATCAGAGAACCGGAAAAGATACCGATTAAGAGTACTACAAATACATTGATACCGATAATACCTCCGATCAGAACGAGGACATAGGGAATAATCTGAATCAGACTGTAGCTTTTTGAAACAGTTTCGCCTGCTTCGGCGCCAAAGGTTTTTGTCAGAATGATTATCAGAGTGACAAAAGCGGCAGGAAATGCAATTCCGAAATTTTCACGGAATTTATCTTTCATCTGGCAGCCCTGTCCGTTGCATGCGGCAATGGTGGTGTCTGATATAAAGGAAAGATTGTCTCCGAACATGGCTCCGCCCATAACGGCACCGATGCAGAGCGGTGTATTAAAACCGGAACCGTTGGATACCGCTACTGCAATAGGAGCAATCAGTGTAATAGTTCCTACAGAAGTGCCCATCGCCAGCGATACAAAACAACTTACGAGAAACAATACCAGGACAGAAAAACGGGCAGGAATAATGGAAAGAAGAAAGTAAGCTACGCTTTCCGCGCTGCTGCGGCCGACAACGCCGACAAAAATACCGGCAACCATGAAAATAAGGATCATGGTAAGAATATTTTTATCTCCCACACCTTTTGCCATAAGCTCCAGCTTGTCATCAAAACTTACGTCAGGGTTTTGCAGACAGGCCACCAGAAGAGCTGTCAAAAAGGAAACCACGATAGGTATGTTATAAAATCCCATAGGGATTTTCATGATATATTCAAATAAAATTCCAAGACCAAGATACATTGCGAGAAAAACCCCGATCGGCAGTAATGCCTTCCAATTTTCTTTGTGCATAAAAAGTCCTCCTAAGCTTTTGCTGAATTGCCTGTTTATGTATTTTACCACAGGAGTGGCTGTCAGGAAAAGACTGTTGATATAAAATCATTAACAAAATATTCCAAAAGTGTTCACAAAGAGAACAAATACTGCGGATATAATAACCATGATTCACTAATGGCATGGTTAAATTGAAATGGAGGATGATAATTATGAAACGAAATTATCTTGCGATTATGCTGGGGCTGACTTTAGCTGCGATGCCAATGGCGGCGTATGGAGAAGAAGCAGGTGGTATGGGGCCGGGCGTTCCCGGAGATATGGGACAGCAGGGAGTTGACAGTTACGAGGCGGTAACTACTATTGAAGAGGATACTGATATTTCCGGTGAAAGTATAGAGTCAACAGGTACAGATGAAAACGCGGTCCATGTGACAGGCGAGGCTGATGCCGTGCTGGAAGATGTGACGGTCGGCCGGTATTCTTCAGACAGTACAGGCGGTGACAAAGCCAGTTTTTATGGCGTTGGGGCGGCGGTACTGGCCACAGATGGGACAGCGGTTGTAAAAAACAGTAAAATAAATACAGATGCGTCCGGTGGGGCAGGGATCTTTGCCTGTGGAGACGGTGTTGCTTATGTGGAAGATTGCGTGATTGAGACGCAGCAGGATACTTCGGGCGGTGTTCATGTGGCAGGCGGAGGTACGCTTTATGCCTGGGACACCACAGCAGTAACGAATGGAAATTCTGCGGCGGCTGTGCGAAGTGACCGGGGCGGCGGCACGATGGTAATTGACGGAGGTTCTTACACTTCGAATGGATCTGGCTCTCCGGCAGTTTATTGCACGGCTGATATCTCTATCAATAATGCGCAGCTCACAGCTGCAGGTTCAGAGGCAGTCTGCATAGAAGGATTGAATACTCTTCGTCTGTATGACTGCGATTTGTCCGGAAATATGAGTGATGATGAGCAGAATGACAATACCTGGTCGGTGATCGTGTATCAGAGCATGTCAGGGGATTCTGAGGTCGGTAATGGAACTTTTCAGATGTCAGGCGGGAAACTGACCGCCGGAAATGGCGGGATTTTTTATACTACTAACACCGAATCAACTATGACACTGAACTCAGTGGAGATTGAGTATCCGCAGGACAGCGAATTTTTCCTTCAGTGTACCGGCAACACGAATGCACGTGGCTGGGGAGAAAACGGGGACAACGGCGCTGATTGTCTTTTTACAGGTATTGGACAGCAGATGCAGGGAGATGTTATTTGGGACAGCATCAGCAAACTGGATTTTTATATGACAGAAGGAAGTGTACTTACAGGTGCAATCCGGCAGGATGAGACATGGGCAGGCGAAGGCGGAGACGGATATTGTAACGTTGTCGTCAGTGAGGATTCAGAGTGGATCGTTACAGGGGACAGCCGTGTGAGTACATTGTCTTCAGGAGGAATGATCATAGATGATACCGGGGCTTTTGTGACGGTTCAGGGAAGTGATGGCACAATTTATGTCGAAGGGGACAGTGCGTATACAGTAACAGTGGATAACTATAATGAAACAGCGGATGTGTCTTTGGCAGGAACAGTAGATACCTGGGAAGAACATGCAGCAGAGCCTGCATAACATCTTACAAATATATCCAGAGTGCATTTGAACAGGTATGACATTTATGTTATAATAGGTAAAAAACGGGAGGATAATGTAAATGGAAAAAGCAAATGTGTATTTTACTACATTTAAAGCGACAGCACATGAGAACCTGCTTCAGAAACTGCACAGGATGATGAAAACTGCAGGGTTTGAAACGATTGACTTTCAGGAAAAATATGCCGCTATAAAAATTCATTTTGGCGAGTATGGAAACCTGGCTTTTCTTCGCCCCAATTATGCGAAGGTTGTTGCTGATTATGTAAAGGAGTTAGGCGGAAAGCCATTTTTGACAGATTGCAATACTCTGTATGTGGGAAGCAGAAAAAATGCCCTGGATCATATGGAAACAGCTTATGTGAATGGATTTTCACCGTATCAGACCGGCTGCCATGTGATTATCGGCGACGGTTTGAAAGGAACGAATGAAGCTTTAGTGCCGATAAATGGAGAATATGTAAAAGAAGCAAAAATCGGTCAGGCAATTATGGATGCAGATATCTTTATTTCATTGACTCATTTTAAGGGACATGAGATGGCCGGATTTGGCGGAGCGCTGAAAAACATCGGAATGGGATGTGGTTCCAGAAGCGGAAAGATGGAGCAGCATTGTGATGGAAAACCCAGCGTTGACCAGAGCCTCTGTGTAGGGTGCGGTGCATGCAGAAAGATCTGCGCACATGGAGCGCCGGTTATTGAGAATAGAAAAGCCACGATTGATCATGATAAATGTGTAGGGTGCGGACGGTGTCTGGCAGTCTGTCCGAAAGATGCGATTGCGGCAGATTATAATGATTCTATTGCAATGCTCAATTATAAAATGGCAGAATATGCTCTTGCGGTTTGCAGGGACCGTCCATGTTTCCACGTATCACTGATCTGTGACGTTTCACCGAACTGCGACTGCCATGCAGAAAATGATATTCCGATCATTCCCAATGTGGGTATGCTGGCTTCTTTTGATCCGGTTGCACTGGATCAGGCATGTGCGGATCTCTGCAATAAGATGGCGCCGGTTGAGGGAAGTGTTTTAAGCGACAATCTGGCAGAGCACGGAAACTGCGAAGGACATGATCATTTCCATATGACCCATCCGGATACAGAATGGAGAACTTGTATTTCTCATGCAGTGAAAATCGGACTTGGAACAAATGAATATGAACTGATTATAATATAGGCCTTTTGAGTGATAGAGGGAGATGATGCAATGTTCGGAATGCGCCGGAAAAAGAAGGAAAAAACGGTAAAGAAAATACAGATCTGTCCGGCCTGCGGCAGAGAATATCCGGGCAGTCCGCGCTGTGAGGTATCCCAGATGACAGCAGACGGACTTCCGTACCAGAGGATTAAATATGGTTCAGCCAGAGAAGGATATGGTCCGGCTTTGGGAAACTGCGTATGCTGCGGTGTATTTCCGGGTGCACTGCATCATTGGGGCTGCGTGTTGGAAGTTTGTCCGGCCTGCGGGGGACAGATGTTATCCTGTGCCTGCGATACAAAGCATACAAATGCATGAATATGCATTAAAATACTGTTTTTGATGAATTTTGTAAAAAAATGCAAAAATAGATTGACGTATATGATAAAAGGAGTTAGAATCACTTTGTTACGTTAATTGGACAAAGAATCCAATGCATAATAGTAAATTCGATGAAGAGAAGAAGTAGGAGCAATTACCGGGTTACAGAGAGCTGTCGGCTGGTGTGAGACAGTACGAGGGTTGCTTTGAAAATCATCTCAGAGAAGGGAAGCCGAAAGAGGTTTTCTGCAGACGGCAGAAGGGCAAGTAGGTTTCCACGGGCGTTTCCCGTTACAGAAGCCACGTATGCTGGTACGTAGAGATCGTACTTGTTTCAATGAAGAAACAGGGTGGTTGCGGAATATTTAAAAACCGTCCCCAGTTCGGGGACGGTTTTTTTGTCTCACAGGAAATTCCCATTGCACAAAAGGCATGGAGGATTCCATTCTGCGCTGCTCAGCATTCACTAAATCTTTATATAAAGGAGGAGCATGGTTATGAAAACCTACAAAAAAATCATGAATGGTCTTGCTTTCGTGGAAAAGTGCATTCTGGCAGCAACTACAGTTCTGATCCTTGTTCTGACGGTAGGAAATGTTTTTTCACGTAAGGTCATTCATCAATCCTGGTCCTTTACGGAGGAACTGGTTGTGGCAGTCTTTGTACTGATCACCTTAATAGCTGCGGCACTTGCCTGCAGGGAAGGAGAATTGGTAAACCTATCCCTCTTGCTGGACCGGCTTCCGGAAAAGGCTCAAAAGCCGTTCATGATAATTGACACGGTATTTTGTGTTGCCTTTACATCAGTGCTGTTCAAATATGGCATGGATAAAGTGTTAACACAGATGGAAAATGGAAAGAGAACTTTTGTGCTGAACTGGCCGGAGTGGATTTTCTGGTCTTTCGTGCCCATCGGTGCAGCCTGTATGATCCTGCACTTTATAGAATTTTGCATGAATTACTGTAGTAATGAAGAAAAGGAGGAAAAAGTAAATGATTAGTGCAGTTTTATTTATTTCCTTCTTTATATTTCTGATTTTTGGAATTCCAATTGGAATCTGTCTGGGGCTGTCTTCAATTTGTGCGATTATCTATTCAGGTACTTCGCTGACAATTGTGGCAACCAATATGTATTCCGGAATCAGTAAGTTTTTGCTTTTGGCAATTCCGTTCTTTGTATTGTCCGGAAATATTATGGCAAAAGCCGGAATTTCAAAACGTCTGATTAAATTTGTAAATACCTGTGTGGGACATAAAAAAGGCGGTATTGCCATCGTGTGTGTTATTGTTGCGTGCTTCTTTGGTGCAATTTCCGGTTCCGGCCCGGCAACAGTTGCAGCTCTTGGGGCGGTGCTGATCCCGGCGATGATTGCAGAAGGCGGTTTTTCAGCTCCTTTCTCCACGGCGCTGATGGCAACTTCCAGCTCTATCGCGATTGTTATTCCTCCAAGTATCGCTTTTGTTGTATACGCATCCATTACAGGTGTGTCAATTGCGGATATGTTTACTGCGGGTATTGTGCCTGGCATTCTTATGGGTGTGGCACTTGCCGTTGTGGTTATGATCGAGGCAAGAAAGAAGAACATTCAGCCGTCCCGTGAAAAAGCAAGTGCAAAAGAAAGATGGGATTCTTTTAAAGATGCATTCTGGGGATTCCTTATGCCGGTCATTATTCTGGGCGGTATTTATGGAGGTATCTTCACACCGACAGAGGCGGCTGCGGTATCCGTGGCATACGGACTTTTCGTGGGAATGGTCATTTACCGTGAGATCAGACTGTCAGATCTGTGGGATGTATGCATTGATTCTGCAAAGACAACAGGCGGCATCATGTTGATCGTAGCATGTGCGTCCCTGTTTTCCTATGTTTGTACACAGTTTGGAATCGCTGAAGCGGCATCTGACCTTCTGGGAAGCATTGCCCATAATCAGTTTGTTTTCCTCCTGATCGTAAATATCATTTTCCTGATTGCAGGATGTTTTATTGATGCGAACTCCGCTATGTATATCTTTATCCCGATCATGCTGCCGGTCTGCAAGGCGCTGGGATATGATGTTGTGGCATTTGGTATTGTAGCAACTGTCAACCTGGCGATCGGACAGGTTACACCGCCGGTAGGCGTAAACCTGTTTGTGGCTATTTCGGTAAAATTAAAAGAGGGATTGAAGGTAACGATCCAGGATATTTCAAAAGCGGTCCTGCCGATGATCGGCGCCAGTGTTGTGGTACTGCTTCTGATTACATATGTGCCGTCAATCTCTACCTTCCTGCCCAAAGCATTGTCAAAGGATTCTTATACAGGAACTGTTACGGCAAGTGCTGATAATACAGGAAATTTAGAGGAGGGCAATGCTGCACCGGAAGAAGATTCTTATAACGATATTGAAGATTACAGTGATCTTGGCTGGGAAGAGCAGACCTGGAACTTCACCTGCTCAACGACAGAGACAAGTACCTGGGCAGAGGGCGGACGCAAGTTTGCAGAGCTGATGGAAAAGGCAACAGGCGGTAAGGTGACTGTGAATGTGTACGCAGCAGACCAGCTGACGAACGGAAACCAGTCTGAGGGTATCCAGGCTTTGATGAATGGAGACCCGGTACAGGTATCCATGCACAGCAATCTGATCTATTCTGCATTTGATCCGCGTTTTAATGTGGTATCCCTGCCGTACATTTTTGATTCTGTGGAAGATGCGGATGCCAAACTGGACGGCGAAGGCGGAGAAAAGATGAAAGAAATCCTCGGCGAATACGGCCTGCATTGTATGGGTATCGCAGAGAACGGATTCCGCCAGCTGACAAATAATGTAAGAGAGATCAAATCCGCAGAGGATATGAAGAACCTGAAGATCCGTGTGGCAGGAAGCAATCTTCTTATGGAATGCTATAAGAGATGGGGCGCAGATGCCACCAACATGAACTGGTCCGAGACATATACAGCACTTCAGCAGAAGACGGTAGAAGGTCAGGAGAATCCGCTGCCGGCAATCGATGCGGCCAGCGTACAGGAAGTACAGCCCTACTGTTCACTGTGGGGAGCGAATTATGACTGTCTGTTTTTCTGTATCAACCAGGAAATCTATGATTCTCTGACAGATGAGCAGAAGGCGGTGATTGATGAATGCGGTGCGACAGCAACAGAATATCAGAGGGACATCAACCGTGCAGGAAATGATGAGATCATGAGCCGCTGGGAAGAAAAGAACGGAGTAACAATTACACCGTATGAAGATCTTGATATTGATTCCTTCAAGAGCGCTGTTGAGGGTGTGGCTGACTGGTATCAGAAAGAGCTGGAAGTTCAGGGGTATGAAGATGCCGCAGATTTGATTGCGGCCTTTACAGGAACAGATACGGATACGGTGCAGGCAGCAGAAGAAAAAACTTATGATGTGGCTGATTACAGTGATCTTGGCTGGGAAGAGCAGACCTGGAATTTCACCTGCTCAACGACAGAGACAAGTACCTGGGCAGAGGGCGGACGTAAGTTTGCCGAACTGGTGGAAAAAGCTACCGGTGGGAAAATTAAAGTTGATGTATACGCGGCAGACCAGCTGACGAACGGAAACCAGTCTGAGGGTATCCAGGCATTGATGGATGGAGACCCGGTACAGGTATCCATGCACAGCAACCTGATCTATTCTGCATTTGATCCGCGTTTTAATGTGGTATCCCTGCCGTACATTTTTGATTCTGTGGAAGATGCGGATGCCAAACTGGACGGCGAAGGCGGAGAAAAGATGAAAGAAATCCTCGGCGAATACGGCCTGCATTGTATGGGTATCGCAGAGAACGGATTCCGCCAGCTGACAAATAATGTAAGAGAGATCAAATCCGCAGAGGATATGAAGAACCTGAAGATCCGTGTGGCAGGAAGCAATCTTCTTATGGAATGCTATAAGAGATGGGGCGCAGATGCCACCAACATGAACTGGTCCGAGACATATACAGCACTTCAGCAGAAGACGGTAGAAGGTCAGGAGAATCCGCTGCCGGCAATCGATGCGGCCAGCGTACAGGAAGTACAGCCCTACTGTTCACTGTGGGGAGCGAATTATGACTGTCTGTTTTTCTGTATCAACCAGGAAATCTATGATTCTCTGACAGATGAGCAGAAGGCGGTGATTGATGAATGCGGTGCGACAGCAACAGAATATCAGAGGGACATCAACCGTGCAGGAAATGATGAGATCATGAGCCGCTGGGAAGAAAAGAACGGAGTAACAATTACACCGTATGAAGATCTTGATATTGATTCTTTCAAAGAAGCAGTAGAAGGAATTGATGAATGGTACAGAGACGAATTGGAAGGCCAGGGATATGATGATGCAGCAGAACTGATTGCGGCATTTACACAGGAAACTGCTTCGGCAGATGATGCGGCAGAAGCTGTTTCAGAAGAAGAAACAGAAGCAGTCTCCCAGGTACAGAACCCCGCATTGACAGAACCGGACACTTCTGTGGCTGATTACAGTGATCTTGGCTGGGAAGAGCAAACCTGGAATTTCACCTGCTCAACGACAGAGACGAGTACCTGGGCTGAAGCCGGACGTAAGTTTGGCGAGATGGTGGCTCAGGCCACGGGCGGAAAAGTAGAGGTAAATGTATATGCAGCAGACCAGCTGACGAACGGAAACCAGTCTGAGGGTATCCAGGCATTGATGGATGGAGACCCGGTACAGGTGTCTCTGCACAGCAACCTGATCTACTCTGCATTTGATCCGCGCTTTAACGTGGTGTCACTGCCATATCTGTTCGACTCCGTAGAAGATGCAGATGCCAAACTGGACGGCGAAGGCGGAGAAAAGATGAAAGAAATTCTCGGTGAATACGGTCTGCACTGCATGGGAATTGCAGAGAACGGATTCCGCCAGCTGACAAACAATGTCAGGGAAGTTAAATCCGTAGAGGATATGAAGAACCTGAAAATCCGTGTGGCAGGAAGCAACCTTCTTATGGAATGCTATAAGAGGTGGGGAGCAGATGCTACGAATATGAACTGGTCCGAAACATATACTGCGCTTCAGCAGAAGACAGTAGAGGGCCAGGAGAATCCGCTTCCGGCAATCGATGCAGCCAGTGTACAGGAAGTACAGCCTTACTGCTCACTGTGGGGAGCGAATTATGACTGTCTCTTCTTCTGCATCAACCAGAAGGTCTATGATGCGCTGACACCGGAGCAGCAGGCAGTGATTGATGAATGCGGTGAGAAAGCAACTGCATATCAGAGATATCTGAACCGTGCAGGAAATGATGAGATCATGAGCCGCTGGGAAGAAAAGAATGGTGTGATGATCACTCCGTATGAAGAACTGGACATTGATTCCTTTAAGGAAGCAGTAGAAGGAATTGATGAATGGTACATTAAAGAATTAGAGAACCAGAAGTATGACGATGGAGCAGAACTGGTTGCGGCTTTCCGGTAAACCGGCACTGATTGGAGAGGAAAGGATTCATGCCATTTTCTGTATTATGTGAAATGACACTGACGGCGGCCCTTACCGTATGGTCGCCGGGGCCAAACAATATTTTACTGCTTTCCACAGCCAGTAAATATGGATTTAAAAAGAATATGAAATTTATGCTGGGCATCTGGACAGGATCACTGTCGCTGATGATATTGTGCGGACTGCTTGGCAGCCTTCTGTCTTCCATTGTGCCTGAGGTCCGCCCGATAATGACCTGGGTGGGAGCGGGATATCTGTTTTATCTTGCATGGAAGACTTACAGGCGCCTGCCGCCTGGAGAGGAGGATACGCAGAAAGAACCTTCTTATGTGATGGGGATTTTTCTGCAGCTGATCAATGTGAAGATCATCATTTATGGTCTGACAATGTTTTCCTCTTTTATCCTGCCTTATGAACAGAGACCCTTATTTTTGCTTTTCTATGCTTTTTATTTGATGGTAATGGGAGCAATCGGAAATCTGATTTGGGCGTTTGCAGGAAATGTTTTGCAGAAATTTTATAAGGAGCGCTATAAGCTGGTAAATGTGATTATGGCACTTTTGCTGGTCTGGTGTGCGCTTAGGGTAATCGGGGTGCTTTAATGCACCCCGTTTTCAAAGATGCTTGCTATTTTTCTCTGAAATTATTAAAATGGTATTCATAATATTGTGAAGGGAAAGATAGTATGCGTAAGACCCAAACGAGAAATACAAAGGGAAAAATCATAGCGGCGGCGTGGAAGCTCTTTTATGAACAGGGATATGAAAATACGACTGTTGATGAGATTATCCGCGCTGCCCAGACTTCTAAAGGGTCATTCTACCATTATTTCAGCGGGAAGGATGCACTGCTCAGTACGCTGGCATATTTGTTTGATGAGAAATACGAAGAGCTGCTTGACGAGATGGATTTATCTATGGGGAGTTATGAAAAGCTGATATATTTAAATAACGAATTGTTTACGATGATTGAGAACAGTATCTCGATTGATCTTCTTGCAAGACTTTTGTCTACGCAGTTAATTACACGGGGAGAGAAATCTCTGCTGGACAGGAACCGCCTGTATTATAAGCTGCTCCATAAGATCATACTGGAGGGACAGGAAAAGGGGGAGCTGCGTACAGATGTGTCCGTGGGTGAGATCGTCAAGATCTATGCCCTTTGTGAGAGGTCTTTTCTTTATGACTGGTGTATTTCCGGCGGGGAATATTCTCTGCGGAGCTACTCGCAGCGCATGCTCCCGCTTTTGCTTGCTGATTTTCAAAGAAAAAGCTGAAAAAAAGATGTGTACTCCAAAAAATACAATTTGGTACACATCTTTTTTAATGTTTAGTCTGGTGAATATTTATTGTAAATAAAGCAAAAATTTGAATAATTTTAAAAAATAGTATAGAATATAGTCTAAACTTTGTTCTGCTTGAAGTGCAATGGATGTCGTGATATACTCTGAGAATATGAATTGGCTGCTGTCAGATTTTATATCGAAGGCAGTAATGAGGAGGAGAAAATTATGACATCTGCAAAAATTTGTATTATGGTCGCGATTATTGTTTATCTTGGCGTGATGCTGTATATCGGTTATCTTTGTTCTAAGAAAAACAGCAGCACGGACGATTTCTATCTGGGTGGACGTAAATTAGGTCCGTTTGTAACAGCCATGAGTGCGGAAGCATCTGACATGAGCAGCTGGCTTTTGATGGGGCTTCCGGGTGTTGCCTATCTCAGCGGTATCTCAGATGCAGGCTGGACGGCAATCGGTCTTGCAATCGGTACATATGTCAACTGGCTTATTGTTGCAAAACGTCTGCGCAGATACTCACACGTGGCAAATAATTCTATTACACTGCCGCAGTTTTTTAAAAACCGTTTTCATGATAAAAGTGGTTCTCTGCTGATTATTTCGGCAATTGTAATTGTTATTTTCTTTATTCCGTACACGGCATCCGGTTTTGCTGCCTGCGGAAAGCTGTTTTCCAGCCTGTTTGGAATTGACTATATGGCAGCCATGATTGTGAGTGCAATTGTAATCGTGGGCTATACAATGCTGGGCGGTTTCCTTGCAGCATCTACAACAGACTTTGTGCAGAGTATTATTATGTCGATCGCACTTTTGATCGTGCTGATTTTTGGCGTGAATGTAGCAGGCGGTTTTGACGTTGTTATTGAGAATGCAAAAGCGCTGCCGGGTTATCTGTCAATGACGAAGATATACGATCCGGTTTCGGGAACTGCAGGTTCCTATGGATTTATTACTATCTGTTCTGTGCTGGCCTGGGGACTTGGTTATTTTGGCATGCCGCATATCCTTCTGCGCTTTATGGCAATTGAAGATGAAGAAAAATTATCCCTTTCACGCCGGGTGGCAAGTATCTGGGTAGTTATTTCCATGGCTGTAGCTGTTTTTATCGGTGTTATCGGATATTCCATGAGCAAGGCCGGTGCTATTGAAGTACTGGAAGGCTCTAATTCAGAGACGATCATTGTAAAAATTGCGGATCTTCTCAGTACCCACGGTGTGATCTTTGCATTGCTGGCAGGAGTGATTCTGGCAGGAATTCTGGCATCTACCATGTCTACAGCAGATTCACAGCTGCTTGCGGCATCTTCAGCAGTATCATCAGATATCCTGAATAAGAATGGAAAGAGCGGTATTCTTGCTGCCAGAGCTACACTTCTGGCAATAGCAGTGGTTAGTATCTTCCTTGCAAAAGACCCGAACAGTTCTGTATTTACCATTGTATCCTTTGCCTGGGCAGGATTTGGAGCATCATTCGGACCGGTTGTATTGTTTGCGCTGTTCTGGAGACGCACAAATCGTTATGGGGCTTTGGCCGGCATGGTTGCGGGCGGTGTTATGGTATTTGTGTGGAAGTACCTTGTACGTCCGTTGGGCGGAGCATGGAATATTTATGAACTGCTTCCCGCATTTATTACAGCATGTCTGGTAATCGTTGCAGTCAGTCTTCTTACACCGGCACCGGAACAGGCTGTACTGGATGAATTTGATAAAGTTGCTTCCGAAAAATAAAGTATTTTAAAGCATAAGAAAGTATGTTATTATGAGAGTGCGCTTTTTGCGCACTCTTTTGCTTTATGGGAGAGTTCTCATTTAAACAGTGACAGGGGGAAAGAAAATGATTTTGAAACGGATATATAAAATAATAGTGATTTCAACGGCAGCGGCATGCCTTCTGTCAGGATGCAGGGACAAAGGTCCGTCTGAACTGGAGGTTGCAAGAGAAAAAGGCATTTCTTATATGGAGCAGGCCGATTATGTAAATGCAGTGGCTGCATTTGAAGAAGCCTATGCCCTTTGCGATGAAAAAATGCCTGAAACAAAGACAGATATCAGTCTGTACGAAGCGGCATGTTATTTTAGAACGGGAGATTTTGAATCCGTAAAAAATATATGTTCAAGGATACTGGAACTGACAGAAAATGCAGATGCTTATTATATGCGGGGGACAGCATTTCTGAATCTGAATGAGACGGAGTCTGCAAAGGCAGACTTTGACTGCGCGGCGGAACTGGAACCCACAGACTATGAAATGTATCTGAATATTTATCAGCAATATGAAAAGAATAATCTGTCTGCTGTTGGAGATCAGTATCTCCAGCAAGGGCTGAATATAGACGGCGAAGAGATGGAAGACTATTATCAGAAAGGAAATATTTACTTTTATCTGAAGGACTATACGAAGGCCCAGGAAATGTTGGCAAAGCCTGTGGAGGCGAAACATAAAAAAGCCATGATGCTGATGGGAGAGGTATATCTCGCACTGGAAGACAGTGTCCATGCAAGGAATGTATATCAGCAGTACATGGAAGAATACGGCGATGATGCGGCGGCATATAACGGAATTGTTCTTTGTGAACTGGCGGATGGAAATTATGACGGGGCTGTTTCTGCAGCTGAGACAGGACTGGGACTTGGAGGAGAAGAGAGTGTAAACAGAGATTTGCTCTATAATGAAATTGTGGCATATGAACGTAAACATGATTTTGAGACGGCAAAGCAGATTGCTATGCGGTTTATGGAGCTGTATCCTGATGATGAAAAAGGGAAAAAGGAATATGATTTTCTGATTACAAGATAGGAGACATTTATGACCGGATATGAGATTGATAAACCGCAGGAACGTGTGATCCTGATCGGGGTGAGCATACAGGACGGGGATGATACGCAGGAATCGCTGGATGAACTGGAGGAGCTGGCGCAAACGGCGGGAGCTGTGACAGTTGGAAAAGTGATTCAGAACCGGGAGCAGATTCATCCGGGTACGTACATTGGAAAAGGAAAAATAGAAGAAGTAAGCCGGATTGTTTATGAAACAGAGGCGGATGCCGTTATCTGTGATGATGAGCTGACACCGGCCCAGCTGCGGAATCTGTCCCAGGAGCTTGATGTGAAAGTTATGGACCGTACGCTGATTATTCTTGATATTTTTGCAGCAAGGGCTTCTACCAGCGAAGGGAAGATCCAGGTTGAACTTGCTCAGTTAAGATATCGCCAGGCGCGTCTCGTGGGTCTGCGCGATTCCTTGTCCAGACTGGGAGGAGGAATCGGAACAAGAGGTCCGGGTGAGAAAAAGCTGGAGATGGACAGGCGTCTTATTAAGAACCGTATTGCCCAGCTTAACAGAGAATTGGAAGAAGTAAAAAGGCACAGGGAAGTTACCAGAAGTAAGCGAAGCCGCCAGGGGACGGCTGTGGCGGCAATCGTGGGTTATACTAATGCCGGAAAATCAACACTTTTAAATACCATGACAGGAGCAGGTGTGCTGGAAGAGGATAAACTGTTTGCCACTCTGGATCCGACAACCAGGGTGTTAGAGCTGCCATCGGGGCAGGAAATCCTTTTAACAGATACGGTAGGCTTTATCAGAAAGCTCCCGCATCATTTGATCGATGCCTTTCGAAGTACGCTGGAAGAGGCAAAATATGCGGATATTATCCTGCATGTGGTTGATGCTTCCAATCCACAGGCAGAGAAACAGATGCTGGTGGTTTATGATACGCTTCGAAACCTGGGCGTGACAGATAAAACCGTGGTTACGCTATTTAATAAACAGGATAAAGTGCCGCCGGAGAGGGAAGTTCTGCGTGACAGAAAGGCAGATAGGACACTTGCAGTTTCTGCAAGGACCCGAAAAGGGCTGGATGAACTGAAAGGGGTTCTGGAAGAAATTCTGAATGAACGGTATATTCTGATCGAGCGGCTTTACGATTATAAAGATGCAGGAGTTATTTCACTTATCCGAAAACAGGGGCAGCTTTTAGAGGAAGAATACCGGCCTGAAGGCATTTATGTCAGGGCGTATGTTCCGGCTGAAATATACGGCGCGGTAACCCCGTAGATGCGGGACTAATTTGGTTTTATAAGGAAAATTAGCTTGACAAGAAATTTTGCAGAGAATATAATGGCAGATGTAGCAAAGCTATATAAATTTTTCTATTTTTATGGAGGTACCGAGATGAATAAGGGTACAGTTAAATGGTTTAACGCAGAAAAGGGTTATGGATTTATCACAGGCGAAGACGGAGCAGATGTATTTGTACATTTCTCAGCTATCCAGGGTGAAGGATTCAAATCTCTGGAAGAAGGTCAGGCTGTTTCTTACGATTTGACAGAAGGCGCTCGCGGAATGCAGGCAGCTAACGTTGTTAAATTATAAATGACAGAGTAATCTAACTTAGCGTAAAAACGGAAAGGGACTCGCATTATGCGGGTCCTTTCATCTTGTGAAACAGGAAATTCCCGGAATTTCCATTGCACAAAAAAGACACTTTTTTATTTTATGGAAAACTATCATGGAAAGGAAGAAAGCCATGTTAAATATCATATATGAAGATGACGATATGATTGCCTGCTGTAAGCCGGCAGGAATTGCGGTACAGAGTGCCTCTTTTGGAAAGAAAGATCTGGAAAGCATGGTGCGTACTTATATTGCCGAAAAAAGCGGAAAACCGAATCCGTATCTTGGTGTCGTACACCGATTGGACCAGCCGGTGCAGGGAATTGTGGTGATGGCAAAGACGAAAAAGGCAGCGGCTTCTTTAAGCGCACAGGTTCAGGACGGGGGAATGGAGAAAGAATATCTGGCAGTGATCTGTGGAAAAGCCGGTAAAAAAGAGGGAGAGCTGGTTGACTTTCTGCTAAAAGACGGGAAGAGCAATTCTTCGAAAAAAGTGGCCGAGGGCACCCGGGAAGCGAAAAAGGCGGTGCTGTCATATCGCGTTGTTGCAGAAAAAGAAGCGTATTCTCTGATGCGGATCAAACTTCAGACCGGACGTCATCACCAGATACGGGTTCAAATGGCATCTGCCGGTCTTCCTTTGTACGGGGATACAAAATATAATCCGGGGGCACAGAAGGGTCAGGGACTGGCACTGTGTGCAGACCATTTGACGTTTGTTCATCCTGGTTCAGGAGAAAAGACAGAACTTTCCTGCCGTCCTGTGGGAAATGGATTTGAAATTTTTACATGAAAAATGAGACAGGAGCGCATACTAATTCAGAGCCGGAACGAAAAAGAGGGAAAGATGAGGAAAAGTGTATGCACTCCACATATAAAGATATCCTGATAATTGCAGGGATTGCCATAGCAGTATTTCTTGGGATGAAGTACGTACTGCCTGTTGCAGTTCCTTTTTTATTTGCCTGGCTTCTGGTAAGACTGGTTCTGCCGGGAACGGTGCTGCTGGAACAGAAGCTTCATATGAAAAAAATGTATGCAGGCGGTCTGCTGATGATACTTTTTGTGGCAATACTTGGAATAGTGGTCTGTTTTCTGGGAAATCAGCTTATTGCCCAGATTGTCCGGCTGGCATCTGATTTTGACCTGTATATGGGGAAAGCACAGCAATTTGTCAATTCCTGCTGTTATATTGTTGAGGAAAACACGGGAATTCATGCCCAGGCGGTGAGGAATTTTATATATAATAATATGTCTGTGATGGAAGAGCGGGTAAGAGAATACACTGTCCCCGATGTTTTAAAAAATTCTATCGCGTATTTTATGGCGCTGATGAAATGGCTGGGTGTTGTCCTTATTATATTTGTCTCTTTTATGCTTATTTTAAAAGACTATGATGAGATAAAGAAATTTTTAAATGAAAAAGGGGTTTACAGTAGGATAAAAAACATAATGGACACCATGCAGTCTCTTGGAGGAGCGTGGCTGAAAGCTCAGATACTCATTATTTTGATCGTGATGGCGGTCTGTACGGCGGGATTGTGGCTGCTGGGATATCAGTATGCCCTGTTGATGGGAATTGTCATAGGACTGCTGGATGCACTGCCTTTTATCGGTACAGGCACCATATTGGTTCCGTGGGGGATATTTCTCATGTTTACAGGAGATTTCTGGTATGGAGTGTGTCTGATCATCATTTTTCTTGTGGCGAATACTCTGCGGGAATTTCTGGAACCGAAACTGATCGGGGAACGGATTGGGGTCTGCCCTGTTGTAATGGTGGCGGCTGTCTATATCGGGATCTATATTTATGGGATCGCAGGAGTGATATTGGGACCTGTAAGCTTAATTTTAATTGTTGAGATATGGAGGGAAGTCAGATGCTGATTTATTTGTAAAGAAATAGGAAAACATGGAAAATAACTGGACATTTTAGCCGGTATGATTTAAAATGTAGATTAAATAGCGGTAAGGAGGAGTATGCGTGAATTTCAAAAAAGATGTGTACCGCAATTTGGCGATGATAACTCAGATTGGCATCAGCATGCTTGCTCCGATTGTCTTGTGCGTATTTATCGGTTATGAGCTGGATGATCATCTGGGCTGGCATACGGTGATTCCGCTTTTGCTTCTCGGAATTCTTGCGGGATGCAGAAACTGCTGGCTTCTGGTAAAGGAGCTGATACCGAAGGACCAAAAATCTGGGAAGAAAGGCTTGGAAAATGAATCAGAAGAGTAATCCCCTTCAAAAGATGAACCCGACTTTAAAAGAATTGGTTTTATCAATTCTGATTTGGGGTATTCTTTTGGGAGTGATGCTGATCTGGCTGGCGGATTCCCGGATTTCTTTTATTTTGGGGGAAACGGTGGGAGTATTGACCGCTGTTTTTATGGCGTGCCATATGTACCGCTTTATAGAACATTCCCTGGATATGACAGAGGAAGATGCGCCAAAATATATGGCAAAAGGAACCGTTATACGCATTTTGGTAATCGTTATTGCAGTGCTGGCAGTATGGAAACTCGGAGGAAATGTCATTGCTGTTTTTATTGGAGTCATGGCATTAAAACTGGGAGCATATACACAGCCGCTGCTGCACAGAATGATTCGTAAAATCTATAGAAAGGAAGAAAGAAGGTGAGAATGTGGGAAGCATTGGTCTAAGCGGGAATTATCTGCTGGCCGCGCAGAGAGAAGTAGACTTTATGATTCATGGCCTGATTAAATATAAACTGTTTGGCCAGGAACTCTGGATCACAACGACACATGTCAGTGTTCTGATCGTCATGGTAGTGCTTCTTATTTTTGCCGTTGCCGCAAACCGCAGGATCCGCAATGCAGAGGAAATCCCCGGGGGCTTCCAGAATGTGGTGGAGCTGATTGTGGAGATGCTGGATAATATGGTTAAGGGCAGCATGGGTAAATATGCCGGCAAATTTGTCAACTATATCAGTGCATTGTTCCTGTTCATATTTGTCAGCAATATTTCCGGTCTGTTTGGACTCAGGCCGCCTACGGCAGACTACGGTGTAACACTTCCACTGGGGCTTATTACCTTTGGTATTATTCAGTATAATAATATCAAATACAATAAGTTCGGTGCTTTTACAGGTCTGTTTCAGCCGCTGCCGTTTCTGTTTCCAATCAACCTGATTGGTGAGATTGCAGTACCGTTTTCCCTGTCGCTTCGTCTGTTTGGTAACATTCTTTCGGGAACCGTTATGATGTCCCTGATCTATCAGTTGTTATCCAAATTTGCGATTGGCTGGCCGGGAATCCTGCACATTTATTTTGATATCTTCTCGGGAGCTATCCAGACATACGTATTCTGTATGCTGACGATGGTATTTACGGTAGATAAAATGCCGGGAGAAGATTAAAGAACAGCTGTATTTGATGCCTCTCAATTTGCAAAGCAGGGTGAGAGGAATCTCGTTTCAATAATGAAACGGAAAATGATATAAAATAAAATTAGGAGGAAACAAAAATGATTACAAACGAAGGATTAATTTTAGCATGTTCCGCAATTGGTGCAGGTCTGGCTATGATCGCCGGTGTTGGTCCTGGTATCGGACAGGGTATCGCAGCAGGTTATGGCGCAAATGCTGTCGGCAGAAACCCGGGTGCAAAATCAGACATTACATCTACCATGCTTCTTGGACAGGCCGTAGCAGAGACAACAGGTCTTTATGGTCTGGCTATCGCTTTTATTCTTCTGTTCGCAAATCCGCTTCTCGGTAAATTATAAAGTGTGAAGTGGGTCTGATAAAAATTAGAACAGCCGCAGTTCCGTGAGGCGTTTTTGCACGACAGTGCAAAAACCCGGGATATACAGCGCCAAACGAAGTTTGTGTGCAGCGCGCAGCGGATCTGTGAGCAACGAGAACAGAAAGGAGGCGGGACTTTGGACAGACTGTTTAATCTGGATGCGCAGCTTCTGGCAGATGCCGCTCTTCTGATGATTGCCATGCTGGTAATGTTTACATTTCTGTCATATCTGCTTTTTAATCCGGCGAGGGATATGCTGAAAAAGCGCCAGGAAAAGATTAAGAATGACATTGACAGCGCACAGGCAGACAGGCAGCAGGCAAAGCAGCTGAAAGAAGATTATGAAGCCAGAATTAAAAGTATAGAAAAAGAAGCAGACGAAATCTTAAGCCGGGCAAGACAGACTGCTCTGGAGAATGCGGAGGATATCAAAGCGCAGGCCGGTGAAGAGGCAGCACGCATTATCGCAAGAGCACAGGCACAGATAGAGCTGGATAAGAAGAAAGCTGCTGATGATATGAAGAAAGAAATGATTTCCATTGCTTCGCTGATGGCTGGAAAAGTAGTTTCAGCATCCATTGATACAACGGTGCAGGATTCCTTAGTGGAAGAAACATTAAAGGAAATAGGTGATGATACATGGCAAAGTTAGTTTCCAAAACATACGGTGATGCCCTGTTTGACCTGGCCATTGAAGAAAAATGTGTGGATGCCATGACTCAGGAAGTGGAACTGGTGCAGAAATCATTTGCCGAAAACCCGGAACTGAGTGAGATTTTCGCTAATCCGGATATTTGCAAAGATGAAAAAATCGGTCTTATTGAAAGAATTTTCAAGGGCCGGGTCTCTGATAATATGGCAGGCTTTCTGAGAATTGTCGTGATAAAACAGCGGTTTGGTGATCTGAATGCCATACTGAACTACTTTGTGGCAAGAGCGAAAGAATATAAAAAGATTGGCGTCGCAAAAGTAACATCTCCCACGGAGCTTTCCGGGGAATGGAAATCCAAGATAGAACAAAAGCTTCTGGATACCACAGGATATACCACCATGGAAATGTCCTACGAGGTGAAGCCGGAGCTGATCGGCGGTCTGATCATCCGT
This sequence comes from Eubacteriales bacterium, assembly GCA_030539395.1. GTDB lineage: Bacteria > Bacillota > Clostridia > Lachnospirales > Lachnospiraceae > Marvinbryantia. Next base: position 29,755 of record JAUNSC010000018.1, read on the forward strand.
ATCGGTGATACGGTAGTAGACAGCAGTATTCAAAGCAAACTGACGGAAATCAGAAATTCTCTGATGAAAACGTCACTGGAAAATAAATAGAAAGGATGCAAACCTCATGAATTTAAGACCAGAGGAAATCAGTTCTGTAATCAAGGACGAGATAAAAAAATATTCCTCCAAAATGTCTGTTTCAAATGTAGGAACAGTCATGCAGGTATCGGATGGAATCGCCCGTATACATGGTCTGGAGAGCGCAATGCAGGGAGAACTTCTGGAGTTTCCTGGAGAAGTGGAAGGTATGGTGCTCAACCTGGAAGAGGACAATGTCGGTGCGGTACTTTTAAGTGATGCGTCCGGCATCAGCGAGGGTGATACGGTCAGGACAACCGGACGTGTTGTACAGGTTCCGGTAGGTGATGGAATGCTGGGACGTGTAGTAAATGCCCTGGGCCATCCAATTGACGGCAAAGGCCCCATCGCCTCTGACAAATCCAGAGAGATCGAGCGAGTTGCACCGGGAGTTATTACCAGAAAATCGGTTGATACTCCGCTGCAGACAGGTATCAAGGCAATCGACTCCATGGTTCCTATCGGACGTGGACAGCGTGAGCTGATCATTGGTGACAGACAGACAGGAAAGACGGCCATTGCGATTGACACTATCATCAATCAGAAGGGCCAGAATGTAAAATGTATTTATGTAGCTATCGGCCAGAAATCTTCTACGGTGGCGAATATTGTAAAAACTCTGGAAGAGTACGGTGCCATGGATTATACCACCATCGTTGCTTCCACAGCCAGTGAACTGGCACCTCTTCAGTACATTGCACCATATACAGGCTGTGCAATTGGTGAAGAGTGGATGGAAAACGGAGATGATGTACTGATTATTTACGATGACCTGTCGAAACATGCGACAGCATATCGTACACTTTCTCTGCTGCTGAGACGTCCGCCAGGACGTGAAGCATATCCGGGTGATGTTTTCTATCTGCATTCCAGACTTCTGGAACGTGCGGCAAAACTCTCGGATGAATTGGGCGGCGGTTCTCTTACTGCGCTGCCGATCATTGAAACCCAGGCAGGTGACGTATCTGCATATATCCCGACCAATGTAATTTCAATCACAGATGGACAGATTTATCTCGAAACAGAAATGTTTAATGCAGGTTTCCGCCCGGCGGTTAATGCGGGTCTGTCCGTATCCCGAGTTGGCGGTGCGGCTCAGATTAAAGCGATGAAGAAAATTGCGGCTCCGATTCGTGTGGAACTTGCACAGTATCGCGAATTGGCAGCGTTTTCGCAGTTTGGGTCCGAGCTTGATGCGGATACCAAAGAAAAACTGGCACAGGGCGAACGTATCAAGGAAATGCTGAAGCAGACACAGTACGCTCCCATGCCGGTAGCATTCCAGGTTATTATTATTTATGCTGCTACAAAGAAACATCTTCTGGACATTCCGGTGGAAGAAGTCCTTTCGTTCCAGGAGGAGTTGTTTGAGCTTATCAGAACAAAATATCCGGATATTCCGAAGGCGATCGATGAGACCAGGGAAATGTCTGATGAGACAGAAAAACGGCTTGTGGCTGCAATCGAGGAATGTAAAGCAAAATATAAAAAGTAAGGGGTGATACCATATGGCTTCCATGAGAGACATACAGAGGCGTAAAAGCAGCGTTGCCAGTATTGGACAGATTACCAAAGCCATGAAACTGGTATCTACCGTTAAGCTGCAGAAGACAAAGGCAAGGGCAGAAAGTGCGAAACCGTATTTTGAAAAAATGTATCAGACAGTGACGCATATTCTTGCCCGTTCCGGAAATATCCGGCATCCCTATCTGCAGGCAGGCGATTCTTCCGTAAAATGTATCATCACCATTACTTCAAACAGAGGTCTGGCGGGCGGTTATAATTCCGGCATTGAAAAACTCATTACCGGAAGCGGCTTTGAAAAAGAGAATATTGAGCTGATTACAGTCGGAAGAAAAGGAAAAGAGTTTTTGGAGAGACGTGGATATAAAATCCGTTCTGATTACAGTGACGTGATTAACAACCCCATGTTTTCTGATGCAAAGGAAATCTGTGAGGAAGTGCTGAAAGCATTCGGTGACGGCGAGATCGGTGAAATCTATGTGGCATACACTTCGTTTAAAAATACAGTGGTCCACACGCCAACGTTGATGAAATTGCTCCCGGTAGAATTTTCCGATGAGGATATGGAGAAGAGACGTCAGGAGCAGAAATCACAGGAAGCTGCCGAAAGCAGAGCACCCATGAATTTTGAGCCAGGCGAAGAGGAGTCTTTAGATATCATTATTCCCAAATACGTGACAAGTATTTTATTTGGTGCGCTGATTGAAGCGGTGGCCAGCGAAAACGGGGCACGTATGCAGGCGATGGATAATGCTACCAGCAATGCGGAAGAGATGATCGAAAAGTTGTCGCTGCAGTATAACAGAGCGCGTCAGGGCTCAATTACACAGGAACTTACAGAGATTATAGCCGGTGCAGAAGCAATCAATTAGCATTGGCAGATAGGAGTGAGAAAAAGAATGTCAGAACAAATCAAAGGCAAAATCACTCAGGTTATCGGTGCGGTACTGGACATTAAATTCCCGGAAGGAAAACTTCCGAATATATATGATGCAATTCATATTCCGACCAGAGACGGCGGAACACTTGTGGTAGAAGTAGCCCAGCATCTGGGTGATGACACTGTAAAATGTATCGCAATGGGGCCGACAGACGGTCTGGTGCGCGGAATGGAAGCAGTTTCTACCGGAGCGCCGATTTCCGTACCGGTAGGTGAGAAAACCCTTGGACGTATCTTCAATGTTATCGGCCAGCCGATCGATAATAAAGAGGCTCCGGCAGATGTTGATTATCTGCCGATTCACAGAGATGCGCCAAGTTTTGAAGAACAGGCAACCTCCACAGAGATGCTGGAGACCGGTATTAAAGTCGTTGACCTGCTTTGCCCGTACCAGAAGGGTGGAAAGATCGGTCTGTTCGGCGGTGCCGGTGTAGGAAAGACCGTCCTGATTCAGGAGTTGATCCGCAACATCGCCACAGAGCACGGCGGATATTCCGTGTTTACCGGCGTTGGTGAGCGTACACGTGAGGGAAATGACCTTTATCATGAAATGACAGAATCAGGCGTTATTAATAAAACGACCATGGTATTCGGACAGATGAATGAGCCGCCTGGAGCAAGAATGCGGGTAGGTCTTACAGGCCTTACGATGGCAGAATATTTCCGTGATGAGGGCGGCAAGGATGTGCTGCTGTTTATCGATAATATTTTCCGTTTCACACAGGCTGGTTCCGAAGTGTCTGCGCTTCTTGGACGTATGCCGTCTGCTGTTGGATATCAGCCTACACTGCAGACTGAGATGGGTGCTCTTCAGGAGCGTATTACATCTACAAAACATGGTTCTATCACATCCGTACAGGCCGTATATGTACCGGCGGATGACCTGACAGACCCGGCGCCTGCAACTACATTTGCACATCTGGATGCAACCACCGTATTGTCACGTTCTATTGTGGAACTTGGTATTTATCCGGCGGTAGATCCGTTGGAATCCACTTCCCGAATTCTTGATCCGCGTGTGGTTGGCGAGGAGCACTATAAAGTTGCCCGTGGAGTGCAGGAAATTCTTCAGAGATACAAAGAACTGCAGGATATTATTGCAATCCTTGGTATGGATGAGCTTTCCGAAGAAGAAAAGCTGATCGTAAACCGTGCGAGAAAGATTCAGAGATTCCTTTCCCAGCCGTTCCATGTGGCACAGCAGTTTACCGGTCTGGAAGGCCAGTATGTGCCGATTGCTGAAACGATCCGCGGATTCCGTGAGATTTTGGAAGGCAAGCATGATGATATTCCGGAAAGCTATTTCCTGAATGCAGGAAGCATTGATGACGTGGTTGCACGTGTGAAGTAGGTGAGCGTATGGCAGATGACAAATTATTTACGCTTAGTATCATTGCACCGGAACGCATTTTCTATGAGGGAAAAGCCAGTATGGTGGAACTGAGCACCAGTGAAGGTGATGTGGGTATTTACAAAAATCATATTCCCATGACACTTCTGATTGTGCCGGGCATTGTGACGATTACAGAAGAGGTTGGAAAAAGACAGGCAGCTATTCACAGCGGATTTATGGAAGTGCTTCCGGATAAAGTGACCATTATGGCAGAAATAGCCGAGTGGCCGGAGGAAATAGATGTAAACCGCGCGAGAGAGGCAGAAGCCCGCGCAGAGCGCCGTCTGCAGATGAGAGATCCAATGCTGAATCTGAACCGTGCAGAGATAGCCCTTCGAAAAGCAATGGTGCGTCTGGAACTGACCGGACAGAAATAAAAAGTATAAGAAGTTTAAAAGAGTTCGCAGAGTTTGCGGACTCTTTTTTATATAATAAAATTTTTTTTTGACATTTTAGTATGGGATTTTGAATAAATAATGATTCTGATAATTATATAAAGAAAAAATGAAAATTGTTATGATATTTACATCAAAAATATAGAGAAAGGGGTGGTTAAGTGAAATATACGGAGCTTAGAAAGTCTCTGAATGTTTCCAGAATAGCATTTGGATGCTGGAGAATGGATGCATTGTCTGACCGGGATGCAGTAAATGTTGTAAACAATGCGTTGGAAAATGGAATTAATTTTTTTGACAACGCAGATATTTATGGCGGCGGTGTTTCTGAAGAGAAGTTTGGACAGGCTGTAAAGGCATTAGGATGCAAAAGAGAAGATTTAATTATTCAGTCTAAAGCGGGTATTTTTCTGGAAGAAAATTATTATGATTTTTCCAGGGATCATATTCTGGAGGCTGTTGATGGAAGCCTTAAGAGAATGCAGACGGAGTATATGGACATTTTGCTTCTTCACAGACCGGATACATTATTTGAACCTGAAGAAGTGGCGGAGGCATTTGATATTTTGCAGCAGAGCGGAAAAGTCAGATGGTTTGGTGTCAGCAATCAGAATCCGGGTCAGATTGAACTGCTGAAGAAGTACGTGAGACAGGATTTAATTGTTAATCAGATGCAGTTCAGCGTAATGCACAGTGGCATGGTAGACAGTGGATTGGCCGTTAATAACAATTTTAATGTTTCTATTGTAAAAGACGGAGGTATTTTGGAATATTCCAGACTTCATGATATTCGGTTGCAGGCATGGTCACCATTCCAGTATGGCCTGTTTGAGGGTGTGTATATTGGTAATCCCAAATTCCCGGAATTGAATCAAATGCTTGAGAAGATTGGAGAAGAACAGGGCGTTTCCGGAAGTGCGGTAGCTGCAGCATGGATTCTGAGACACCCTGCATTTGCTCAAATAGTATCGGGGAGTATGACACCGTCTCGTCTGGATGATGTTTGCAGGGCAGTGGATGTAGAACTTACTAAAAAGCAATGGTATGACATTTATAAAGCGGCGGGTAAAATTGTTCCTTAGCAGTGAAGAGTTGCAGTTTAAATAAGAGAAAAGGAGAGAACAGGAATGAGCAATATAGAAAATCCTTTCAAAGGATTAGCGCATATGTGTATTTATACACAGTGCAATAAAAAATCAGTAGATTTTTATACAAAGGTAATGGGGTTTGAAGTAGTTTATCGTGAAATGATGGGAAAAAATCATGAACCGGTTCGTATGTTCCCGGCAGAGTTTGTGCTTATTAATCTGAATGGCCTGTACATTGAACTGATTGAATGCTTTGGACCGTGGAATGGAACTCCGCAGGATAAGAAACATCCTAATGTATTGGGAGTGATTGATCATTTTGGTATTTCTGTGAGCAATCTTGAAGAGTGTAAGAAAAGGCTGGAAGATTACGGATATGAAGGACCTGTTGATATTCAGACAAACACGATTTCATATGAAGGACGTCCGTTCAGATATGCATGTATTAAGGGACCGGATGGTGAGAGCCTGAATTTATATGAGTTTGATAACGAAACATTTTATAAATAAGTAAAGTGCCATAATACCTCCGCAAATACCAATTATATGTATATACGTATATATAATTGGTATTTTTTATAAGAAAGGAAAAAATAGAATGAAATATTCATTGTGTGTAGAATCAATATTTCCGGAAACTGATATTTATGACCGTATTGAGAGAGTCATGGAATTTCAGCCAGATGCAGTAGAATTTTGGGATATTCATGAATACGACACAAAAAAACTGGGTGCAGTCATTTCAAAACACAATCTTGCGGTGGCTCTTTGCTGCCTTAATAATAACTGGGATGTCAGAATGAATGATGCATTTTCCCGTGTCAGAAAAAATATAGAAGAGACAATAGAAACAGGAAAAGACGTAGGGTGTAACACATTTATCTGCATGTCCGGTGACGTTGTTAACAAAACGGACAGCCAGAAAATGATTATAACAGAAAATCTGAAGCGTATGGCAGAGATTTGTGAAGCAAAGAACGTTAATCTTCTGGTAGAGCCTTTAAATTCCATCTATGACCATAAGAGTTATTACCTGGATAATTCTTATGACGGATTTGAGATTGTAAAAACGGTGGACAGTCCGCGTATTAAACTGTTGTTTGACTGCTATCATATGCAGGTTATGCAGGGAAATTTGGTAAATTCTCTGACAGATAATATAGACTATGTAGGTCACGTCCACAGTGCCGGTGTTCCGGGAAGAAAGGAACTTCATCTGGGAGAAACAAATTATCCATTAATTATTGAAACTCTGGAAAGGCTTGGATATTCGGGATATTTTGGTTTGGAGTATTTTCCGTCTTACGATTCACGGCAGTCTCTGAAGGATGTATTCCAATATATTAGAAAGTAGATGAGGAAAAGAAGAATGAAAAAATTAAGAGTTGGCATTATTGGCATGGGATTTGTCGGGGTTCTCCATTTGGATGCAATCAGCCGTATTGGAAATGCAGAGGTTATAGCTGTTGCGGATACAAATCTGGATTTAGCCAAAAACAAAGCAGAGGAATACGGAATTAAGTATTATTGTTCGAGCATTGAGGAGATGATTGAACATGCTGAACTGGATGTTATACATAACTGTACGCCTAACTTCCTGCATAAAGACATTAATATTTATGTTTTAGAACACGGAATCCATCTTTTTTCAGAAAAGCCTCTTGCAAGAAATCTGCAGGAAGTTTCAGAAATTATGGATGTTTTGCCAAAACATCCTGAGCTCATTACAGGAATCAACCATTGTTATAGAATGAATCCCATGGTTCAGGAAATGAAATTAAAAATAAAAAATGGTGAGATTGGTGTGCCAAGACTGGTGCATGGTTCTTATCTTCAGGATCATCTTCTGTATGAAACCGATTATAACTGGAGAATTAATCCGGAGATAAACGGACCGTCCAGGGCAATCGCGGATATTGGAGTTCACTGGATGGATATTGTACAATATATCCTTGATGATCAGATTACAGAGGTGTGTTCGGATCTGGTAACCGTTATGCCAATGAGAAAAAAACCAAAAGGAGAGGTGGCAACTTTTAGCAAAAATGTAAATACTGATTATGAGGATGTTGAAATCACAACAGAGGATTATGGTTCTGTATTGTTCAGGACAAAAAGCGGTATTCATGGCGTATACTATGTATCCCAGGTGAGTGCAGGGCATGGCTGCTATCTCAATTTTGAAATTGACGGCAGCGAGGCATCTTTTGCCTGGAATCAGGAAAAGCCGAATGAAGTGTGGATGGGACGTAAAGACGGGCCTAATTGTATATTTGACAGAAATCCGGTGAGTCTGACTGATTTCGTGGCGGCAAATTATACACATTTGGCAAAAGGCCATCCGGAAGGCTGGAATGATGCGCTTCGTAATAATATTACTTCATTTTATAATTATATTTTGGAAGGAAAAGATCCGCAGAAAGAAAGACCGGAATTTTCTACATTTCAGGAGGCTTTTTATCTTACAAAATTAGTAGAAGCAATTCTCAAAAGTTCTGAGACGGGAAGCTGGATTAAAATTGAGTAAAGGAAGGGAGAATAAAAATGAACAGAGAGATGAAATATGCCAGTGTGCCATATGTTGATAAGAAAGTATCCAGGGTAGTGTTTGGTACAGACCGCGCCAGAATGATGGCAAACGAAGATGAATTTGAATTGCTGGATCAGGCATTTGATGCGGGAATTAATACATTTGATTCTGCGGCGTGCTACGGAGATGCAGAGGCATCGCTCGGAAGATGGATCAAATCAAGAGGTCTGAGAAATAAGGTTGTTATTCTTACAAAAGGGGCTAACGCAAATGATTTTAGAAGGAGAACAACGCCTTTTGATATTATGAGTGATATTGAAGATTCTTTTGCAAAGCTTCAGACCGATTACATTGATATTTATGCACTGCACAGGGATGATCCGACCAGTCCGGTGGGACCTGTTGTAGAGTTGCTTAATGATCTTCATAATCAGGGGAAGATTGGTGCATTCGGTGGATCTAATTGGACTATGGAGCGTACAATGGAAGCAAACGCGTATGCAAAAGAACATGGTCTGATTCCGTTTACTATCTGCAGTCCCAGTTTTAGTCTGGCAGAATGCCTTGGAGATCCATGGGGAGGAAGCGTTACTTTAAGCGGGCCCCGGAATGCGCAGTGGAGAGCATGGATTGCAGAAAATAAGATGCCGGTCTTTGCATATTCAAGCCTGGCAAGAGGGTTTTTGTCCGGCCGTTTGAAGAGTACAGACGAAAAAATCGCGCATGATATTATCAGCTTTGGCGCAGACGAATATGGTTTTCCAATTAACTATGAAAGACTGCGCAGAACAGAGATTCTGGCGAAAGAGAAGGGATTTACCGTATCACAAATCGCTTATGCGTGGGTAATGCAGCAGGGGCTGGATGTATTTGGCCTTACAAAACCGGGTTCCAGGAAGCATATCGACGAGACAATCGAGTCTTTGTATATTCAACTCACAGATACAGAAAAAAAATGGTTGAATTGCGAGATTGAAGAGAGATAAAAGGAAAAAGAACAGATGGAGCACCATGCTGCAGAGTATGGAACTTATACTCTGCAGCTCTTTTGCAGTTTATTGGTCCTTTCGATACCCGCCGGGTGTCTGACCATAATATTTTCGGAACGTCTGGACAAAATAGGATTCAGAATTAAAACCTACCAGCTGTGATATGATAGATACCGAAAGAGTGCTGTCCTGTATCAGAAGTTCTCTGGCTTTTTCCATGCGGATGGACAAAAGATATTTTGAAAAACTTTTTCCGGTATTATTTTTTAATACTTTACTGAGATAGTTTGGATGGACATAAAATATGTTCTGGGCAATGTCGCTTAAGCTGATATCTTCACTGTAATGCTCATTAAGATACTCGGTAAGTTTTTTAATAATTTTCTCCTGAGAAAGATTTCCGGAGGATTCTTCTATTACTTGAAGAAAATCACACAAATATTGCTGGCAGGCAGAAGCATTTCCGAGCTGTACCAGCTCTTCCATATTAATCTGATAATTCAGATTTGTTCGTACATTTTCATCCAGTGCAGAAAAGAGAATAAATTGAATTACTTCCAGTACATACTGATAACAATTTACAGGAGTTAAAATATTCTGGGCAAATTGCTTTTCCATATTCTGGAACAGTATGTCCTTTAAAGACTCTATTTTCATACATTTAATATAGTAAGAAATCAGTTTTTGTGTCACGATATCCAGATAAACAGATGAAGTATGTGATACCGTTTTTTTGTAGTCTGAGTAATATTCAGAAATCTCATAGCGAGTCATTTGGCTTTTAGCTTCTTCGTATGCGTAGGAAAATACGGAAAGATTCATATAAAAAGCACTGATTCCAACTGACAGGGAGACATTGGCAGTTTCCGAAATAATTTTGTGATACCGGTACAAAAACGGCAGCAGTTCATTATACTGATGGACTTTATCTGTCTGCACCGGAAAAACGGGAAGAAGCATAATTGTGCGGTCGTCTGCCCGGTATATTACCCGGATATTCAGACCGTCTTCGGATAGTTGATGCTGTATTTCAGTAAAAAGGGTTTCATCAAAAATTATTTCATTAGATCGGAATAAAATAACAATATAGCATTCATTATTTTTCAGGTCAATATTACAGAAAGAAGCAATATCAGGCGGAATTGGGAGCGAAGTGGAAGAATCCGGATTTTCTCTTAGCTGAAGAGTTAACAATGATTCGATTAAATTAAAGAGTTCTTCTTCGTCTACCGGCTTCAACAGATAACTGGCAACTTTTGCAGTAATGGCTTTTTGTGCATATTCAAAATCAGCATGACCGGAAATAATTACTGTTTTTACATCAGGATACTGTTCAGAAATCTGAAAACAAAAATCAATACCGTTCAGTTTGCCCATTTGAATATCGGTAAATATAATATCGACGGGCTGGTTTTTCAGTACATCCAAAGCGTCTTCTGCGCAGCTGCATTCGACCAGAGAAGCATTGTAAACACCACAGCGTTCCAATGCTTTGCCTATACATTTTGATAGAGCTTTTCTTACGTAATATTCGTCATCGCAAATTAGTATATTCATTTTTTACCTGCTCTCTTTTTGCTGAAGTGGAAAACAAATAGTTACTTGTGTAAAAATCCGGGGCTGACTATTGACAATAATTCCATACTGGCTGCCATATTGTATTTCAATTCTTTTCTGTATATTCCAAAGTCCAATGTGGCCTTCCGTATATTGATTGGCCTTCTGCTTTAGATTTGCACGGAGCTTTTCCAGCTCAGACGGTGTAATTCCTTCCCCATCATCCAAAATATTATAAATAAGAAGATTGTCCTCAGCCCTGATACTGATTGTAATTTCGTAGATTTTCCGATTTGACGAGGTCAGATCAAAACCGTGGGAAAAAATATTTTCTACAACAGGCTGCAGTATAAACTTGGGACATTTTTGATTGAATAGTGAATGATCAATATCATATATAATGGAAAATCTTTTTGGATAACGTATCATTTGCAGTTCAATATAGCTCTGCAGATTATTCAGTTCATCCTGTATTGTCACAATATCTGAGGCGCCAATACTATAATGGAACATATCTCCAAGAGCTTTGGATATGTGAGTGATTTCCGGAACATCATGCAAAATAGCAATGGAGCTGATTAAATTCAGATTGTTATACAGAAAATGCGGATTTATCTGATAATTTAACATTTCAATACGTGCACGCTGTTCCCGTATAGTTGCGGCATATTCTTTTTCGATAGCTATATGGAGACGTTCTACCATGTGATTATAGCTACGGATCAAGATCCCTACTTCGTCATTTTTGATTAATCTACGGTCAATTACTTTCAGATTTTCTGCCGAGGCAGTATTCTGAAAAGCAGAACGAAGAAGTTTGATGTTATAGGACAAATGACCCGAAAAAATAACTGCAATTATAATAATGACAAAATACAAAAGCAGACTTACTGAAATAAAAATCCGCAGTCCCGGAAATATGATGGAAAAGGGGGAAGTTCTGGTGACATATATTTTGTAAATATCCCAGTTTCCATAGGCGTTTGTAATACTGTCAATATAGTACTTCGAGCTTCCGAAAGATTGGAGAGTACCCTTTTGTTTTGATAAGGAGGAAATGTCCTGATTTAGTATCGCATTATTTATATTAGATCTATATATAACAATATTATCAGAAGTAGTGACCAGAGTATAAAATCCATCTGAAATTGCACTGTCGATGGAAGCAAACAGTTTCTGAGAGTCAATTTTTACAAGAACATATCCTATAGGCCGTCCCGAAGCTGTACTGATTAGTTCTTTACTGATGATCAGCACATTTTTTTTGCTGTTATTTACAAGCTGCGGCTCTGAGGAACCAATATACGGTATTCCGTGACGCTTTTGACATAATTGAATATACCAGTCAGATTCAACAGGATTTTCATTAAAATAATCGGTAGGATAGGATTCACCCGTAAGACGGAACAGACACATGGATAATACATAATCATGCTGTCCGATAATTCCATTTTCAATGGAACTGATATTGTCCGAAGTAAAATCTTTGCGTTGTTCCAGAAAATTTTCAATATCTGTGTTATATCGGTGAGGGTAAAGTACAGGTTTTAAGTCCTTAAAAACAGTATTAATGGAAACATTATTATTCTGCAGCATTAGCTGAAGGCGTTCCTGAAGAGCAAGATTATGTGAAGAAAACAGCTGTATGCCCCAGAACACGATTGAGAAAATAATCATTATCAGCATAAAAATACTATAAGAAATAATTAATTTGGACTGAAACGTGATTTTCTTTCTCAATATATTAGAACCTCCTCCAATATGCTGTTATATATTTTGTGCAATTACGGCTATTATATCATTTCTCATATGAAAAAAATATCAATTTTCCAACCAGACTATGTTGAAAATGACAGAAAATTATATCTAAAAAGATAAAAAATAGAACAAAATGCCGAATTGATATACAGAAAAAAAATTTTTTGACGGAAAGACGTTATAAAACGTATAACGGGAAAAAGGGGAAAAAGATATACTGATAACATAACAACAAAATGTATTGCAACAGAGGGAGGATAGAATGAGGAACAAAAAGAAAACTGTTCAGTATATGTTTAATGAGATTATTTTTCTTGGACCAATGTTTGCAGCTTTTCTTATGGTTAAGTTTATTCCATTAATTATGTCGGCGGTATATTCCTTCAGTGACTGGAACGGGATTTCTTCCGGAATGTCGTTTAATGGTCTTGTAAATTACAGGAAGCTGCTGGCGGACAGTCAATATTGGTATTCTATGGGATTTACAATGAAATTTGCGATAGTATCAGTAATACTTGCAAATCTTCTGGGATTTGTGCTGGCAAATATTCTGACCATGCAGGTACCTGGGAGGAATATTCTCAGAGCGGTTTTTTATATACCGAATACACTTGGAGGCCTGGTACTTGGATTTATATGGCGGTTCATATTTTTATATGCTTTTGGTTATCTGGCAGAGGCGGTTGGCCTGTCGTTTATGAAGATTGCCTGGTTTAATACATCAATTTCATCCTTTTGGGCTATGGTAATCGTTCAGGTATGGGTGCTGTCAGGTTATCTAATGCTTTTATACATAGCAGGGATTGTTCAGATTCCGGGAGACATGGTTGAAGCAGCCAGGATTGATGGAGCGGGACTGGCAGCCGTAATGACAAAAGTGAAAATTCCATTTCTGATGACAACTTTTACCAGATGTATTTTTCTCAGCTTTCTGACATGTATGAGAGTTTACGATATTAATTTGGCATTGACTGCCGGAAATCCGTTCAGAAGTTCAGAATCGGTAACGATGAATATATATGGTACAGCTTTTACAGGCAGTGAGATGGCTTATGGATGTTCGAAAGCTTTAATCTTTATTGTGATTGTTGTGGTGTTATCCAGTTTACAGGTCTACCTGACCTCAAAAAGTGAGGTGGAAGCATAATGAGCAGAAAAGAAAAAAGAACGACAGTTATCTGTACGGTTATTATTGTGGTAATGGCAGTAATTATGATATTTCCTTTTTTTTTGGTTATTTTGAATTCTTTTAAATCTATGAATGAAATTGGAATAAATGTTATGGCAATTCCGAAGGAGTGGAGGATTGGAAATTACTTAAATGCATTGAAAAGAATGAATTTTTTTAAATCATTGCAGAATACGGTGATTGTTACTCTGATAGGAAATGCGGGATTGATTTTATGTGCGTCAATGACGGGATATTGGCTGTGCAGGAACAGGAAGGGGATAAATGGAGTCATATACTTTATGTTTCTCAGTGCAATGGCAATTCCATTTCAGGCAACGATGATACCGTTCGTAAAGGTTATGAATATCTTTGGACTGAATGGAAGTCTTTCGGGAACGGCAATCGCGTATTGGGGAATGTGTTGTCCTACTGTTATTTTTCTTACAGAGGGAACGGTAAAATCAATACCGATTGAAATGGAAGAAGCGGCTTCTATTGACGGATGCAGCAAAACAGGAGTATATTTCCGGGTTGTTTTTCCAAATCTTAAGAATATTGTGGTGACTTTTACAATTATGAATGTGTTCTATATTTGGAATGATTATCTTCTGCCGTTTTTGATGCTTGGTGTAAATAAGAAATCTTATACGATCCAGATAGCACTTAAGGTATTCAGCGGAGAGTATGGGGTAAGATGGGATTATATGCTTCCGGGCGTTGTATTGGCGATGATTATACCTGTTATTATATTTATTTTCTGTCAGAGGATGATCATTGAAGGCATGGTATCGGGTTCGGTAAAGGGATAATCAACAAAAGAATAAATTAGGAAAGGAGGAGAGAATTTTGAAAGTTGTAGTGGTGCGGGACGGCGAATGTTACGAAGCTAAAAATTTGCCGCTCGGAATGGCGGCGCCGATGGGAATGATCTGTGATATGAATCCGAACACAGCAAAAAACTGGATGATTCCTGAAGGAATTGTATTGCCGGCTACAGAAGAGAACATAAATAAAGTAAGAGAAATGATGAAAGAAAAGTAAAATAAGAAGGAGGCTATCATGAAAAAGTTAAAGAAAGTTGTAAATGTAATCGCGGCAGCGGCAATGGTGATGTCTATGGGAAGTGCGGTACATGCGGAGGAGGACATTGAGCTCGTATTTGCCACATTTAAGGGTGCATGGGCAGAGACCCTGGAAGATTTGTTTGATAAATATACGGAAGAACATCCAAATGTGCATGTTACTGTGTATACAGGAGAGTCAGGGGATTTCTTTGGCGATATTCAGGCTTTGATTGCAACAGATGCGATTCCGAATATTTTTAATCTGCGTGGTGATAATTTCGGACAGGATTATATTGAATATCTCCAGGATGTTTCAGATTCTCCGGCAATCGCAAACGTAAAAGACGGATTTGCAGATGGATTTACATGGGACGGAGTGACTTACGGGGCATATTACAATTATGAAATTCATGGACATACATGGGATATGGAAGCGCTGGCTTCTGTTGGAATTGATTCTGTGCCGAAGAATCATACTGAGATGATGACTGTTCTTCAGACGCTGAAAGATAATGGAATGGGTGGTATCGCACCCTTTGGAACAGCTCAGGTTTTGTATAATCATCTTGGAAATGCTCCTCTGGTAATGCCGGAAGAGGGACCGGCTGCAAGATATGAAGGGCTGGTAAATGGTTCGATTGATCCTGTAGATGATGAATACTTTAATGAATTCTTTGATTACCTTGCAGAATGCCTGCCATATCTTCAGGAAAATCCTATCGTCACAGACCAGGCAACAGAATATGCAGAGACTTACATGACAGATAATTATGCATGGGACATGATTCAGGGAACTTCCGGTATGTACTATGGATATGAGACAGATTATACCGATACATGGGAGATAGGACCTTTGTGCATCAATGATGAGGATCCGTATTATGTACTGAACTGTCAGGGCTTTGTAGTGGCTAAGACCGGTAATGAAGAAGTAGATGCCGCTGCACTGGATTTGTATAACTGGTTCTTTACAAGTGACGAGGTGGCCGATGCTCTCACAAAGAATTACAGTATTCTTGTTACCAGCAAGTCTTATGAGCTGGCTGAAGATACGCTGGATCCTTATACATATAAGGCATATAAAGAAATTGAAGAATTTGACAGCAAAGCGATTACGTATTATATGAACGGCAGTCTGTGTAATGAATACGGAGCAATTCTGCAGCGCTATATCTCCGGTGAACAGACGAAAGAAGAGGCGTTGAGTGCAGTGGGTGAAGCGTTCCGCAGTACGGCAGGATAAGGGGAAAATTATCTGAGGATGGGGCTGTTATGCATATATCATGTGTGGCAGTCCCATTTATAAAAATAAAAGGAGCTGAAAAAATGGAGAATTTAACAAAGAATACGGTTGTTGAATTATATAACAGAGTAAAAATTCCGATTATTGGTTTTGGTGGCGGAGATATCGATGAGAATCATCAGAAGCAGACCACTGTTATCAGAAATGCCATTGAAGCAGGATATCGTCATTTTGATACGGCATTAATCTATCATTCTGAAAGATCTATTGGAGAAGCGATAAAAGAAAGTGGTATTGACCGGGAGAAATTCTTTATTACCAGTAAGGCCTGGGATGCAGATATGCGCCGTGGACCGGTGGATATTCTTCGTGGTTTTGAAGAGTCATTAAGACGGTTGGGTACAGATTACATAGATCTATATTTGCTTCACTGGCCTGTAACCGGAAAAACAGTGGATACCTGGAGAATATTAGAATTACTTTACTATACAGGAAAGGTGAGGGCGCTGGGCCTGAGCAATGTAAAAAGACATCATTTTGTAGAGATTATGAGAAACTGTGATGTTATGCCCCATGTGCAGCAGGATGAATTTTCTCCATATTGCATGAATAATGATGGACGGAAATTTGATGATTTTCATGGCATTAAATATGAAGCAATGATGCCTCTGAAGAGATTAAAGTATGAAAAACCCGATGGAATTATTGGACAGATTGCCGAGGTGCACGGCAAGAGTATTCAGCAGATTGTACTGCGATGGATTATTCAGCATGGGGTAGTAGCCCTGCCAAAGTCTCAGAATCCAAAACGAATGCGGGAGAATCTGGAAGTTTTTGATTTTGTTTTGTCTGAGGAAGAAATGGCAAGAATTGATTCATTGAATTTTGAAGGTCCGATTAACTGGGATCCGGATTTGTTTGATTTTTAAAGAAAGAGAAGAGGTGAAAGGTCATGGAAAAATTATCATTAAATTCAACCGTAACATTGTGGAATGGCGTGGAAATGCCTCTTTTGGGATATAGTACGGAAGAGACCGCATATGATTTGAAAACACAGACAGAAATTATTCTGGATGCAATTGAAGTCGGATTCCGTTATTTCGATACGGCCGAAAGCTGGCATACACAGAGAGCACTTGGAAGGGCTGTTAAAATGAGCGGTATTCCCAGAGAAGAGTTTTTTATAGCGTCCAAGATTTCAATTGATGATATTCGTGACAGAAAAGCATATTGGGCATATGAAGAAAGTTTGAAACAGCTGGATATGGACTATTTGGATTTGTATTCTCAGCACTGGGCATTTACCGAGCGCCAGATGTCTTCCTGGTGGAAACTGGAGAAGCTTTATGATGAGGGGCGTGTAAGAGCAATTGGCGTATGCAATCATGAGATTCATCATCTGGAAAGAATCCGGGTGATGATTGAAAACGGAGAGTATACAAAGTATATGCCGATGGTGAATCAAAGTCATTTTCATCCGCAGTATACCTGTGCAGCGCTTAGAGAGTATTGTGCGGCAAATAAGATTGCTTTTGGAGGGCTGTTCGAAAAAAGTGAGCTGTATAAAGAAACAAAACCAAGATATAATGTGGAAACTACCAGGGGCGGCGAATGGTTTGAAGAGGGTGAAAACCCAAATATTATGGAGAACAATCCCAGATTGAAACGCGATTACTACGATAAATTTGATCTGATTTCTGAAATCGCACAAAAATATGGAAAAACGAATTCACAGATCTGTATCAGATGGAGCCTGCAGCATGGCGTAATCACAACACCGAAGACAACCTCCCTGCAAAAGATGAAGGAATATATTGATGTATTCGATTTTGAACTGACCGGGGAAGAAATGGAAAAAATTGACAGACTGAATATCAATAATCGTATCGGTTATGACCCGGACTATATTGATTTCTGATTTTATTTACATAGAAACAGGCGGCGAAGGAATAATATGAAAATTTTAGTACTTGAAGCGAGCACAACGTCAGCAAAAGCAATGCTGTATGATACTGTGAAAAATGAGTCTGAAATATTTACCAGAGAATATGGCAATATAGATTACCGGTCTATTCATGCGGGAGATCAGATTTTTAAAAAGATGCTGTCTGCAGGAAGACAGTTGACGGAAGGAAAGGACATTGACATTATTTCCATTGGGACAACCTGGCACAGTCTGATGCTCTGCGATAAGCATATGGATCCTGTAACGCCGCTTTATCTGTGGAATAATATGGCTGCAGCTGATGTATGTACGGACATAAGAAAAGAGAAAGCATATACAGATTCTTTTTATAAATCTACCGGGTGTATGGTACATGCCATGTATCCTGTTTTTAAGCTGGAATATCTCAAGCGGCAGGGGATTCCGGCGGAACAGTATTTTCTGGTTAATCTGGGCACCTATCTGACTTGGAAGATGAGTGGAATACGGATATCTACGCGGTGTATGGCATCCGGGAGTGGATTTTTAAATTTATATACCGGACAGTATGACCATGATATTATGTATCAATATGGAGTGAAGGACTGGCAGATGAGTCCTCTTGCCGCTGCGGAGATGACAGTGCCATTGCAGCAGAGCGCAGCTTCTTGTCTGGGGCTTACAGAGGGAATACCGGTGGTTCCTGCAGAGCCGGATGGGGGATTGAATCAGATTGGTGTCGGAGCTGTAAAAACCGGTATTGCAACGTTGTCCATAGGAACCAGCGGGGCAATTCGTGTATCTGCGGAAAAGCCGGCAGTATCAGATAGAAAGGCAACATGGTGTTACCGGTCACCTGCAGGGTATCTTGCCGGAGCAGCAACAAATGGATGCAACTGTATTGACTGGATGAAGCGTAATATATTTCCTGGCGAGGTATCATATGCACAATTGGAAACCGGGATTACAGAAAAAGACAGAACACCGGTCTTTCTGCCATTCCTGTTCGGAGAAAGATGCCCTGGCTGGAAGGATGATCGAAAAGCAGGATTTGTAAACCTTTTGCCGGAACATACGGTATATGATCTGTACGGCAGTATACAGGAAGGAATTTTATTTAATCTTTTTCAGTGTTATGGGGAACTGAAAAAATCCGGGATTACGGTTAAAAAAATTATGCTGTCGGGAGGGATTCTCCATTCCCAAAGGTGGACAAAGATGTGTGCGGATATTTTTCAGAGAGAAATGTGCATTAATCAGGTAGAACAGGGGAGCCTGTTGGGAGGAGCAGCACTGGGCATGAAAATACTTGGTGTGTTGGATTCTCTTGAGTCTTTTGAGCCCCAAATCACAGAGGTTGTTGTTCCGGAGGAAGAAAGAGGAGAATTATACAAAAAGAAGTACCAGAGATATTTGGACAGTTATAACTGTTTCGGGGAAAAGGAGTAGCAGGACATGACAGGAGCGGATATTGGTTTGATTGGATTGGCAGTAATGGGTGAAAATCTTGTGCTTAATATGGAGTCAAAAGGTTTTACAGTTGCTGTATATAACAGAACAATTTCTAAAGTGGATGAATTTACAGAAGGACGGGGAAAAGGAAAGAATATTATTGCAGCACACAGTCTGGAAGAACTTGTTGGAAAATTAAAGCGGCCTCGAAAAGTAATGATGATGATAAAAGCAGGAAGTGCGGTAGATGATTTGATTGAGCAACTGCTAGATTTTCTGGATGAAAGGGATATTATTATTGATGGAGGAAACAGTAATTTTGAAGATACGGTCAGAAGGACTGCATATGTTCAGGAAAAAGGGCTTTATTATATAGGTACGGGTGTTTCGGGCGGAGAGGAAGGCGCGCTTCGGGGGCCTTCTATGATGCCGGGAGGATCAGTTGAAGCGTGGAAGGATGTAAAAGATATTTTTCAGTCAATTTGTGCGAAAGTGGAGGATGGTACACCATGCTGTGACTGGGTCGGAGAAAATGGCGCTGGTCATTTTGTAAAAATGGTACATAATGGAATAGAGTACGGCGATATGGAACTGATTTGCGAAGCATATCATTTGATGAGAGATGTGATTGGACTGTCTGCGAATGAGATGCAGGATATCTTTCGTAACTGGAATCAAACGGAACTGGATTCCTATTTAATAGAGATT
The DNA here is from genome assembly GCA_030539395.1 of Eubacteriales bacterium. Taxonomy (GTDB): domain Bacteria; phylum Bacillota; class Clostridia; order Lachnospirales; family Lachnospiraceae; genus Marvinbryantia. Next base: position 49,611 of record JAUNSC010000018.1, read on the forward strand.
ACCGGAGATATTCTTGGAGTAAAGGATTCAGACGGAACTGCGTTGGTAGATCATATTCTGGATGTCGCCGGACAGAAAGGAACAGGAAAATGGACGGCAATTTCCTCGCTGCAGGAGGGGGTGCCTCTGACCTTAATTACTGAGGCTGTATTTCAAAGATATCTTTCAGCGCAGAAAGAGGAGCGTACTGTTGCTGCAAAATCTTACGTGAAAGTAAAAACTGATTTTAAAGGTGACCGGAAGGAGGCTGTTGACAATCTGAGAAAGGCATTACTGGCATCTAAGATTATTTCTTATACACAGGGATATCTGTTGATGAGAAATGCAGCGGATAAATACGGGTGGAAATTGAATTATGGTGCAATAGCATTAATGTGGAGGGGTGGCTGCATTATCAGAAGCACTTTTTTAGGAAAAATCAAAGAAGCATATGATACAAATCCACAGTTGTCCAATTTGTTGCTTTCTCCGTATTTTCATCAGGTCATTGAGGAGTGTCTGGATGCATGGAGAAAAACAGTAGGACTTGCTGTTGCACATGCGGTTCCGGTACCGGCGATGGCAGCAGCTCTGTCATACTTTGACGGATATACTTCGGATATTCTTCCGGCAAATCTTCTCCAGGCGCAGCGAGATTACTTCGGTGCACATACTTATGAAAGAACAGATTGTAAGCGGGGGAAATTTTTTCATACAAACTGGTTGGAAGCAAAGGAAAAATAACAGGAGGGTCAGATGGAATATTCGATTTGTGTAGATTCTGTTTTTGACAGAAAAGTAGATGATCAGATGTTGAAAGAACTGGCAGAGATCAATAAAGGAATTGAATTCTGGACCTGGTGGGACAGGAATATAGATGTGTTTGTACATGCCTCAGAAAGATACGGCATAAAGGTTAAGGCATTGTGTACGCCGTTTATTTCGCTTACCGATAAATTGAAAAGAGAAGAATTTATAGAAGGGTTAAGCAGGACGATAGAGGTGTGCAAGCGGCTGCATTGTAAAACGATTATTTCACAGGTTGGAAATGAACTGGAGATTTCTCGAAAAGAGCAGCATGATTCGATTGTGATGGGACTGAGGGCGTGCAGAGAAATTCTGGAAAAAAATGATATTATTCTGACAATAGAACCGTTGAATACCGTAGTTGACCATAAGGAATATTATCTGTATAATTCAGTAGAAGGCTTCGAAATTATTAAAGAAGCCGCAAGCCCGAATATTAAGCTTTTGTATGACATTTATCATATGCAGATTATGGAAGGAAATATTCTGGACCATATGAAAGAGAATCTTTCTTTGATTGGTCATATACATATTGCAGGTGTGCCGGGACGTCATGAAATTCTGGAAAACGAACTTGATTATCAGTTTATTTTAAAAGAGCTGGAAAAGAGTGGATACCAGGGAACAGTCGGGCTGGAGTATTTTCCCCTTAAAGATCCAATGGAGGGGATAAAAGAGTTTTTCAATAAAATTCAGTAAAGAGAGGAAACAGACATGGAAAGATTGAAAAGAGGAGATTCAAACAGAATCAACAGGGAATATCTGGAGACTCTGATGATTGAGCAGAGACTCATCGGTTCGGAACTGCCAGACATGCAGACAGAGATTTTTGGGAAGACATTTGCAACACCTGTTATGAATGCGGCTTTTTCACATATTAATAATTCCATACCGGATGGTGCGGCACTTATGGCAAAAGGATTTTATGAAGCCGGTGCACTGAACTGGTGGGGATTTTGTCCGGATGAAGAGTTTGAAGGAATTTTAAATACCTCAGCAGATACAATCCGGGTTATAAAACCTTTCGCAGATGAAGAGAGAATCTTTCATGAGATTGAGTTTGCGGTCAGCCACGGTGCATTTGCTGTTGGAATGGATATTGACCATGTTTTTAACCGCAAGGGCGATTATGATGTAGTACTCGGCGATCAGATGGGCGCAAAGAGCTTTGAACAGATCTGCTCTTATGTAAAGGCAGCAGGAGATGTCCCGTTTGTTATGAAAGGTGTGTTGAGTACAGCAGATGCCAGACTCTGTATAGAAGCCGGAGTAAGAGGAATTGTGGTTTCACATCATCATGGAATTTATGACTATGCAGTTCCGCCGCTTAAAATTCTGCCGTCTATTAAGGAGGTTGTTAAAGACCGGATGATGATTTTTGTGGACTGCGGAATGGAAAGCGCATCGGATATTTTTAAAGCGCTTGCACTGGGGGCTGATGCAGTTTGTGTGAGCAGCAGCATGGTTGAGGTGCTGCATGAGGGTGGAAGCGAAGCAGTCACAGAAAAGGTGAAGATGATCACAAAAGAACTGGCTTCTATTATGGGAAGGACCGGTTTTCGAAAGGTATCGGATATTGATAAATCCGTTATCTGGAGTTTATAATTTGGGCAGACTGTATTTTGCCGGATGATTATGGGAAAATCCCACAGGTGTTTTGCCTGTGGGATTGTTTTGTGTACTCTATATTATAAGATATGTAAACTATTCTATAGCTGCCATGTATTCATCAGACACATATCCGATGGTGCCGTTGTCCATGCTGAAACGAAGCCAGCCATCTTCATCTGCGGTGACTCTGACCTTATCGCCCTTATTTAAAGTGCCGATAATCTGGCCATTGATGCTGGCATAGGATCTGATATTCAGCATGGAGATCGTACATCCCATAGTCTGCGGCAGCTCCGGCGCCAGATAATCATCACAGATATAAGCTGTCTGATTATTGTATATACACTGATACCATTCGGTATTCAATACATTTCCTGTCACGTGCACCTCTTGACCTTCGCTCACAACACCGATGATTGAACCGCTGGTAGAAGGAGCGGTGCGTACATTCACGGAAGGTGCGTCTTTTACGATCATTTCCATATCCAGAGAGCGGATATTATACTGGATATCGGAATTGCTGTTGGTGCTTTCATTGTACTCATAACCCGGTACCATATAGCTTGCGTACACATATCCGGAAACAGGACCGGAGATTTTGTACCAGAAGCAATCGGAGCATTCGCCGACCACATAGTAGGACTGGCCCGGAGTTACACTGCCGATAATTGTTCCAAAGGGAGCCTGACGGATCATGGCATCGGCGGTTGCTATATAATAACCGCCAATCTGGATCAGATCAGAGTCATCATACCAGGCATAATTGTTCTGCGCCGCATACGCGTTGTAATCGCTGGATGTAACCGCTTCTTCAATATCTGCCGGCATTGCGGAAGCAATCATGCCAAACGCCAAAGATAATGCTGTCACAGTAAGGGTCACAAATTTCATCTTTTTCATAATATCGTCCTTTCTAAATTAAAAATTCCCGTATAGTTGTTCTTGATGTTACTTTATATATTCTACCAGATAGAAGGACGAATGAAAAAGCCTATATTGTGCATAAAGCGACACATTTTGCACATATTTTCTGACAACCGGAAATGCTGCGGGACACACAAACGAGACAGAGGAATACGACTTTGGATAACCAGTATAAAAACAGGTGTATTTTTTACCGGCAAAAGAATTTTTCAGTAGATTTTTCGCCTTACCTCATGTACAATAGCATAAGGAAACTATCAAAAGATCTATGAGGAAGGGAAAATATGAGCAAAAGAACAGATATTCATAATGTACTGATTATCGGCTCCGGCCCGATTATCATTGGACAGGCCTGTGAATTTGACTATTCCGGTACGCAGGCATGTAAGGCATTGCGTCAGCTCGGCTATCGAATCGTTTTGGTAAATTCAAATCCGGCAACAATTATGACTGACCCGGGAATTGCGGATGCGACTTATGTGGAACCACTGAATGTGGAGAGACTGGAATACATTATTGCAAAAGAAAGGCCGGATGCGATTCTGCCAAACCTTGGCGGACAGTCGGGTCTGAATCTGTGTTCTGAACTGGCGGCAGCAGGTATCCTGGATAAATATGGTGTGAAAGTAATCGGTGTGCAGGTGGATGCGATCGAACGCGGCGAGGACCGAATCGAGTTTAAGAAAACCATGAACCGTCTTGGCATTGAAATGGCCCGCAGTGAAGTGGCTTACAGTGTGGATGAAGCACTGAAAATTGCGGATGAACTGGGATATCCGGTGGTACTTCGTCCGGCATATACCATGGGCGGCGCCGGTGGCGGACTTGTTTATAATGTGGAAGAACTGAAAACAGTCTGCGCAAGAGGTCTGGCAGCCAGCCTGGTAGGACAGGTTCTTGTAGAAGAGTCAGTGCTTGGATGGGAAGAACTGGAGCTTGAGGTTGTCAGAGATGCGAAGAACAATCTGATCACGGTTTGCTTTATTGAAAATATTGACCCGCTGGGGATCCATACGGGAGACTCTTTCTGTTCTGCTCCAATGCTTACGATTGATGAAGAGACACAGAAAGAACTTCAGCGTCAGGCATATAAAATCGTAGAAGAAGTGCAGGTTATCGGCGGTACAAACGTGCAGTTTGCACATGACCCGAAGACCGGAAGGATCATTGTAATCGAGATTAATCCGAGAACATCCAGATCATCTGCACTTGCGAGTAAGGCTACAGGATTCCCGATCGCTCTTGTTTCTGCAATGCTGGCATCAGGACTTACGCTGGATGAAATCCCATGCGGAAAGTATGGTACGCTGGACAAATACGTACCGGATGGAGAATATGTGGTTCTGAAATTTGCCCGCTGGGCGTTCGAGAAATTCAAAGGTGTAGAAGATAAGCTTGGAACACAGATGCGTGCTGTGGGCGAAGTTATGAGTATCGGTAAGACTTATAAAGAAGCATTCCAGAAAGCGATCCGTTCTCTGGAAATCGGACGTTATGGTCTTGGTTTTGCAAAGAATTTTAATGAAAAATCCAAAGAAGAGCTTCTGAAAATGCTGGTAACTCCCACCAGTGAGCGGCAGTTTATTATGTATGAAGCGCTGCGCAAAGGCGCCACAGTGGATGAACTGTTTGAGCTGACAAAGATCAAACATTACTTTATTAATCAGATGAAAGAACTGGTTGAGGAAGAGGAAGAGCTTCTGAAGGGCAAAGGCCAGGTTCCGGCACCGGAAGCGCTGAAACGGGCAAAACTGGATGGATTTTCTGATAAATATCTGAGTCAGCTGCTGGAGGTACCGGAGGAAGACATCCGCAGTGCAAGAATTGCACAGGGTGTTGAGGAAGCGTGGGAAGGTGTGCATGTAAGCGGAACAAAAGACAGCGCTTATTATTACTCAACCTACCATATCGAAGATAAGAGTCCGGTAAGTGATAATAAAAATAAGATCATGATCCTGGGCGGCGGTCCTAACCGTATCGGACAGGGGATTGAGTTCGACTATTGCTGTGTTCATGCAGCTATGGCGCTGAAAAAAGCAGGATTTGAGACGATTATTGTAAATTGTAATCCGGAAACAGTATCTACTGATTATGATACTTCTGATAAACTGTATTTTGAGCCGCTGACACTGGAAGATGTGCTGAGCATTTACAAGAAAGAAAAACCGCTTGGCGTAATCGCGCAGTTTGGCGGACAGACCCCGCTGAATCTTGCGGCAGATCTGAAGAAATTTGGTGTGAAGATTCTTGGAACATCTCCGGAAGTGATTGATATGGCAGAAGACAGAGATATCTTCCGTGCCATGATGGATAAACTGGGTATCCCGATGCCTGAAGCAGGAATGGCGGTTAATGTGGAAGAAGCCCTTGCCATCGCGGAAAAGATTGGTTATCCGGTAATGGTACGTCCGTCTTATGTATTGGGTGGTCGTGGTATGGAAGTTGTCTACGATCCGGAAAACCTGAAGATATATATGGAAGCAGCAGAAGGAGTAACTCCGGACAGACCGATTCTGATCGACCGGTTCCTTCGTCATGCTATGGAATGCGAAGCAGATGCGATCAGTGACGGGGAACATGCTTATGTGCCGGCTGTTATGGAACATATTGAGCTGGCAGGCGTGCACTCGGGAGATTCTGCGTGTATTATTCCTTCCAAAAATATCTCTGAGGATAATTTGAAAACAATCAAGGAATACACAAAGAAGATTGCGGAAGAAATGCATGTCCGCGGACTTATGAATATGCAGTATGCTATTGAAGACGGTAAAGTATATGTACTGGAAGCAAATCCGAGAGCATCCAGAACTGTGCCTCTGGTATCAAAAGTCTGCAATATCGCTATGGTGCCGCTGGCAACAGAAATTATGACATCCGAGTTTACCGGAAAAGAATCTCCTCTGAAGGGATTAAAAGAACGCAGTATTCCGCATTATGGAGTGAAGGAAGCGGTATTCCCGTTCAACATGTTCCCGGAGGTGGATCCGCTGCTTGGACCGGAGATGCGTTCTACAGGTGAGGTGCTGGGACTTGCTGAAACTGTGGGAGAAGCATATTATAAGGCTCAGGAAGGAACAAAGAGCAAACTGCCGCTGGCTGGTACAGTATTGATCAGTGTAAGTAACCGCGATAAAGTAGACCTGGTAGATGTGGCAAAAGCTTTCCACAAAGCAGGATTTAAGATACTGGCTACCGGACATACCAAGCAGATGATAGAAGATGCGGGTATTCCGGCAGAGAGAGTATTTAAGATGTCAGAGGGACGTCCGGACATCTATGATATGATCACAAACGGAAAAGTGGATCTGGTGGTTAATACGCCGAAGGGTGATGAAGCCGGACCGGATGACAGTTATGTGAGAAAAGCGTGTATCAAGAGCCGTGTTCCATACATTACAACAATGGCGGCAGCTCTTGCGAGTGCGGAGGGAATTCTTACTGTTCAGCAGAAGGGCAGCAGTGCAGTGGTTTCTCTTCAGGAACTGCACAGCAGGATTTCATGATTGCGGGAGCGCGAAGCACGGAATAATCCGTATGGCATCCTGACCCTGGGATCACTTTATAAAATTACGTAAGTATACAAAACAGGCTTCTTTTGCATATGATATTACAAATGTGCAAAAGGAGCCTTTTTATGAGGGATGAAGATAGAAAATGTAACTGTGTGAGGCAATGCCCATGCTATCCCAACTGCGACCAGATGATGGAAGGGCAGATGCCTCCCACATGGGCAAGACAGACACCTGAAAGGGAAGATGAGCAGGACTGGCAGCGGATGAAGGAAATGTTTCCGGATATGGCTAAGATCATACTTACAGAAGTGGAGAAAGTATGTGACAGTATGGAGTATGAGGGAAGTATGATGTTTGATACCATACCGGACCGCAGTCGTGTGCTGAAAATGACAGAAGATATATATGATAAGGTGAAAGACCGCTATCCTGTGGAAGAAACGGCAGATCAGGATGATATGTTTGTAATGAATCATGAGACAAGAAGACGCCGTCCGCCAAAGGATAATTGGCTGGGTGACTTTATCCAGGTATTGCTTTATCAGGAAATGTTCCAGAGGCGCTGCCGACATAGAAACTGCCGCCGGTGGTAAAAGTTACGGATGCTGACAGCTGTAAAAATTTTAGTTGAGGTTTTGGCAGAAAAAGATTAATATAGACATACGGATATAATATGGAGGAAGAAATGGAACAGCTTCAGAGAACCCTAGAAGAACAATTAGATGAAAATATGCTGCGTGCCACTGTCAGTGGCACGCGGCATGGTGATATTGCAGATAAAATAAAAATACATCCTGTCCGTCTGAAGGGGGAACTTTATTTCCAGACGGTAATTTCAGATGGCAAGAAGGAGTTCCATAAAAACTATCTTCCTGAAAATATGAAAAAACAGATTGTGGACTGGCTATTGACGGACTACAAACAGATGCAGATGGATACAACTACAAGTTCCGTCAGTGTTCTGGTGAGCAAAAAGGGAAAGGCCACAGTGAAAATCAGAAAACTGATGAAGCAGCGTCAGGCGGCTGTCCTTACTCATAACCGGAAAAAACGTTATATTCTTGAGGAAGGAACAGCAGTTCCTTTTCTGGTGGATCTCGGGGTCATGACAAAAGAAGGAAAAATTATACAGGCCCGCTATGATAAATTCCGCCAGATCAACCGGTTCCTGGAATTTGTGGAAGATATCCTGCCGCAGTTGGATACAGACAGAGAACTGACGATCATCGATTTTGGATGCGGGAAATCATATCTGACATTTGCCATGTATTATTATCTTCACGTCCTGAAGGGAAGGAATATCCGGATAACAGGTTTGGATCTGAAAGAGGATGTAATTGAAAACTGCAGCAATCTCGCTGAAAAATATGGTTATGAGAAACTGGAATTTTTGATGGGTGATATTGCATCTTATGATGGAGCAGAGCGGGTGGATATGGTGGTCACCTTGCATGCCTGTGATACTGCAACGGACTATGCCCTTCAAAAGGCTGTACAGTGGGGTGCAAAGGTTATTCTTTCTGTACCATGCTGCCAGCATGAATTGAACAGGCAGATTAAAAGTGAATTGATGGAACCGGTTTTGAAATATGGCCTGATCAGAGAGCGTATGGCGTCGCTCCTTACAGATGCGTTCCGGGCAAATCTGCTGGAGGAACAGGGATATCAGGTACAGGTTCTGGAGTTTATTGATATGGAACACACGCCGAAAAATATTTTGATACGGGGAGTACGAAAAGAAGGGGCTTCTGTGTGTGAAAATGAGAAACTGAGGGAGTGCATGAATGCATGGAATGCCCGGCCGATTTTGGATGAATTGTTTAAGGGGAGGACAAGATGAAGAAGATTCTGATTAGAACAGGGATACTGCTGCTCATATTTATCAGTTCAGTTACCATATTTGCAGTACTGATAAATAATGAGTCAAGAATGCGGACAGAAGATATGTCTCCGGCCACGCTGCCTCTTGTGTATATGGTTTATAAGGATGTGGAAATGAATCCGCTGCACGGATATACACAGCCCATGCAGGTGACTGCAGTGAGGGACACGCTGACTCCCATATCTACAGAAAGGAATATGAGTATCAAAGTGCAGACCTTCGGCCAGGATGTGAGCGATATTTACTTTGAGGTGGTCACTGCCGATGGTAAAACATCTCTTGAAAATACAAAGGTCACGAATATTAAAACGGATGAGGAATATGTCACGGCATCCTTCACATTGCAGAATCTGATGCGCATGAAACAGGAATATGTTCTGAAGCTTCAGCTAAAAACAGGAGGACGCGATGTCTATTATTACACAAGAGTTGTACAGCAGGACAGTCTCCATACAAAGGAGTATCTGGATTTTGTGATTTCTTTTTCGGAAAAATGTCTGAATAAGAGTGATGAGGAAAGACTGGCATTATACATCGAGCCGGAAAATACCAATGCGGAAAACGATAACTTTTCTTTCATGGATATCCATTGTACAACGGATCAGCTGATGTGGGGGAATTTGAATCCGCAGATATATTACAAATCTATTCCTATGATCAAAGAGCTGAATGAGACAACAGCTACAATTGTGCAGGAATACCTGATCAGTGCCTCTGATGAGGATGGGAATGTGGAACTGTATACGGTAAATGAATATTACCGTCTCCGCTATGCGGATGAAACGGTTATGCTGTTGGACTTTGAGCGTTCCACAAATGAGATATTTAATCCTGATAACGGAGTGCTTACTGATAAAGGAATTAATTTTGGAATCTGCAGCAGTGATGTAACCTATACTACAGATGATAAGAAACAGTTTTTTGCGTTTGTTTTGGGGGGAGAACTGTGGAGTTATGATTCTTCCAGCGGGAAAATGGCGCAGATTTTTACCTTCCGGCAGAAAAATAACAGTGATTACAGGGATATTTACGGTCAGCATGAAATAAAAGTGCTGAGTGTAAGTACCGGAGGAAATATACATTTTGTTGTAGCCGGTTATATGAACAGAGGAAGACATGAGGGAGAATCCGGTGTTGCGGTATACTATTATGATGCGGCTTCCGGCGGAATAGAGGAGGAATTGTTTGTAGATACCGTCCGCTCTTATGATTCGCTGAAAGCGGATGTGAAAGAAATTTCTTATGTGACGGATGACAGGGAAGAATTTTATCTGCTTGTTGATGGGGATGTATACGAGATCAATATGCTTACTCTTGAGATGAACAAGCTGGTGGAAAATATGAAACCCCATTGTTATGCGGGATCCAAATCAGGAAAGCATTTTTGCTATCTTGAGGAAAACAAGGCGTACGACTCAAGAACAATCAATGTGTATGATCTGGATACGAAACAGGTTCAGAAAATAACCTGTGGAGAAAATGAGCGTATCCGTATGCTGGGATATATGGGAGAATCTCTTGTTTACGGTATAGCGGATGCAGCGGATATTGATGATGCCCATGAAGGGGATGAGATCTTCCCCATGAAGACCATTTATATCCTTAATGAGGAGGGTGAATGTGTAAAAGAATACGGTGAAACAGGCGTTTATGTGACGGATGCGGAGATGACAGACCGTCTTCTCACCATGAACCGTGTTCGCAAAAATGGAAACGGCTGGGAGGAGATTGCACAGGATCATATCATAGATAATTCAGGAGAAGACATTTCGGTGGGTATTACTACACAGGTAACTGACCGCAAACAGACAGAAATGGTACTTCTTGTGGGAAATAATTTTGAGAAAAAAACACCGCAGGTAGTGCGAAGCAGAATGATAGTTCCTACCGATGAGAAATATGTGGCGATTCCCGAGAAAGAGCATAATGAAGAGCTGTTCTATGTGTATGGGAAAGGCAAACTGGATAATATTTATGAAAATGCCAATACAGCGATTGTACGTGCGGATGAAGTGTTTGGTGTAGTTGTCGACCAGAATCAGCAGTATATCTGGGAGCGCGGAAATAAACAGACGATCGCAGAGGTCAGTATGGAACAGATACCGCAGTGTGTTCTGAGCGGAAATATGGACGTTGATTATCTCCAGGAGCAGCTGCCGGATAAATGGGTGCTGGATCTGACAGGATGCAGCATTGATTCGATCCTTTACTTCATCAGCGCCGGAAATGCGGTCATGGCTGAAACGCCGGATGGTGTGCGGATTCTTATGGGCTACGACCAGTGGAATAATATTCGTTTCTACGAACCGGGAGCGGAAGAATCGTATCTGGTCAGTGATGAAGATTATCCGGAAATGTTTGAGGGCGCCGGAAATGTATTTATAGGATTCATTGATAAACCAAAGCAGTAAATATGAATTGATAAAAAAACATCCCTGTTCCGTTATATTTTCTTTTGAAAGTCTGGAAAATATGACGGTACAGGGATATTTTACGTTAGTTGCATTATCTCATCAGCTGTTTTGCGGTGTAAAAATAACATTTCTATATTTTTCCAATACGGCGATGAGCAGAAGACCAAGTACGCCGCAGGAAAGAACCTCACCGATACATACCGTGAACGCATTGAAGAGCATGGATGTCGGTATGCCGTAACCGTATTTCAGTACGAAGGGAACAATAATAGTATTTGCCGCAACAGGCGGGATGGCCAGCAATGTCCGGCGGACAAATTTGCCCTGTGCCGCCTGACGAAGCGCGTATGTTCCAAATGCTCCGATCAGAGTAGCAATACTGCCGAATATTACGTCAAGCATAATTCCTCCGGCCATCAGGTTACTGATGATACAGCCGATAAACAGACCGGGAATGGCGGCAGGTGTAAAAAATGGTAAGATGGTGAGTGCTTCAGAAAAGCGAAGCTGGATGGCCTGATTTGCAAGGCCGAGGGCGTTGGCGATCAACGTCAGCACCACGTAGAGAGCAGCAATCATAGCTGCCTGTGTGAGATACAGCACTTTTTTGTTTTGCATATTCAATTCTCCTTTAGTTTTGTTTTGCGTGAGGAAGGTCTCGAACTCACGTTGGATTTGTCGGGAAATCCCGTGTTTACGGGAAAAATCGACCTTGTAAGTATAGCACAGGATTTTTGAAAAATCAAGCTTGTGACAGATGGGATTCCCGATCTGGCTTGCGTACCACAAATTGATACAATGCACCCAAATTGCGTGAACGGAATATTACAGTAGAGGAAATGCGGGCAATTATATCTGCTCGCATTGAAAAAGGATGGAATGATCCTAACCCGAAGAAACGGGTGCAGTGGAGGAAGATACCTTGTGAGGGCGAAATTCCTACGCCAGATGAATGGCTACGGTATGCGGTTGAGAAACTGCAGAAAGAAGGACGAGAGGATTTGTTGCAACATTATCCAAACCTTTAGAGAATGTCTGTTGAAGTACAAAGATGTAACATACCAATAAAAAAGCCACGAATTTGCACATTTTGTTATGTGCATTCGTGGCTTTATATATGCTGTCATTGTGCCAAAGTTTGTCTTTGACTATGAGAAAAATTAGTAAAATCTGTGCTGCGTTACTAAATATTTTGAGATTTAGAGGCGTCTTTATAGAACTGTTCCATATCATCGGTAAGCTTTCGAATGCGCTCTTTAATTCTTTGAATATTAGGTGGCATATCTTCCAGTGGCATGTTGTCATGTACGGCGGTAGTTCCTGCTTCCAAAGCTACTTCATAAAGCCAGGTCTTATATTTCAATACATCTAAAGCATCCTGCAATTCAGTGATTTGTTCCTCTACTGCTTCCCTCTGATTCATGATAATTTTTAGGCGCTGTGCAATGGTAGAATCACCTTTATCACAAAGAACTGTAAATTCCCGAATTTGTTTGATTGACATTCCCGCCCGTTTTAGAGAGGCAATAATAAATAGTCGTTCAAAATCAGATTCCTTAAAAATCCGATTGCCATTCTGATCGCGGTCAACAAAATCCAGCAAACCTTCTTTGCTGTAAAAACGAATGGTATGTGGTGATAGATTTAGCCGCTTAGCAACTTCGCAGACAGTATAGTACATAGGTGTTTGCTCCTGTTCATATAGAATTCACAAAAAACTGGGAGACACTCTCTTGACTGAGAGTATACTCTAAGGTCTATGATAATGTCAATATATGAGGAGGAGAAAAAAGATGAAAAAAACAGCAATTTCAATTTTAATAGCGTTCTTAGCGCTCTCTATGGCTGCTTGCAGCAATACCAATTCAAAGCCTGCTTCGTCTGACGAATCAATAGTAAAGCCTGATGAAGCTCGTGTGGAATCCGATAATTCTACGGTAAAGGAACTGGAAGAAAGTGAGAATAACGCTGTAATCTCACAATTCGAGATTGGCGACATTATTCTTGCGGACGGCTCTGTAATGAGGGAAGCTGATTTAACCACTATTGATAGTAGTAATGTTCCCATAGCGGTGATTGCAGGATTTCAGGAGGATGGGACGGCTTTTGGTGTTGGTGTTCATAGGAGCGATACACCTTTACAGTGGGCAGCGGATGATTCTGCCGGATATACAACCAATTTTACAGAAAATATTTGTATACAGGAATCTGATTTCGACTTTTCTGGTGATACAGATGGCAGCGATAACTGGACTGTGATTTGCACGCAAGACAGCGAAGATACTATGGATGCCGCAACGTATTATCCGGCGTTCTATTTTGTAAACACATACGCGGAAACCTATAAGTTGACCGGCAATATAGCTTTGGGCTGGTATATGCCAAGTATTGCTGAATTGTGTGACATATATCAAAACCGGGAAGCTGTAAATGCTTCATTGCGGTATATATACAGTCTTGATGGGTCTGCGGCCATGAATGGACTGGAAACAAACTGGTACTGGTCATCTTCTCAGGCCGGCTCCGAGGATGATTATGCGTGGTTTGTACACTATTTCAACGGTTATGCCGGAGAGTGTCCGAAAAACTTTACGAATGTTCACGCATTGGCTGTCCGGGCATTTTAAGGGGGATAGCCTATGGCTTTCAGTAGCTTACTTTTCCTGTTTCGATTTTTGCCAGCAATATTGCTGGTTTACTATATTGTACCGGAGCTTACAGACTATGAAATTCAGACGGTAACAGATTGTTTTGAAGGGACAATACAGTCCAAGCTGGGAATTGGGACAGCAGGCGATACCATTGAGCTATTCTTCCCCCTAACGGAACCTGCCTATACCGTGTATAGAGAGAGTACGGAAATAACAGAAAATAGCCTTTACAACTTGCCGCACTGGATACGAAAGATAAATATGCTGTATTTTTTGGAGGAAATGAACCATTCCTGAGGATTATACCGATATATTGATTCTCTATAATGCCTCTGGATTTGCAGAGGACATGAGTATTTCAAAACTTACAAATTAGGAGGTTTCCATGAAAAAGTTATTGTGTTTCATTCTCACGCTATTACTTA
>JAUNSC010000057.1 GCA_030539395.1 Eubacteriales bacterium
GGTTCTGTTTCCACGTACTCCGGCTCTGCCTCAATGTACTCCGGTTCTGTTTCTATATAATTCTCCCCTGCCGCATCCTGATTCTGTTCCGGTTTTGATACTGTCTGACTGCTCTGATTCTCAGTCTGACCGGATGAATCCTGCGCCTGATTCTCAGCCTGCTGAACCGCTCCCCGTGCTGTCTGCTCATCCGCCAGTCTTTGTCTTTCCTCTTCCAGTGTTTCTGCCACCGGATAATATGTATTGTAATCCACATAATATGCGTTTACATATCCATATGTATCCTGATCCAGAGCAACTTTCATCCAGTCTCCCTCCCACTGGACAACTTCCAATTCTTCTGACTGCTGTGCCACATCCAGAACATCCGATGACTCATCCGCCTGTGTACGCACCATCAATACTTCCGGATGTACCGTTGCCACATTATATGCAACCTTGTCCGCAATCTGCTGTGCCTCTTCACCGGTAGCAAAATATTCAGAGCTTACATATCCGACCGCATTTCCTGATGTAATCTCATACCAGTCACCGTCTTTATCAATGATCGTAGCCGCACAGTCATTATAAATCTTTCCTGTAACATCACTTTCTGAATCTGCGCTGCTCCGGATATTGATATAATCATCGCACTGAGCAAAAGCAAGCGTTCCTATCACACTGTTTTCCTGCTCTGCCGCCTGCTTTTTTTCTGCTAAAACAGGGCTGCCTGACCATGAAAAAGCCATGCTTGCCGATACCAGAAATGCCGTCATTCGTTTACTTTTCATTGCTTACGCAACCTCCTGTCATATAAATTTCAGATTTGTTACACATTTGTTACAAACCCGTTTCAAGCATTATATGACACTTGAGGTGCCGCGTCAATGAAGTTCCCAAAACCTTAATACTTATGACCCAATTCTAAGAATTTCCTAAGAGTTTGAACACATTTTGTTCACGTTTTAATCTGTTTTTTTGCTTGTCCTGTAAGCCATCATTGCTGAATGTTCCTCCTGCAATTCCCTGTACAGCATCCCCGGTGTCCAGAAAATATTGTGCATTGTCATCATTGCTTTCAATTCAACCGGCTCAGCCTGCATCTGCCGGTACCTGGCCAGAAATCCATGCAATTCTTCCTGTTCAAATCCGCAAAACACCATCATCGGTCCGGATACCATGTATATTTCTTTATTTTGTACCGGAACCGGAGGTTTAGCAGGAAATCCCCCAATCTTTGCCAATGCTCCGAGCGTTTTTCCAAAATCCTTTTCCCGTATTTCAATCAATACCGCATGTTCGCTTTCACATAACAGCGACAGAGCGTTTTTCTGATTCTCTTTCAGTACAAAACCCAGAATTTTTTTCTGCATCTCCATATAAATTATCCCTCACTTTTTTGTTTCCCTTCGATATCTGATAAATGCAGTCAAAGCAGAAAGCCAGATAATTATCCATAAAAGCATAAATTTCCATGGAATATCATTCTTTTCATACAAGATCACAACAATTTCTGCAAGCGGTACTATAACCACAATTCCAGTTAAAAGTATAACCAAAATCCGCGCTGTCCACGGATTTCGGAAAAATCCTCCAATTATCAGGTCTCCGCGAAAAAGTCCGATTCTTGAAAAAGCGACCATATCATCCAAAAGCTCTTCGAGCTGCGGAAATCTTCCCCCAACTGCCTCCTCTTCTTTTACATACTTCAAATACAAATCTACATCTATCTTCTCCGGATTTTCCTCCTGTGCAAGTTTCCTGCAAAGCGTCAGCGAACCCTGCAGAATTTCCATCTGTGCACACAGTTTTTTTTCCTGCTCTTCCAGTGTCTGGGCAAAATCTGTTTCATTTTCCAGCAGATTATGTATTGTTTCAATCGGCAAATCCAGCTTCCGGTATAATATAATCTGTTTCAATCGCCTGATATCTTCAGGTGTGTAGTCCCGGTATTGATTTTCCTGTTCCCGGAACGGTGTCAAAAGTCCTTTTTTCTCATAAAACCGGATATTGCTGACTGTAAGACCAAGCTCTTTCGCTGCCTCTCCTATACGCATATTTTCACCTCATTGTCTGCCAACTGTTTCTTAGCTTCACAGTTTCATTTAAGAGAATACCTCTGCCGCTTTATATAGTCAAGAAAAATCGGAAAACAGTTGCCAAAAGCCACTCGTCATATTAAGATAAGAACAGCGCCCGGCGCAAACAAATGCAGCGAGGATATTTTATGATACTGAATGTTAAAAACCTGAGTCACGGTTTTGGTGACCGTGCTATTTTTGAAAATGTCTCCTTCCGTTTATTAAAAGGCGAACACATCGGCCTGATTGGAGCAAACGGTGAAGGAAAATCTACTTTTATGAATATTATCACCGGTAAACTGATGCCGGATGAAGGTACAGTGGAATGGGCAAAAAATGTCCGGGTCGGTTATCTTGACCAGCATGCTGTACTGGAAAAAGGCATGACGATCCGGGATGTCCTGAAATCTGCTTTTTCATTTCTTTTTGAAATGGAAGAAACAATGAATCAGATGTTTGACCAGATGGCTGATGCCTCTCCGGAAGAAATGGAACGCCTGTTGGAAGAAACCGGCACTTATCAGGAGCTGCTGGAACAGCACGACTTTTACATGATCGACACTAAGGCAGAAGAAATTGCCCGTGCCCTTGGACTTCAGGAGATCGGCCTTGACCGGGATGTCACAGAGCTGTCCGGCGGGCAGCGTACAAAGGTACTCATGGCAAAACTCCTGCTGGAAAAGCCGGATATTCTTCTTCTGGATGAACCTACCAACTATTTGGATGAACAGCACATCGAATGGCTGAAACGATACCTGAATGACTATGAAAATGCTTTCATTTTGATTTCCCATGATATTCCTTTTCTGAACAGTGTAATCAACCTGATCTATCACATGGAAAACAAAGCTTTGGACCGTTACCCTGGAGATTATGATAAATTCCAGGAAGTCTACGCCATGAAGAAAGCCCAGCTTAAAGCTGCTTATGACCGGCAGCAGCAGGAAATTCGTGATCTCAAAGATTTTGTTGCCCGCAACAAGGCCAGTGTTGCCACGCGTAATATGGCTATGTCCCGGCAAAAAAAGCTGGACAAAATGGATATTATTGAGCTTTCAAAAGAAAAACCCAAACCTGAATTCAATTTCCAGACCGGCAGAGCCTCAGGAAAAGTAATATTTGAAACAAAAGACCTGGTCATCGGCTATGATGAACCTCTGACCCGGCCTTTGAACATTCATATGGAGCGGGGTGAGCGCATTGCTCTCACCGGAGCCAACGGAATCGGAAAAACTACACTTTTAAAGAGTATCCTTGGACTTATAAAACCTTTCTCCGGCGCGGTACAACTTGGAGACTATCAGGAAATCGGCTATTTTGAGCAGGAAACCGCTCCGGACAACAGCCGCACCTGTATTGAAGAAATCTGGCAGGAATTCCCCGCATTTACTCAGTTTGAAGTACGCTCTGCTCTGGCAAAATGCGGCCTTACCACAAAACACATTGAAAGTCAGGTCCGTGTGCTCTCGGGCGGTGAACAGGCCAAAGTACGTCTGTGTAAAATACTGAACCGCCCGACAAATATCCTTCTTCTGGACGAGCCTACCAATCATCTGGATGTGGACGCAAAAGAGGAATTAAAACGTGCCCTTCAGGAATACAAAGGCAGTATCCTGCTGATCTGTCACGAGCCCGAATTCTATATGGACGTAGTGACAAAAGTATGGAACTGTCAGGAATGGTCCACAAAAATATAAGGTACCATTGTTCTCAGCAGCAAAACAGCATTCGTTGTTTCACTGAAGCCGTCCCTTAAACGGTAATCAAACATAACCTTACCATTTTCGACATAATTCGAGAAAAACATGCACCGCCAGGAATTCTGCATCGCCTTTGCCAATTCGAGATCATGAGTTGCCGCAAGGACGATGCAGTTTTTTGTATTTAAATACCTCAGTACGATCTCTGCAGCTTCCAGCCGTTCCTTTGTGTTAGTCCCTCTGAGGATTTCATCAACAATGCAGAAAACATTTCCATTTGCTTTTACCTCATCCAGAATTCTCTTCAGATGCTTCAGTTCTGTAATATAATAGCTCTCTCCAGTCATCACATCATCCCTTACTGTCATGGAGGTCATCACTTTCATGCGGGGAATTACTGCATCCACAGCAGCACAGGTATGTATGGACTGTGCAAGAATCATATTTACTGCCGCTGCTTTCAAAAAAGTAGATTTTCCGGATGCATTAGATCCTGTCAGTATCACATTTTTCGACATAATCAGATCATTTTCTACCGGATTTTCCACCAGAGGATGATACATTCCTGTCATTTCCAGTCTGTTTCTGCCATATGTTGTCTGTTTTTCTGTCATATCACGTCCGCTTTTGCCGATAAATGACGGCTCGCACCACACAGGCAGACTCTCCCTGAAGCGTATCACAGCCAGTTCCATATCAAGCTGTCCTGCATATTCATAGAGTTCCAGAACCAGATCCAGTTTTCCTGCAATCGTCTTCGTAATCCTTTGAAATGTCACCATATCCCAGAGCGTGATCCCCAGAAGATAATCCTGCATAAGTGCCATAATCTCTCCAGTCCACATGCCGGATTTTTTCAGCTGAAACAGTCCAACCATACGGACAAGTCCATTCAGTTCTTTCACTGCTCTCTCCAGCTTTCCGGCCCCAAGCTTTTCATGGAACTGCGGATTCGACATCATACTTTTTCCAAACAGTACAATCTGTTTTGTGCTCATAAGAGAATACAGCCACGCCTCATATTTCGTCTTATGAAGCATATAAATTATCAGATTGATAAGAGCTACTGCAATAAAAACCATAATCGAATAGATATTATCAAAGAATACACCTGAAACAAAACTCACAACCAGCAATAGCTGCAGTATCCGTATCGGCCAGATCCTGTTTAACTGGAAATCCTCACTGGAAAACAGAAAAGCCGGAAGACTGTAATCACTTTGTCTTTTCCCTATTTTTGCAAGATCAGATTCTATCTGCCGCCGCTCCTTTTCATTCTCCTTTAGATAGCGTATATGCGATTCCATCTGATCCAATTCTTCTTTGCTGCCAGTCTTATGAAGCCTTCGATAAAGTACCTGTTCCCCCACATAACTTTTTGTCGAGTTTACCTTTTCAAAAACCCGGTCCATCTCCAGATCATTCCAGGTAACATCATCCAGATCACCTGTCTCTTTTGTCAGTTTGTAATAAATTGCGATATCGTCAAAATCTCTCTCAAAACTTGAAACCATAGCACACCCCCGCTGATATTTGCTTTCCTTATAAGCCATAAACCTGATGGAGGGTCAAGTATTTTTCACATTTCTTTATCCTAAACCCGGTTTAAGGTTATAAACATGTTGCGATTTTGCCGCATTTATTGTATATATAAAGAATAGAATTTTAAAAAAATCGTTACAGGAGCTGCTTATGCCTGATTCAATTGATTTTGTCTTTATTTTAGAAATTATCGGTACAATCGCCTTTGCCGCGTCAGGTGCAATGGTTGCCATACAAAAGGATCTTGACCTTCTTGGAATCATCGTACTGGGTGTTACAACCGCCGTCGGAGGCGGTATGATCCGGGATGTGATTCTTGGTATTCACCCGCCGGTTCTTTTTATAAAACCGGTTTATGTGATTGTGGCGATCCTCTCCATTATCATCCTGTTCCTGCTGGTAAAATTTAACCATTCCACCATATCCCTGCTGCATTCACCATTCTATGAAAACGCATTAAATCTGCTGGATGCCACAGGTCTTGGTGTTTTCACCGTAGTGGGCGTCAACGCTGCCCGTGGAACCTATGGAGAATATATGTTTCTGAAACTGTTTCTGGGTGTGATCACCGGTGTGGGAGGCGGCATCCTCCGGGATATTATGGCAAACGAAACGCCGGCTGTCCTGAAAAAGCATGTGTACGCATGCGCTTCCATTGCCGGCGCTGTAAGCTACGTCTTTCTCTCCTCTCTGCTGAGCGTAGACGCAGCCATGATCATCAGCATTTTTCTTGTAGTTGCTATCCGTCTTCTGGCCAGACATTATATGTGGAATCTGCCACACGCATTATAAAAAACAGGCATCGTCCTTCACCCCGTTTTGCATCTTATTTCTTTATGGCCCACCTCATTTTGGTGGATCTTGCCCGTCCGTTCTGACGGCATTCCTGCGCCGAAGGCCGTATCACTTCTTTGGAAATATCCTGGAAAATTCCTTCTTTATGATAACGATTAAAGGCTTTTTTCACCAGTCTGTCTTCCCCTGAATGAAAAGTCAATATGGCAATCCGCCCTCCCGGCGAAAGCACGTTGGGGAGCTTTTCCAGAAAGGCATCCAGCACTTCAAACTCGCTGTTCACGTCAATACGCAGTGCCTGAAAGGTTCTCTGACAGGTCTTTTTTACAATATCTTTCTTTTCCCTGTTCTCGGGCAAAAAGTCAAGTGCACGCTCAATTGCTTCCCTCATCTGGGTCGTTGTCTCAATCTTCTGTCCCTTCCGGAATGTACGGGCAACCTCCGCTGCAATTTTATCCGCATAAGGTTCATCCGCATTTTCTGCCAGCATGCCCTCCAGTTCTTCGCTGCTGACCTCTCTGAGCCTCTCTGCGGCAGAAACTCCCTTTTCCGGATTCAGCCGCAAATCCAGCGGACCTTCCAGCTTATAGGAAAATCCCCTCTGCGGATTATCGATTTGCATAGAAGAAACCCCCAGATCCGCCATCATAAAATCAAATGGGCCGAATTTTTGCGCCACAACATCGATATTAGCAAAGTTCTCCTGGATAATCGTGAGTATTTCCTCTCCATAGCCGGCTTTCCGAAGCCGTTCCTTCGTCTTCACAATCTCAATCGGATCTATGTCAAGCGCATACATATGCCCCTGTCCCTGCAGGCATTCCAACATCTTTCTTGTATGACCGCCATACCCCAATGTAGCATCCAGTCCTTTCTGCCCAGGCCGTATCTGCAAAAAATCCAGAATTTCCTGCACACAAATGGAAATGTGCATTCCTGCCGGAGTACTTCCTTTACTGATTACTTTCGCAACAGTATCAGCATATTTTTCCGGATCATGTTCTTTATATTTTTCTTCAAATTTCCTGGGGTGGGTGCCCTTGTAGCGTACCCGCCGCTTATGTGGCTGTGTATCCATAACTGCTCCTCATATAACCATTCTATAAAAAAATCTCAGTGCATCCATCATAACGGTTTCATCAATGTCAAAACCCGGATTATGCACAGGACAGCATTTTTCTCCCGGCTTACCCGCAAGAAACACCGTTCTCATACCGGGAATCTTTTCTGCATAAAATGCCGCATTATCCCCTACAAGAAAGGGCTTTTCTCCCAGCATGAACCGCTCGCCCATCAGATCACGGCCAACCTCCGCCCCCCGCTTCACAAGCTGCGCATGATTATGAAATGCCGGAATACTCCTGCCCATATCCATAGTAATGCGAAGATCTGTCTCCTGCTCAATCCGCTTCATTCGTTTTTTCAGTTCTTCCAAAACAGCATCCGCATCCTTTTTTGTGAAGGTGCGAAGAGAACCGTTTATCATAGCCTCTTCTGCCATAATATTGCCTGCTGCGCCTGCCTTCATAAGGCCGAATCCCAGCACAAACGGATATTCAGCCGGGAAACCCGCATTTATATCATGTATCTCCTCAATCAGTTTTGCTGCACCATACATGGCATCTCTGCCGTTTTCCGGCTCAAACCAGTGCGTGGATTTTCCTTTTATCCGGAATGTAATTCCGCAAACACCAGCTGTGGTAATACTTTTTTGTATCTCCATCCCCCGCGGTTCCTGATTTGCGAAGTGAAAAATAAGGATTTCATCCACCTGAGGATTCTCAAGTGCACCATGCTCCATCATATATTTTGCTCCCTGTCCCGTTTCTTCGGCGGGTTCAAAAATAAAGCGCACATTATGTTTAAGACTTTTCCGCTGTGTTGACAATATCTTCGCCAGACATAACGCAACGGCCGTAATACAATCGTGACCGCAGGCATGCATTACCCCCGGATTTTCAGAGGAAAAGATCAGACCTGTTGCTTCCTGGATCGGCAGAGCATCTATCTCTGCACGAATTGCAATCGTCCTGCACTTTTCATCCGCCATATCCGAAACCTGCCCTCTGTCTGAAAACAAAGTAGCGATCACTCCCACATCTCCGGTTCTTTGGACTGTCAGTCCGCACTTTTCCAGATAACAGGCAATATATTCACTCGTATGCCTTTCTTCCATGCTCAGTTCCGGATGCCGGTGCAGCCATCTTCTGATCATAAGCAGTTCATCATAATACTCCTGAAGGTCAATATATTTTTTCAATTTCTTCCCTCTTTATGTCATAGCTGTCCATAAATATCTGCAAATCGGCCTCACCACAAATCAACATGACTTCTTCAAATTTCCCGGTCCGCAGATTCTGAAATCCCGCCACCTGTTCTCCATTACAAATACTTGCTTTAATAACCGGTCTCTGCACAGTTTTATCATAACTTTTCATCTGAATTTTTTTCTTCTTCTTAAACAGCATGACTCCTCCCTTTTGTCTTTTGGCTTTCAGCTGTCTGTCTATACAACCTCCACCTGACACATACGCATGGTTATAAGCGCTGCCTCATGGCTTTCCGGTGTCACACCGGCACAGCAGGACGCAATTACTTTTACCGGAACTTCCGGCGCATACGCTTTTATCATAAGAGCATTAGAAACCACACAAATATCTGTACACAGTCCCATCAGAGTCACAGTTATATCTTCCTTTTCCGCCATATCCGCAATCTTTTCTGCAAGGGTCTTTGAACCAAAAGCAGGCTTATTAATCACTTCAGCGCCACCCAGAGCCGCCGCGATCTTATTATTAATGCTCCATCCGTCCGTACCCTTAATACAATGCTTTACCGGAAGCTTTTTCCCCTCCTGGGTTTCCAGATAGTTTTCTTCATGAGTATCTCTTGTGGCAATTACATTCTGCTGTGGATATTTTCCAATTTCGGATACTATTGCATCCACCACTGCCTCCGCCTCTTTCGTACCCAGTGAGCCATCAATAAAGTCATTTTGCATATCTATTACAAGCAATATATCTCTCATTTTACTACCCTCCATTCAGGAAATCTTCTCTTTTTATGGCAGTTTACAATATTTCTTTCCACTGTGCTTCTTTAAAGCCCACCAAAACAGCGTTTTCACAGACCAGAAGCGGACGCTTCACCAGCATTCCGTTGGTTGCTAAAAGTTCAATCTGTTCTTCATCTGTCATCTGTGGAAGTCTTTCTTTCAAATTGAGTTCTCTGTACAGCATCCCGCTGGTATTAAAAAATTTTTTTACCGGTTGCCCGCTTTTTGCAATCCATGCCTTCAATTCCTCTTCTGTAGGATTCTCTTCTTTTATATGACGTTCTGTATATTTCACCTCATTGGCATCCAGCCATTTTCTTGCTTTCTGGCATGTAGAACATTTTGGATAACATACAAACAGCACTTTTATTCCTCCTTAAATATCTGGTAAAATTTTTCGGCGGTTTCCATAGATGGATACCAGCCATATTCTTTTAAATTTATTTTCCACCCTTTATCAGTCAGTACCACATCCACGCCTTCCCCGGCCAACAGCTTCCTCTGCATATCCGGCGTTTCAAAGGCTCCTGCACCGCTTAGCAATCCCGCACGGTTCACAATGCGGTGCGCCGGTATCTCATCTCCCGCCAGATTATGGCCCAGCGCATAACCCACCTGCCTCGCATTTTTTGGTTTACCGCAGAGCATGGCAATCTGTCCGTAGGTTGCAACTTTTCCGTATGGAATTCTTGTGGCTACGTATTTTATTCTATCATAAAAATTCATAGTCATAATATAAAAATGCCTTTTTTTCTATTTTTTCTGTTGCCGAATATATATTTCCCCATCATAGTCCCAGGAAAGAATCACTCCGGTGTCTGCGTCTATCTCATACTCATATTCCTTTTGATCTTCGGTATAAAACTCAATCTCATGAACTGTTCTGCCATCATCTCTCCCGGTCTTTTCTTTCACAAATGTAATTTCATCTTCATCTAAACCTGCATGTTCAGCTGCTGCTTCCTTCGCCTGTTCCAGAGTCACTTTTTTTCCATCCGCTGCCGGTTTGGTACATTCATATGATGCACTGAGGATCACACCGTCTTCTGCAATTACTTCGTAATCGTATTCATCCTTCTCTTCCGTGTAGAATTCAACTTCAATAATATCTCTGCCATCCTCTCTGTCTTTTTTTGTCCTGGTAAATGATACATCCTTCTCTTCCAATCCTGCCGCCTCAAGTACTATGCTCTTCGCATCATCTTCTGTGATCTGCGCTGCAGACACATTTGCCGCCATACCTGCCAAAATCATTCCAGCTAATAATCCAAATCTCTTTCTCATCTCTTCCTCCTGTTATTATCAATTTTATACTACATTTCTAATATGATGCCAGGGTCAAAAGGTCATGATTTTCATGCTTGCATGAAAAATCATGACTTGGGGACCCGTTAAACATGAGAAAGCAGCCATTTTTCGAAGAAAAATGAGCGGATTTCGAATGTTTTTCGGATTTTGGGAGCGCGAAGCGCGGAAAAATCCGAAGGCATCATGGGGTCAAATACTTTTGATCCCAACATTTTAATATAACAAGCTTTTGTGATACAATTATGTTTCCATATACCAAAAGTCAATTGAAATATTTCCAGAAATGCATTCCAACTCCTTTACGCTATCTAAACTGTCTTATATCCACTTTTGCATAAAGTCCATCCACAATCTCCGTGATAGATCATCTGCTTTGTCATACCTCCGTCAACGCAGATATTTTCACCTGTTATAAATCCCGCTTTCTCTGAACACAGGAAGAGAACCATATTTGCAATATCCATAGGATTGCCCACTCTGCCAGCCGGCTGCTGATATGCATCAGGGCCTTTATAGACCGTATAATCTGTATCAATCCATCCGGGAGAAATAGAATTTACTCGTATCTTTCCTGACAGGCTCACTGCCAAAGCGTGTGTAAGAGCAGCTATTCCGCCCTTGGCTGCAGTATAACTTTCTGTCTGTGGCTGGCTCATGCGATCTCTGGAAGATGAAATATTTATAATAGAGGCTCCTTCACCAAAATACGGCATAAAAAGTTTTGTCAGATAAAATGGTGCCGTAACTCCAACGGACATCGCATACTGAAACTCTTCATAGCTGCACTCATTAATTCCCTTCATAAGTGGAAGCGCATTATTGATCAGGAAGTCCACCCGGCCACATTTTTCAACAACGTATTTTGCAAACCCCTCCAGCACAGACTGCCTGCTGACATCTCCTACATAATGTTTGCCTTCACTTATATCTATAACAACAACCTCAGCGCCCTGCTTTTCAAATTCCTCAGCAATACACTTTCCTATACCATGCGCACCTCCGGTCACTACGGCCACTCTTCCTTCAAAATCCAATGCCATGTTAACCTCTTCTCCTCTCCTGACCTGAATTTGCTATTTTATCATTTTTAATTCGGCAATTGCACCATAGTGCAAAATGTCAAACTCCGCAGGGGCAATTTCGGAAAGCAGTTTTATATGCTCCTGTTCCCATGCAGAAATTTCATGTTCCGCAAGAGAAGCGCCAATGGCCCGGCATGCTTTCATTCTACCATTCCAGCTTTCACGGGTAAAATGCACCTCCAAAGGGTATTCCTTATGATAAACAAGCGCCTTTCCACCATCTATATTTTTAACTGCCATATTCATAAATTTACATCCCTCAATTTCCTTTTCTGATCCCGTTCTCCCCCGGGAAAAGTTTTGATTTCTTATTCCTGCAACAACCAATCAGCCATATCGTGAATCTCGATTCCTTCGTAGCTATATTGGGGGTGTCTGGTCCGGGCAATAACCATCTTAGGATAAGCGTCTCGAATTTGAAGCAGCGGCAAACACTCTCTATCAAATGTTTCCTGTCCAGAGATATTATCGCTCACCTGAATATATATTTTTTCACTTCCTTTTTGTGCCACGAAGTCGATTTCCTTCTGATACAGTTTTCCAACATAGACATCATATCCACGACGAAGCAGTTCAATACAGACCATATTCATATATCCTGTCATAGTCCACGTTTCTGCTTCCGAGGATTGCATAAATGCATGGTATTCCTTGATTTTTTTACTTATTATACTGTCTGCAAATAGTATATGCAAGATGCCACTTTCAAAAACCTTTTTCCATTTCTGATAATATCCACGTCCGGCAGTGCAAAGGAGAATCTGCCCGCCACCATTTTTTGCATGATAAACATGCCAGTTGTTACAGCAGCCCGGTTCAAAATTCTTCTGGTTTCATCTCAATTTCCTTTCTTATCTGTGCAATCCATGCTTCAATATTTTTATCCCATGTTACTAATTCCGCGCTGCCTGCCCCATCAAATTGAATCTCTAGCAGTTCGTCGATGGAAATATCGAACAAAGCAGAAATTGCCATGATATTCTCAATATCAGGAATGCCTGCATCTGTTTCTCATTTCGTAACAGCCTGCCTTGATACGCCAGGCTTTTCTGCCAACTGTTCCTGCGGCATCCCCGCCTGCTTGCAGATAGATTTTAATTTCTCTGCAAATGCCATTTGTAACCTCCTTCATTTTGATTACGCTAAGTATAGGAAAATGCATTTTGCATTACAAGCAACCGGAGGTTACAATCCCGATTTTTCTGCTACTTTTCGTAGCATTTCCTTGTTTTAAGCTCATAATCCCATGAACTGTGACATATTTCACAAGTTTCTGTGTCGTTGTGTCTGGTTCTTTAATAATATGTTGTTCTGCCCGATCAACTGGAAATTTGTTTTTCTAATCACAACCCGAATTTGCAGTTCTACTCTACTAAAACCAAACCGAAATGATTCTGAGGTTCCCCTTTTACACGAAGCGTATGTATCTCTAAACCATTATTGCGAACAGTTGCAAATACATCCATACCACAAGCTTCCATAGAAGGAACTGTCTGCCCAGGAAAATTACAGCGTTCAGGATTACATTTTGCACATTTCTGGCAATTTCCATCGCCGAATGCTATTGCTTTATAATAGCCATCTAAAAATAATTCTTTTGCAACTTCCACAGCTAAGGGAGTTATTGTATTTTCCTCATGTGTACGAAATAAGATGCCTTTTGAAAAGCAATCCAATATTTCCTGTGTTTCTTTATAAGTCGGAACATTCGGAGGGCAACAATGGTTTTTTCCATAAGCCCCACATCCAAATTTACACTTATATATCGTCCATGGTGCCGTTAGAACCGAATGTGTATCAATCACAATTGCTAAATCTGAACCTCTATTTTTCAACATTTCTAAATACTTTTTCATAAGTTTATCCTCCGCAAATACCGAGGCAGTGTCAAAAACTACCTGTTTTTTATTGTTCAAATTTAATAAATTATAAAGCTCCTTGCAAGTTGTTCATTTTCTTAGTATAATACCATCAGAAAATAGTTAAATCAATTTAAATAATCTGAATCAATAATTCAATTTTATAAAAGCATTCAGAGGTGAAGATTATGGAGTTGAAGTATCTGTATACATTTCAGACAATCGTAGAAGAAGGAAGTTTTTCAAGAGCAGCCGAAAAACTGAACTATACCCAATCAACGATCACATTTCAAATCGGACAGTTAGAGCAAGAGCTTTCTGCAAAACTGTTTGAAAAAATCGGGAGAAGGATGGTACTTACAAAAGCCGGTGAACAGTTGATTCCATATGTCAGCGATGTACTGAATTCCGTTGAAAGAATGCACTGTTTTGAAAGCGATTTATCCGCTTATCAAGGGGCTATACATATAGGTGTCGGCGAAACATTGTTATGCTATAAATTACCGCCTGCCTTAAAAGAATTTTGTAAAAGAGCACCCAAAGCCCGTTTATTTTTACATTCTATGAACTGTTATGATATTCGGAACGAACTGTTGAAAGGTACACTTGATTTAGGAATATTCTATGAAGAAGTAGGCGGACTTGGCTCTAACCTTGCTGTTCACCCGCTCAACAGATATCCGGTTATTTTGGTGGCATCTCCCGACATTAAAGCGCAATATCCTGACTTTACTACACCGAATCAGCAGATTCCCGTTCCGTTCATCATAAATGAGCCAACTTGTATTTTTCGGCAAATATTTGAACAATATCT
>JAUNSC010000019.1 GCA_030539395.1 Eubacteriales bacterium
CTTCCTCAGGTATTTCCACCGATCCTTCTGCCGGAATCTCCGTTGGCGCTTCCTCAGATATTTCCACCGGCTCTTCCGCCGGAGTCTCTACGGACGTTTCCTCACCTTCTTCAGCCGTGACTATACCAGTCAGGTATCCCAAATAAGATTCATTTGGAAATATTCCTAAGACAAGCAACCCCGCCATTACAAATGCCAGGAAACGTCTTAGCCTTTCCTTCTTCATGCTTCTCTCTCCTTCTGTGATTTTTTATACAGCCCTGTAAAAAACATGGGCCAATATCAGTTCCCATATAATATCGTCAGCATTATGCCTTATTTGATTTCATTGTATCATCCTTTACAATTTAAAATATACCAAAAATACCCCCCCGAGCGTTTATTTTTTGGTGCTTTTGCACAATTCTTCTGATGATGTGATAATTATTTTGTAAAGTACCAGAATTTTTAGTATAATAAAAAACTGCCGTTGAGGGCGGCACATCAATCTGTACCAGTCTCTTCAACGGCAGTACTGTCTTCCTCTGTCTGACTTTCAAACTTATTTCACTGTCTCAAATGCTGCATCCAGCGCCGCAATCAAGTCTTCTGCTTTTTCAATACCAACGGAAAGGCGAATGGTATTTGGTTTAATTCCCTGATCCAGCAATTCTTCCTCTGTGCACTGGCTGTGGGTTGTAGTAGCCGGATGAATGACCAGTGACTTTACGTCCGCTACGTTTGCCAACAATGAGAAAATCGCCAGATTGTCAATAAAAGTCTGGGCAGTCTTTGCATCTCCCTTAATTTCAAAAGTAAAGATAGAGCCTCCGCCATTTGGCAGATACTTTTTGTATAACTCATGACTGGGTTCACTCTCAAGCGATGGATGGTGCACCGCTTCTACCTGAGGATGATTTGCCAGATACTCTACGATTTTCAGTGCGTTGCTCACATGACGTTCCACACGCAGTGATAAAGTTTCTAATCCCTGCAGGAAAATAAATGCATGGAACGGAGAAAGGGTTGCGCCTGTATCGCGCAAAACGACTGCACGAATATAAGTCACAAATGCTGCTGCTCCCACTGCATCTGAAAAAGATACTCCGTGATAACTCGGATTCGCCTCTGAAATCCATGGATATTTTCCGGATGCTTTCCAGTCAAAATTTCCCCCGTCAACGATAACGCCGCCAATCGCTGTGCCATGTCCTCCGATAAATTTTGTTGCCGAATGGACCACAATATCTGCCCCGTACTCAAGCGGCCTGATCAGGTACGGTGTTGCAAAGGTAGAATCTACTACCAGCGGAATATTATGCTTATGTGCAATTTTCGCAATCTCTTCCAGATCCACCAGATTGGAATTTGGATTACCCAAAGTCTCTACAAAAACTGCTTTTGTATTTTCCTGTATTGCCGCTTCGAAAGAACCTTCCACTTCCGGATCTACAAAAGTCGTGCTGACGCCGCTGGTCAGCGGCAGCGTATGAGCCAGAAGGTTCCAGGTTCCTCCGTAAATCGTCTTCGATGCCACAATATGTTCTCCGGCCTTTGCCAGTGCCTGGAAGGTATAAGAAATAGCTGCTGCTCCGGATGATACTGCCAGTGCCGCAACTCCCCCTTCCAAAGATGCGATACGCTGCTCAAAAATATCCTGTGTAGGATTTGTCAGCCTTCCATAAATATTTCCGGCATCCCTGAGTCCAAAACGGTCAGCGGCATGCTGCGAATTATGGAACACATATGATGTGGACGCATAAATTGGAACTGCCCTTGCATCCGTAACCGGATCTGCCTGTTCCTGCCCGATATGTAATTGTCTTGTCTCAAATCCCCAGTTTTTAGAATCTCTGATATTTGCCATTTCTATTTCCTCCGATTTCATTCTTGTTTTATCTATTTCCTGTATTCATACTAACATAGTAGGTTTTTTCTGTCTAATACGCAAAAAAAATATCCGGTTATAAATTTTTTCTATAACCGGATATTCTTATATTCTTAACTGATATTGAGATAGTCTTTGATTGCTTCTATATACCGTTCTCCCATCCCGCTTAAAATCGAGTTCCTTCTTATTATATATCCAATCTCCATCGTACTGTTAGGATTCTGCTCGTCATCCTGAAACGGGACTGCAAGATAATCATTTCCGTTTAGTTCCTCACATATGATTCCTGAGCAAAGCGTATAGCCATTGAGCCCTACCATCAGATTCAGCATGGTAGCCCGGTCATTTGCTTTGATAACCTGTGAGTACTCATTCGCAGACAAAATTTCTTCTGCAAAATAAAAAGAACTATTATCTCCCTGCTCAAAGGACAGGCACGGGTAGTCCTTCAGCTGTTCAAAACTGATAGATTTCTCCCCCGCCAGAGGGTGTTCCTTCCATATATATACATACGCCTGACAGTCAATCAGATGATGGAATTCCAGATTTGCAGATTTCAAAAGTTTCTCCATGGCTTTTCGGTTAAAATCGCACAAATAGAGTACGCCTATCTCACTTTTCATCGTGCTCACATCACTGATCACTTCAGCTGTTTTTGTTTCCCTGATGGCAAATTCATATTGGGACATGTCAAATTCCCGCGCCATATCCACAAAAGCTTTTACTGCAAAGGAATAATGCTGAGTAGATACGCCAAACTTTTTCTTACAGGCACCGCCTTTTCCATACTTCTGCAGTACACTCTCGTACTGCCCATAGATCTGCTTTGCATACAGGAGAAACTCTATTCCGTCATTGGTCAGGGTAACGCCTCTCCCGCTTCGGTTAAACAGAATAATTCCCAGTTCCTTTTCCAGTTCTTTCATTGCACTGGTCAGTGACGGCTGTGATACATACAATTGTTCCGCAGCTTTATTCAGGGATTTCGTCTCTGCTATGATAATAAGATAGTGCAGCTGTGTTAGTGTCATTTGTTTCGCCTCATGTATTCCAATCCCTCCGCAGCTTACGGCATCTCCAATCCCCGCAGAATCCATTTTCCTGCAGCGGCAGCTTTTACAAATGCCAGTCTGGTTCAGTTAATGCAAATAGCATCATAATTATGTGTATCCTGTGGTTACATTATACCAGACTACAAAGGTCAAGTAAAGAAATACTGATTCATCTGTTGCTGCAGATGTAATCTCGTATACCTGCAATCATATACATCCCGGCACATGCCCCCTGATCACGTTCCCCATTGGCAGCCGCCTTATGAACTGCGGCTTTACCATATTTGGGAATCATCCTTCTCGTAGCTTCAACCCCCTGTTCCGCCCCTCTTAAGGCGATGGACGCAACTTCTTCAAGGGATGCTTCGGGATGCTCTGCAAGATATTCTCTGCAGACATCAGACGCCGTACCGATTGCATCAAGTAAAGTCCGGTCTCCTCTTGTACATTTACCACGTTTTCTGACTCCCTCTTCAAAACCGTTCAGGAAATCAGAAAAAGCAATCGCATCAATAGAATTTCTTCCCACAAGAGCTTTACCGCCTGTCATCAATCCGGAAGCCATCAAAGTTCCCATGGTGGAAGGAACGATTGAGCCCATTTTCATTCCGGATTTCATAATCAGTTTGCCAATGTCTGTTTCTTCAAGTTCACGTATAATCTGAGGAAGTGCGCCAAAACCTTTTTTCATGGTAAGTCCAAGATCTCCATCACCCATTCTGGCATCCATTTCACACAGTTCCTCTGCAACAATATTCATCTTTTTTGCAATTGCTTCAAACATCTCCGGGATATCAGCCAGGGAGATTTTGTCCATAATTATCCTCCTTTGTTAATTACCGGATGAATGGCGTATCCACCGGAAAATCAAGATACTCTTTTAATTCTGCGTCAAGCTTGCAAACAGTAATAGAGGCTCCCATCATCTCCATTGATGTTGCAAATTCACCAATTCTTGGATGATAGATCCGAATCCCCCTCTCATTTAACCATTTATACACACTGTTATACAAAATATACTGTTCATCCAAAGAAGTCGCCCCAAGACCATTAATCATAACGCAGACCTCATCGCCGGAAATTAGCGGCATATCTGCATTTATGCTTTCTAATGATTCTGCCGCAATCTCATCCGCCGTCTTAATTGCTCCATTCCAGATACCAGGCTCTCCATGAATCCCCATTCCCATGGCCATTTCGTTTTCACCCAGCGTAAAATTAGGTTTTCCAACCTCCGGAATAATACAGGGGGTCAGTGCAAATCCAACCGTTCTGGTTGCTTCGGCCGCCTTCTTTGCTGCGGCATAAACCTGTTCCAAAGTACCCATTTTTGCTGCGCAGGCACCGGCAGCTTTATACAGGAAATAAATACCTGCCACACCCCTGCGAACCTCAGGAGATCCGGAATTAACATCATCTGCACCTACAAGAGATAATGTTTTAATATCTTCCATTTCGCAAAGTTCCGCCGCCATATCGAAATTCATAATATCTCCTGTATAATTACCATACAGATAAAGAATTCCTGCGCCAGACTCCACTTCTTTACTGACAGTATAAATCTGCTCGGCAGATGGTGACTGAAATACACTCCCCACTGCACAGCCATCGAGAAGCCCTTTGCCAACGTATCCCAAAAATAACGGCAAATGTCCTGTTCCACCTCCTGTAATAATTGCAACTTTATTCGGTATTTTTTCATTTATACAATAGCAGCGCAGATCTCCATTTGCAAAATGTACACTCTCACCATGCGCTTTATAAATTCCAAGCAGCATGTCATCCGTATATTCTTCTGGTTTATTGATTATTTTTTTCATACTTAAATCAATCCTTTTATTTAGACTTTGTATGCAGTTTCCAATCAGTCAATTCTCTCAATCTTGAAAATAACCGGTCTTGTTCCGTCCGTGCAGCAGGAAATCATGATTTTTTCATCTTTTATCCATGAAAAATTTGCACCTGCGCAAATGCCCTCAATATCACGATTGAGATCTCCCCATGCCCATGGACAAAAACCTTCCGGCATTGGCCCTCCATTTTCATAATCAAACACCTGACCCACCTGAAAAGCATCGCAAGTCGGATCTGTGCCCTCCGGTGCCGGATTCGTCATATATTCTTTTTGAATCTCAACGTTCGCCATTTTTTTAATAACAGTAATTCTACACTTTCCCATAAGACAACTCTCCTTTTATTCAGATATTATTGATAATTTCCTTTTGTTTTTGTTTACTTACTTTTTTTGAGTGATAAATAAGTACCTGATTCATCGAAACGGACAGAATCAGGATAATGCCCAGCACTGCCAGCTGCCAGATACCATTGAGGTTTGCATACTGGATGCCTGTGGAAATAATTGTTGTAATCAGGACTGCAATTATAACACCTGACAATTTCCCCGCGCCGCCATTGATGTCGATGCCTCCAAGCACCGCTACCGCTATGGTCTGTAAATCGTAACCGGAACCGGCATCCGCTCTTGCTGTCATAAGCCAGGAACACATAACAATAGAGGCAACAGAAGCTAAAAATCCATCTAAAATATAATTAATGCAGCGAATTTTTTTCACATCAATTCCAGCAAATATTGCTGCATTTGCATTCGATCCGGTTAAATAAATATGCCTTCCATATTTAGTATGATTTACAGCGTACAATGTTATGATGAGTATGGGCGCAGCTACAAACAGAACCTGGTTCGGGATCAGAAATGTCGTTTTCTGTCCCAGCCATGCAAATGACTTTTCAAAACCACTGATTGGAACGCCGCCAGTGATATAAAGCGATAATGAGCTATACATGTAACTGGTACTAAGCGTTGCAATAAATGCCGGAAGATTCAAAACAGACACAAGAAATCCATTGAAGAAGCCCAATAGCATGCCAAATGCAATCACAAGCATGGCTGCGAAAAGAGGATTCATCCCTGTCTGAACGCACAGGATACCAAACAAAATACCAGACAGACTGGCAATTGTACCAATTGAAAGATCAATTCCTCCGCCGCCGGATACCATAACAATTGATTGTCCAATGCCAAGCAGCAGAATAACCGCACCAAATTGTGTTACACCAAGCAGGTTCGTCACACTTACGAAACCGGGAGCAAGAAAATTAATTACAATCAGCGAAGCTGCCAGAAGCAAAAGAAGCAGAACCGTACGATTTGTCAGCAGTTTGATTATACCGTCTTTTTTCAATTTCCCTCACCTCCTACCGTATTGCTGCGGCTTTCTTTTTGTTAATGTGTGCTTTTTGTTTAAATACAATAACATCCGCACAAAGAGACAGAATAATCAGCAGACCGGTTACAAAATATTCCAGTAAAGAAGGTATTCCCAAAATCACGATGCCGTTGCGTAAAAATGAAATAAAAAATACCCCTGCTAACGTTCCGAGAAGAGTAGATTTTCCGCCAACTCCTCCCATTCCCATGCCGCCAACCACAACGGCTGCAATGCAGTCAGTATGTAACCTTACCCCCACCTGCATCTCCACCGCTCCCATTCTTGCTATATATAAAGATCCCGAAACCCCTGCCAATGCGCCAATCAGAAGATAGGAACACATTTTAATAAAATCCGGGTTGATTCCACAAAGAGCCGCAGATTTACTGCTGGTTCCAACTGCCGCAATCTTTCTTCCGAAAGATGTATAATTTGTAACCCAGTAAAAGCAAATATAGAATAAAATAACCAGAAATATAATCACAGGAACCCCAAATACTTTTCCGGTTGTAATTCGTCCATACTTTGGTATAAGTCCTGTAAGCCACTGTCCGCCAAGCAAACCAAAAATTGCTGCCCGATAAATATTCATTGTTGCAAGAGTTGCAACCATATCCGGAATTTTAAGTTTGACAATCAGAAATCCATTTATTGATCCGAGCAAGGCACCAACTGCCACCGCAATACCAATAACAAGAAAAGAATTTCCGCTTATTTGCAGCATATGACCGGCAGCTAATGCCGACAGTCCCATAATCGCACCAACAGACAGATCAATTCCTCCAAGCATGATTACTATATTCATGCCGATACAGACAATGGACAACTCTGCAGCATTTGAGATTACCTGAGAGATATTAATATTGGAAAAAATATTTTTGTTGATGCTGCCCATAATGGCCACTTCAATCAAAATAAGCAGCAATGTCACATACTCTCGCGCTCTCGGTTTCGGAGCATATTTTTTCATTGTTCATCTCTCCTTATTCCACACCAGTCAACAATTGTAGACGCCATTACTTTAATAGAAGTAAAGTAATCTTCTACCGGCAAACCCTCATCACTTCTGTGAGATACCTCAGGTCTTCCCGGACCGTAATTAATAACCGGAATACCACTGTTTGTAGGCCATCCCATATCCGTATGGAAACCAAGGCCGCCAACCTCACCAGTAAAGCCTGCTTCTGCAGCCGCATTTGACATACATTTTACAAATTCATGGTCTGCACTGGTTTCAGCGCAGTCAGCATCCATCAGCCATTCAACACCAGGAACATGGTCTTTAAGCCAGGGATCGGTCATTGCTACGTTATTAATCAAATCCAAAATCTCCTGTTTTACCTTTCCTCCCAGTAAATTCTCGTCACGATCACAGGGTCTGTACTGTGCGTTAAAAATAATCTCTGCCTTATTTGCAAATGATGTCGGAAATTCTCCTGCATTGAATTGTGCAACAAAAATCTGACATGGATTTGGAAGCAGCGGATGCGTTCTCGTAATCCTCCAGTCATCATTCAATCTTCTAAACGCATCGATATACAGCATGGCTTTGTCAATGGCATCCACTGCGCCCCCGGTTCGGAAATCGCCCTGATACATTTCAATGTGACCAGATCTGCCCTCAACCGTCAGTTTTCCCCAAAGGATACCTCTGCACATTGGCGCCATAAGCAGGTTGGTCGGTTCT
This sequence comes from Eubacteriales bacterium, assembly GCA_030539395.1. Lineage (GTDB taxonomy): Bacteria > Bacillota > Clostridia > Lachnospirales > Lachnospiraceae > Marvinbryantia. The sequence continues at coordinate 7,840 of JAUNSC010000019.1, forward strand.
GTCATAATTGCAGCATCGGCACGATAGCCCTTGTCCATTACAGACATAATCCCCATACCGCCAGCTTCTTCATCGCAGAAAGTGCTGACAAGAACATCTCCATTTATTTTATATCCCAGACGATTGAGCACCTCAACCGCACTGATCATGGCTGCAATTCCGCCTTTCTGATCAACTGATCCGCGGCCATACATAATCCCATCTTCAACGGATGCATCAAATGCTTTTTTTGTCCATCCGCTCCCTTCAATTACAGTATCAATATGACCGAGCAACATAAGAGACTTGCCTTTCGTCGGATCTGTTCCCTTCAATACACCGCACAGTGACGGACGGTCTCTATAGTCTCTTTCCGGATGATATCCCGCTCTGTTTTTATATTTAGACAGCGCATTTACATCTGGTTCCCACATATCAACCGAAAAACCAAGTTCAGATAATTTCTTATAAACAACCTTCTGGCAGTTTTTCTCATGATATTCTTCTGATTTTTTTTCATCATCATTGACCGCAAAAAAGTTATTTACACTGGGGGTATCAATAATCTCTTTTAAGAAAACCAGCAGTTCTTCTCTATGTTCATCGACCCAGCAATTAATTTCATTTTTCATGGCATTGCCTCCTCCTGTACTAATCCTAATGCGGCGCTTAATACGCCCTGTTCTGTGATGTCCTTTCTGTCAAACTCTGAAACGATTTTTCCCCTGTACATTACGATTAACCGATCTGAAACTGACATAATTTCACTCATATCAGATGAAATAACAATTACAGCCACACCCGATTTTGCCAGATCCATAATATATTCATGAATCTCCATCTTGGTAGCAATATCAATTCCACGTGTTGGTTCGTCAAGAATCAATACCTTTGGGGTATCAATCAGCCATCTGCAGAATAAAACCTTCTGCTGATTTCCCCCGGAAAGTGACATAATTTCCGCGTCCTTACCACAAGTTTTGATTTTGTATTTTTTTATATTATCATCAATAGCTTTGTTCTCTTTTTTTCTGTTAATGCTTTGTAACCGGCCTTTGAACAAATCAAGGAAAGATACACTCATATTTTCTCCGACGCTGTGTCCTGAAAACAGCCCCTGCACCCCGCGGTCTTCTGGCATATAGTACAGTTTCCTTGCAATAGCCTCGCCCGGAGAACGATTTTCGATAACTGTCCCATCATATTTAATCGTTCCGGAATCTTTTTTTGTTTCCCCAAAAATGACTCTTGCCATTTCAGAGCGGCCTGATCCTACTAATCCATAAAAACCAAGAACTTCTCCTTCTTTAAGGCTAAAACTGATGTCCTGAAACATTCTGTCTTTTGATAATTGTTCTACTTCCATGATTGTCTTTGAAGCTGAAAGATCACGCTGGCGATAAACATTCATATCAATACTTCTTCCGGACATTGCCTCAACGATTTTAGACTCGTTTGTATTTTGTGGTTTAATATCCGAAGCGGTGACTACGCCATCGCGGAGTATCATAATCCGATCGGATAACCGTAAAACTTCCTGAATTCGGTGGCTGATATAAATGACGCTTACACCGCTGCCTGTCAGACGCTCAATAATCTTATAGAGTTTTTCAGATTCTCCATGGCTTAAAATCGATGTCGGCTCATCAAGAATCAGGATTTTGCATTGCCTTTGAAGGCACCTGGCAATCATAACAAGTTGCTGTGTTCCTATCGTTAATGTTTCCATCTTCTGCGTAGCAATCTCAATCGGAACGTCTACAGCCCTTAATGCTTTGCAAGTCTCCTCGTACATTTTCTTCCAGGAGAGGCTTGCCCCATTCCTGATCTCGTTTCCGATAAAAATATTTTCTATTACGGACAGATCACTGAAAATGTTCGGCTCCTGATAAATAATCGATATACCCTTCCTGAGTGCATCCAGAGTGGACTGAAATTCAATGTTTTCTCCCTCCAGCATAATCGTACCGGAATCGGGTCTTTCAGCTCCGGCTATTATTTTCATGAGTGTGGATTTACCAGCTCCATTTTCTCCAACAACGGAAAGTACTTCTCCTTTATAAAGATTCAGGCTGACATTATTCAAAGCGGTATTTCCGCCAAATATTTTATAAATATGATTCAAGGCCAGAATTTCTTTTCTGCTTTCCATATCAATTTACCCCATCTATTTGTACATATTTAAGTGTATATACTGGTTGACGGGGCAAACTACATTACCCCATCAACCACTTGTCCGGATGAGTTTGACACGGTTTAGAAATCAAAATCATCTACATTGTCTGCATCAATAACGAGCGGATCACCAAGCAAGAGAGTCCGTTCATCTTCAATCCACTGGATTGTGTTGTCAATTGCATCCAATTTGAATTCTGCTTCAAAGGATCCCTCTGTTATCCAGTGATGCGCAGCCCACACTGTTAAATACCCAAGGTCTACCGCATTCCAGAGAACAGAGCATTTCATAACTCCGGCTTCAATATAAGGCCTTACAACATTAGGACTCGCTACACCGATAACAGAAATCTCACCGGCCTTTCCCGCCTGCTGAACCGCCTGGGCAAGACCAGGAACAACACTGGTGGCAACTCCTACAACGCCTCTAAGTTCCGGAAATTTAATCATCATTTCCTGTGTTTGTTTTAAAGCATCTTCCGTACTGCCATCTGTCGTATAGCGAACATCCACAATCTCTATATTTGGATATTTTTCGTCTACACGTTCTTTCATGGCATCAATCCAGGCATTCAGGTTACTTGCAGTAGATTCTCCTGAAACAAACCCAATTTGCGCCTCTTCGCCGGTCTGCTTAACTAATTCATCAATTAGAGTTCTTCCCATGTCATCAGACATGGCCTGACATACAAAAAATTCTCTGTTGGAATTTGGTGCGTCAGAATCTGAAGTATAAGCAAGAATTCCTGCTTCTTTTGCCTGATCAATATAAGGATTAATGGACTCGGTATCCAGAACGGATATTGAAACTGCGTCTACCCCCTGCCTGATCAGACTGTCCATAATCTTAACCTGCTCCACTGCATTCGCCGTCGGTGAACCAACATTCAAATACTCGACCCCCAAATCTTCAGCGGCGGCATTTCCTCCAATTTCCATAGCCGTGAAATACGGAATACCTATCAGCTGCGGAATAAATGCAATTTTCATTTTTTCGGTCCCGTTTTCAGTTTCCGGGGTCCCTTCTGCATACACAGCTGAACTGCCGGCAAGCATACTTACACTCAATACTGCGGATACTAAAATCGCTAAATTTCTTTTCATTGCTTTCCCTCCCATTATTTTTTAGTAATCAGACAAATTTGTTTATTAAATATTTTTTCGGTATATTAGTGTTTCTTTGAAAAAAATAATATACAAATTTGTCTTACAATATAAAATTATCACTGTTTTATAGCATTGTCAATTAAATCGTACTAGACATTTTACTAAACTTATAAATGTGTTTAGTTGATTCATTTTATAAACTTGATGTTGATTTTTTAAAAAATCGACATTATAATAATAAATATTATAAATGAAATATAACTGATTACTAAAAATTATTATAAAATTTATGATAATGGGAGGAGTGCCTATGACAATCAGAGAGATTGCGGACTTACTGGATGTTTCTCCGTCAACAGTCTCAATTGTATTGAACGGAAAGCCGGGTGTGAGCGACAAAACCAGATGCAGGGTGCTTGATGCACTGAAAAAATATGGATACGGAACAGAACGGGTCCGCCGTTCTAACAATAGCGGAAAAAACATTTATTTCCTCAAATATTCAACTACAGGTTTACTTGTTGATAAAAACGATGGATTTGTAAGCGAAATCATTGATGCTACTGAAGTTGAAGTTCGGAAGAATGGATATAACCTTGTTCTGACTTCAATTAATGACCAGAATCTGGAAAATTCATTACGCCATATCAAGGCCTCTCAAACTGCCGGATTAATTTTGCTCGGAACTGAACTGTTTAAAAAATCGTCATTTTTTCTTACAAACCTGGATATACCACTTGTTATCATTGATAATTATATGCCGTCCTATAATATCAATTGTGTAGTAATGAATAACAAAGAAATCGTAAAACAGTCAGTGCAATATCTTTATGATCTCGGCCATAGAAGTATCGGTCATGTGGGAAGCAGTGTACATATAACTAATTTTGAAGAGCGCGATGCTGCATTTCACGAAAAAATGCAGGAACTTTCACTAAAATTTAATCCTAAACACGAATACTACGTTGTTCCGAATATCACGTTAGCATATGAAGAATTCAAAAACATATTAAAAAATACACCATCGCTTCCCACAGCATTGTTTTGTAACAACGACTCTATCGCAATTGGTGTTATCCGCGCATTAAAGGAGTATGGATATCATATACCTCATGATATTTCAATTATCGGTCTTGATGACATTCCATCTGCTTCATTAATTGATCCTCCTCTTACAACTACGAAGATTTACAGAATTGATATAGGAAAATGGTCCATACAGTTACTTATGGATGCCATTCACAATCCACATCCAACTCCGGCAAAAGTGCTGACATCCGGAAAATTTAAAATTCGAGACAGCGTTGCTCCTCCAAGTCAAAAATAATGCCGGGATGAAATGTATTATTCAGAAAAAATGGAAACACATCCAAAAATGTAAATAAAGCGCCAGACAAAGCTTCATGTCTGACGCTCTTTTTATTAAATCCTGACTCGTTCCTGCTTCTGCTGCGCTGCAGCTGCCAGCTGTCCCATCAAAATCCCGCACTCCGCTTCCAGCCTGAAATCCATCAGATTTTCCATCTGTATCAGATTCGGATCGGAATGTTCCAGTTCCCGGCAGTATCGCCATGCCAGGCGCAGCCGTTCATCAAATGATATATGAAAACACTGTTCCGTCCATACAGCAAACACGGTTTCTTCCCATATAAGAGTACTTACTACCGCCATCTTTACTTTTGACAGGGCATCACCGTCATATACCGCTCCGCAAAAATATGTAAACAGATAATATACCATCATCTGCTCATATTCCTCCTGCGGGATCACTGCCTGCTGCCGGAATGCCCGTTTCCATTTGTTATAAGTTTCCGGGCAGGACAGGTACAGCATAGATCTCCACTTCACTCTGTCACTGTACCAGTCTTCATCCAGGACTTCCCATTCACCCGGCAATTCCATTTGAGCCTTACATATTTCCATTTCAGACAACACGGATTTTTCGCCATGTGCCAGTACTTTTTCCCGGCATTTTTTCAAAGCCGACGGATTTTTCGATCGCTCTAAAAGTGCTTCCACATCAAACAGCTTTCCTGCGTCAATACGGCTCTGCACATCATGAGCAAGGGCAAGCGTCTGCGCCATCCTGACAAAAACGTCTTCTTCCCGGTTCTGCATGATTTCTATCAGAACCGTTCTCGTATCCTGAAGGGCTGAATAGAGGAAATCATCAAATTCTTCCAGTTCTTCCTCTTTTTCGTCTTCCGCCGTAACAAAACGGACCTTTTCCTTTTCTCCCAAAATCAGCCGCGCAGCTTCCGGGCAGGACATGGAAAGGGATATCTCCCGCTCATTTTCAAATTCTTCAATGTGCCGGGGATACTTCCGGCAGGTGGCACAGAGCATTTCCGGTCCGGCTTCCGTATAAATATCACACAGATTTTTTTCATTCAAAAAAGCACACCGGCCGCTATATTGTTCAAAAGCCTCTTCTTTCCAGTTAATGGAGTTTTTCAGGCGGTTGCCGAACGTTCCCCGATATGCCTTATATTTCTTCTGTGATTTTCTGTCGATAACAATCTGCCAGCCTGCGCAGCAGGTTGCCGGGCAGGCCGAAGCAGTACAACGAAATTTTTTATAAAAATGCGGTACAGTGTAAAGCATAGTTTTCCCCTTTTACTGTTCTCTGAAAATTATGGTTCCATTCTCTTCATCCATGGATTCTACGATTGCCAGTGACTCAAGCTGAATGCCCTTTTCGCGGATCATATCGCCGCCCTTCTGGAAACCTTTTTCAACAGCTACCCCGATGCCTTCCACAACGGCTCCCGCCACATTCACCAGATTCAGCAATCCCAGAAGCGCACAGCCGTTAGCCAGGAAATCATCAATAATCAGCACATGATCCTCCGGCCCCAGAAATTTCCGCGATACAATAACGTCATATACCTTTCCATGTGTAAAAGATTGTATCTGCGTACAGTAATTATCATAATCCAGATTGATACTCATCGATTTCTTGGCAAACACTACCGGTACCCCAAATTCTTTTGCCACAATTGCCGCAATCCCGATGCCGCTGGCCTCAATTGTCAAAATTTTATTGATGGGTTTCCCCGCAAAAAGACGTTTCCATTCCTTTGCCATTTCTTCAAACAGTTCCATATCCATCTGATGGTTGATAAAACTGTCCACCTTCAGTACATTTCCGCTGCGGACAATGCCGTCTTTCAAAATCCTCTCTTCCAGTTTTTTCATGACACACTGTTCTCCTTCGTATGATGTTCCTATTTTATCACTCCTTATACCGCAGTGTAAAGAGTACAAACTTTTGTATCAACAGTCAATAATCCGTTCAGATAAAGTAAAAATATCCTGAACAGATTTTATATGTCCCTGTTCAGGATACTTACAAACTTCTTGAGGTAGGTATACCGAAAGATTTATTGTCTATTTATAACTTTTCTGATGTGTACAAAATATTGGCTGATTTTCCATCTACTCTGCGTCCATCACTATAGACTTCTTTTGCCGCAAAAACATCACATCCAAGAATATTAAACGGAATATGATCATCTTTACTGCTCAATATTTCCTTACAGACTTCAATATTCTCTTCAATATTGTTCTTATCTCCAAAGTTATCCGGATGAAAAAACAGGACATGATCAAAATCATCCGATCTCGCATTCAGCTTTTCCAGGCTGATCAGGTAGTCCTGTATTTTACTTGCTTCTGGATAGAACAAGAATGACCGGCTGTTACAGGCGTCTCCAAGAAGCAGCATTCTCAGTTCTTTTACCAGATAACACATACATCCCTGAGTATGACCCGGACAGGCAATCGCTTCTATTTCCAATCCTCCAAGGTCGATCTTCTTACCAGATTCGATATCCAGGTACTGCCTTGTTCTCTGTAAAATCATATCTTCTTCTTTTGGACGAATACCAGATAGATTTTCTGCAAATTCAATCCTTTTCTCAATCGTTGTGTGACTTCGTTCCAGATACCAGTCGTTATGGTTTAGATAAACCTCTTCAAACTGATCAGACCCGCTGGCGTGATCAACATGCCCGTGAGTGCACAAAACAATCAGCGGAAGTTCTGTAATTGACCGAATATAAGTTTTCAAATCGCCTACACCATATCCCGTATCAATCAATGCGGCTTTTTCTCTTCCTATAATAAGATATACGTAAACATCAAATGGCGTACTAATGCGGATAATTCCATTCCCAAAATCTGTTTTCTCAAAAAAATTCATCTTTATCCTCCAAAAGCCTGCCAGCGAAATCACTCTCCTTCGTAGAGTTCAACATCATCAAAGAAATGGTCTGTTACTGCAACCGCAGCACCAATGTAATCCATTTTCAACATGGTTTCTTCCTCATACATGATTTCAAAAAAATCATCGTTGGCATAATATCTGAATTCACTCAACTTGGTCTTCAGGCATCTGTCAAAATACTCTCCTGCATATGCATAATCGCCTATAAAGAAAACCAGTTCAGGATCAAAAACAAGAGAAATATTTCTTAAAGTAAGCGCAAAACAATCTGCCAGATATGCAACATATTCCTGCGAGACCATATCTCCCTGATTTGCCAGATTAAATAAATCCAGCAAAGTAACTTCGTTCCACGGTATTGCGTTTAACCCTGACTCCTCCGGAAGAGTTCTTTCTTTGAGAGATTCTCTGATTCTCTTAATATCGACCATTCTCTCCAGACATCCATGGCTTCCGCAACTGCACTTTTCCTTATCATTTGCATCCAGAATCATATGTCCAATTTCCCCTATAAGAGAATTTTTTCCATTGAGAATTCTTCCTTCCTGCATAAAACATCCGGAAATTCCCCAGGTAGTTGTGAAAATCAGTACCCTCTTTTTTCCTACCTCAGGCCTGCGAAGTATCGCACGAGCTATTGTTTTACCGCCATTTTCCAGAAAGAAATATGTATTTTCCCCAAAAAACTGCTTCAGCGGATCCAGAATCGAAATATTATTTCCCCATTCTGATGCCTGTGCATTGTATTTAATCCGCTTGTTCTGATAGTCAATAATTCCTGCAGTTGACACTGCAACACCGTAAACTTCTTCCTTATCTATGTTCATTTCATCTAAGAGCAATACAATTTTTTGAAGCAGAAATTCTTCAATTTCGTCCACCGATGTCTTATGCGTATCAATATCCAGGTACTCTACCCTCTTGATAACATTTCCGCAAAAATCCATCAATGTAAGGCAGACAATTCCAGGCCACATTGTGATACATAAAATATATTTTGTGATATACAGTTTGAAAATTTCCGGATATTTTCCGCCAGTATTATTCTGATATACTTTTCCCTGTGTGATAAGCACACCCTTTTCGCAGAAAAAATGCACTGCTCGCATGGTCGTAATTTTACTGATTCCAGTAAGACCGGATATCTCACTTACCGTGTGGCCTTTTCCATCCCGAAAACATTTAAGAATATTGATACGATTAATAATTTTCAATTTAAACGGGAGCGCCGGTGCTTCATCATTATCAATAATAGAAATTGGTGTCTTCTTTTGAGTTTGCACTGTCATTTTCCTTTCACTATGTCTAATATCATATGATCTGCTATCTGCACATTTTTCTTCCACCATAATTGATAGCAATACTTGATTCTTCCGCTTCAAAACAGTGCAAATAATATATTGATATTAAAACAGCGCCTGATCTTTAGTATATAAATCTGCCACATCCAAAGCATAAAAATATGACATTTTTATTATAAACCAAAGCATCAAGTTTGAAAATACCCCAAATCTGCTTTCTGCACAAAATTTGTTTTCTACCGCATTAAAAGGGTTCCATGTAAAAAATGTATTCACTTCAATCAAAATATTATTGCGGCGTTCTTTATCGTTTAATTACAATTCTATGTCTGCCTGCACAAAGTTTAAACAAAATATAGTCCTCTGCTTCTTCTGAATCAGCTTTTATTGAACTCTGTATTTCTGAAACTGTACCATATTTCTTAAGTATTCTGGCTTCCGTTTCTACATTTTGCGGAATATCCACTGTAATAATCAGCTCCTCTTCTTTCTTTTCCCATTCAGACTTAATCTGTCCGGACAGAATTTCCATACTTACGCTCACCTGATTCAATCCGCCCGGAATAAGCGGGCAAAGCGTTAATTTCTGTGTTCCTGATGCATCACAACTGAGATTGATTCCCCCCAGATACTTATAGAACCAAACGCATGCCTGTGCAAACATTGGATGATTTCTGGAATTCATGATATTATTATCATGATCTGCTTCCCATCTTTCCCATATAGTTGTGGCACCATTAACAATCATGTAACCAAAGCTGGGAGATGTTGTCTTTGTCATGATTTTAAACACAACATCTTCATACCCATTTTCACATAAGGTCTGGATGACGGCTTTCGTCCCCACCGATCCTGTTGTTAGATGATAATCATGATCTTCCAGATTTCTCACAATGTTTTTTACAATAGCCGGTATAAATTCTTTTTCAGCCAGTCCCATCATAACTGCCATTGCATTTGCGCTCTGTGTTCCCTGGTCATACTGTGCCGTTTCACGGTCAAAATACTTTTCATTTATTTTGTTTCTGACTGTCTCTGCCAATGAGCCAAGATACGATATTTCTTTCCTTTCCAAAATCTTTGCCATTTCCTGCATCTGAAGCAAAGTAAAATAAAAATATGTAGTAGACACAAATGGAAAGGAAACAAACTTTGGAGTCGCTCCCGGTCCATGCTCTTCAGGAAAACACTCCGCTTTAGGGCATGCCCATTCTCCGTACGGAGATCTTGAAATCATCAAATTTTCTGATTCTCTTAACAGGCGATTCATGTATTCCAGGACTTCATCATAATGCTGTTCCATCTCACGACGGTTCCCATACATTCTGTAAAGCAGAAGTAACATTCCTACCGGGATATTCGCCTGTGGATCATTCGGCCTTCCACCCCACCGGTAAGGCGCGGTATCGGCAAAGTATCCCTCTTCATTTCTGGTATCATACAAATCTCTTATCCATTTCATAAAAAAGCCCGCAACATCAAACGTATAAACTGCTCCTTCGGCATTTGATGTAGGATCTGTTGCCCAGCCATGACGTTCATCTCTCTGTGCACAGTCTGTCGGTATCCCCATAAAATTGCAGGCATCGGTCTGGCGCATAGCGTCTGCAATTTTATTCAGAATTTCATTGTCACACGAAAATGTTGTACTATCACGTAAATTCATGTGCACAAATTTTGCCCTGAGCCCTTTTATCTTTACATTTCCTTCTGTTTTTACCGTAAAATACTGAAATCCATGATAAGTAAACCGCGGTTCAAACTGTTCTCCATCAGGTCTGCCTCTTAAGATATAGTAATCCTCACACCTTGCGGAACGTAGAGGTGTCTTTTCAAGTTTTCCCTCCTCATTCAGCACTTCAGCAAAGGATAACCCCACTTTTGCTCCAGCGTCACCGACCACATCAATTTCCACCCAGCCAGTAATATTTTTTCCAACATCATATAGAACTGTCCCATCATCAAACGTGCTGACCTGCCTGGGTTCATAGACAGCACATACCTGAATAGGAGCCATGATTTCTGATATACGCTCTCCTCCCGGATCCTCCACGATTGTTGCCATGATCCATCCCTTTGGGCGCTGATGTTCTAATATTGCTGTCGGCTCATACTCCGGAGTATCCCATCCATCCTTTTCCATACGGGCATCATAGTCTTCACCATCATACAATGCATTATAAGTAATTGGTCCCCGGGCAACACACCATGATGTCCCATATTCAGTATAAACTTCCTGCCGTTCTCCGTCCGCATAATCAATATTTATCTGCAGCAAAATTTTCGGCAAACCTGCAAACCCGGTTCCCAGCATAAAACCAAGGGCGTTGCCTCCTTTACAAATATCAGAAGTGATATCATACGCTGTATACAAGACGGTCTTACTGTAATCTGTAGGTGCAGGATCCAGTTTCTTTTCTCCGATAATACGCCCATTCAGGTGGAATTCATAATATCCGACACAACAGACATATGCTCTGGCCCTGATTATTTCCTTCTCCTTTGTTTCAAAATAGTGCCGCATTAAAAGCCCGTTGCCTACCATTCCCCCAACAAAACTCAGCCAGACGCCTTTCCACTCTTTTTTATCAAAAAGCCCTGTTTCGAACCACGAACATTCGGAAAAATCGCTTTCTTTCCCATCACTATCCCAGATTTTTACTGCCCAGTATACTCTCTCCTCACTGTGCAAAGTTCTTCCATTATAAGGAATTCCATAAGATTTTGATGTTTCAACTTTTCCAGTATCCAATAAATCAAAGACGTGATTCTCTAAACGTTCTTGTGAAGAGGATGCAACAATTTTATATGCTTTCTGCATGACCGGATGATCCGCAGAAATCTGCCAGCTAAGCAGCGGATGCGCATTTTGAACTCCAAGGGGTGTGACTTCATATTCGCATTTCAAATTAATAGCTTTTAATTCACTCATGAATTCTCCTTTCTATAATGGTTTTCGTCATGCCATGTTTACTGGAGGATTTTTTGACTTCTATGTGCAATTTTTGATACCGTTACATCAATGCCCTCCTCATTTAAAACTATACCGCTGGAGCGTCCTGCAAATGTGCCATTAACATATATAGAATACTGTGCCATTTTATTTGCCCCTTCTACAGATATATGAAGTGTATTACGCATTCCTTCTGCTATTTCAGCATCAATAAATATCTCATTTCCCTCATTTCTGAAATCAGATATTGTAGATGCATTCACTCCAATGGCATGTTTGTACTCCAGATTTATATAAATATCGCCCAAAATGGGGCACATAATTTCCGCAGACACCTGGGCAGTTCCAATTCCCCAGTTAACACCAGATATATAATTCATTCCATTTTCGCCGCAGTGGGCAAAATTCTCATAAGGATAGGTAGCAAAACCTGCACGGAGTGCTGCCACACCGCGTTCCAGATATTCCACATTACCTGTTAACCGATAATACTCCATAAAAATAACTGCCATATAATCCTGACGATGGTCGCACCATTCGCCATCTGTATTTTGCGTTGTGTATCCTCCTAATGTTGGCCGTTTCCTGATCAACGGATGATTCCATACAGCCTGAGTTAAAGCCGTATAATCCGTTATCATTGCTCCGTTTTCAAGCCAAAATTCTTTTTCTGTCACCTGGTACAGTACCAAAAATGCCTGACATGCAAAAATCTGCGCCATATTGCACTGTGGAAATTGCGCTGTATAAGCATCATAATAATCAAAGGGTTTAGGTGAACACGATAAGAACGCCTCGAGATCATACCATCTATTTCTTGGAATCACCTTTTCCAGAATAAAACAGGCAACTTTCTCCGCACAATTCAGATATTTTTCATTTCCATGTCTTTTATACATCTCTGCCAAAAACAAAGCACATGCTGAACACTCTGCATTAAAATCCTTAAATTCTTTTCGCTCTGCCTCCAGGTTACTGTTATACCAGGCAGGAATACAACCATCCTCATTCTGGTTTCTGACAAAGAATTCCGCCAGTTCATTACACATCACAAAAATATCTTCTCTGGCCTGCGGACAAATATCTTCCCACTGCAGCAGCCAATATCCTGTCCATCCCATATTCACTGCATGATACTCATCTTTGTAACCAGCCCATGTGTCATCGCGATACCAGTTTACCGAACCATCCTCTCCCAAACCCAGAATTGCCGGGAATGCACCGCCATTTCTGGGAGCTGCCAACACGGCATTTAAAATTCCTTTTGCTCTTTCTGTTACCTCCGTATCATTTATACGAAGGCCGAAGCGCGCCCAGCCATAAGCCGTTCGAAGAGATTGTGCCCAGATTTGATACCATCCATCCTTTTCACTGGCATCCGGGATTGTATCCATTGTCCTGCGGCTTGTCAGTAATCCACAAGAGCGGCCATTATATTCAAACGCTGTATAATCCCTATCACAGGTATCATACCAGGTGAGATCAGCCCAATCTTCGAAATCAATAATTGAAGCATCCAGTGGATTCCGCTGATTATCGACAGACTGCAACAGTTGTTTATGCCCTATGCTTTCCCACAAATATTTTACACCCCTGCGATATCCCTGACGAAACGGTTCTTCAGAAAGCAGCAGGTCATATGAAAATGTGACACATCCTTTGCGCTCACAGGAAACAGGATCACAAGAACGCGGATAATAAGAGTGCCCTTCCGCATGTACCTCACTATGCTTATCCAATCCGCCTGAAATAATACCGCAGGAAAACCATGCTTTTGATTCTTCCGGTACTCCAAGGTCCATTCCCAGGGGGGTTTCCCTGAGTATATTATGATCTGTTTTTGAGAGATCCGGAACAATCGCTGCAAATACATTTCCCTGCTGGAACATAATGACAGGGGATTTAAAGCACCAATGTGGAATATAGTTACTCTCTTCCCGCTTGATTTGCTGGCTCCATATAAAATCCAACGGGCCCGAGATCCCATCAATGTTTTTTCTTGTTTCAGGAGCAAAAAACAATTTGTCCTCAATTGATATAATATTATCATAACGTGAAGGAACAAACGAAACCTTGACATGTGCCAGATTTTTAACATCATCCAGTCTGACTTCTCTGATTACTTTACCCAGCGGGCCTATCCCATAGGTTTTAATCGTACTGATTCCCCGTCGGACATGTGATTCTATTTTTTCCAGGTCAAACTTACATTCTTCCTGGCTCAGGTTGAGATTTTTCAATGCTTCCCATCCGTGTGATTCTCCTCCTTCAGCAACCGGTACAGGACTGGCTACAGTAGGAAAGCCAATCGTATTAATTGCGTCAATCCATTTTCCCTCACAAAGAATCTGGTATTTTTCTTCAAGTCCGCCATTTATTCTTTCAGCAGAATATCTAATTTTTCCAGTCTGTAATTCCATATTGCCCTCCGTCAAATCAGTTTGTTTCGTTATAAAATTTCAGCACCTCAATTACAAACCCCAGGGTTTGCTTTGTATCAAAATAATGGTACTCGCCTTCACCCCAGTTTCCTGATTGAATCTCCTTATATCCCTTTGACTGAAAAAGCTTTTCTGCTTCATTCACGTCTTCAATTTTCCAGCCAAGATGATGAATTCCTTCCCCATATTTATCCAGAAAGTTTTTCCATTCACTGGGTTCCTCACCACAAGGCTGGATAAATTCAATCTCAATATTTTCAAATTCAAAACAGCAGGTCATACAGGATGCCATGCTCTTCTTGTCGCCTTTGTATACCGTCCGACAGCCCTCGGATACAAATTTTCTGCCAACTCTATTTATCAACGGCAGTTCTTTCATATCAAACAAATCCATCAGACCGGCAGCCGTTCTTTCCAGATTCCGTACAACGACTCCTATCTGCCAAACTCTTTTCATGATAATAACCTCGATTTTTTACTGCATTGAGAAATCAGACTGCCAACTGCATAATTGCATTCTGTGAAAGATTTTCTCTTGAAAGCTCACCGGTAATTTTCCCGCCTGCAATAACAATGACTCTGTCTGCCATGGAAACTATCTCCGGAAGCTCAGAAGAAATAATTACAATAGAAAATCCCCGTTTTACAAGATCCGTCATAATGGTATATATTTCACGTTTTGCACCAACATCAACACCCCTTGTCGGTTCATCCATGATAATGATTTTGGGGTCCCGCATCAACCATTTGGCGATTACCATTTTTTGCTGATTGCCGCCGGAGAGGGAAAATGCCGGAACATGAATACTATTTGCTTTTATATTCAGTCTCTCAAACACCTTCTCTGTTTCTGCATTCTGAGCCCTGTTATTCATTACCCCGTATCTGGAAAACTTTTTTAATGATGCCAGCGTTATATTATCTCTGATTGAAAGACCAGAAATAATACCGTCTGCCCTGCGTTCTTCCGTCAAGAGTGCGATTCCATAACGCAAAGCATCTTCCGGTGTCCGAATCCTGATTTCTTTTCCATCCAAAAAAATTTTTCCGCTCTTTCTGGGATATTTGCCATAAATTCCTCCGACAAATTCACTCCTTCCAGCCCCAACAAGCCCGGCAATCCCCAAAATTTCACCTCTCCTAAGTGAAAAGCTGGCATTTTCTACTATATTCTTATTTCTCATAAAGGGGTGGGGAACCGTAATATCCTTCACCTCAAATACAACCTCTCCCAAAGGAATCTCTTCTTTAGGATAGTAATTATCAAATTTTCTTCCTACCATTTCCTCCACAATCTGATCTCTGTTTGTTTCAGCAACCAGATGCTCACTCACACATTGACCATCCCGGATAACATATATTCTATCTGCATTCTCGAAAACCTCATCCATTTTATGCGTGATCAAAATACTGGATACACCGTTCTTCTTTAATTCTTTGAGAATTAAAAACAACCTTTTTGATTCATTGATTGTTAATGGCGATGTCGGTTCATCCAGTAACAAAATCTTTGGTCTCTTTTTCAATGCCCGTGCAATTGCCACAAGCTGCTGTTGGCTTGCACTTAAATTTCGGAGTATAATACGGGGATTCATATCCTCCAAACCCACCGGTTTTAAAAATTCCCGTGTCTCCTCTCTCATTTTTTTGTCACTGACTATTCCATGTTTATTGATCCATTCGCCAAGAAACAAATTTTCTGCTATACTGGAATCCAGATGCATGCTAAGTTCCTGATAGATCATAGCAATGCCTGCTGCTGCAGAATCTGCCGGTTTTTCGAAATTCTCCAGTTTTCCATCAATATATATATCACCTGTATATTCTTTATGCGAATAAGCACCACTGACGATCTTCATTAAAGTTGACTTTCCTGCCCCATTCTCTCCACAGATAGCAAGAATCTCATTCTCATACACATCAATGCTTACATTATCCAGCGCCTTATTCTTAAAAAACTCCTTGGTAATAGACTTTAGCTCCATGATTTTTTTATTCTCTGCCATCGCTAACTCCCACTCCGCTGTGAACTGTTGCGTCGATAGATATCCATGAAAACAGCCGCAATCATGATTATACCAACAACGGTTCTCTGCCAATAAACATCTACCTTAATCAGCGTAAGCGCTATTGTAATCAATTCCATAATACCAACGCCGAAAAGGCATCCAACAATAGATCCTGAGCCGCCCATCAGGCTTGTTCCTCCAACAGCGGCCGATGCGATTGCATACATATCTGTTGTTGACCCCGCACTGGCCTGTGCAGAACCAAGACGTGCAGTCATAAGAATGCCTGCTATCCCCGCAAGGAGCGAACACACCACATGCGCACTAATAATATAGCCGGTTACATTAATACCTGCCAATCTGGTCGTTTCCTTATTTCCACCTGTGGAAATTATCGAACGGCCAAAAACTGTAAAATTATAAATAAAGAGGCAGATACAGAAAATAACAACTGCAATTATAATAGCATTTGGAACGGCCCCTATTTTCCCTTGGCCGATGTTTGTAAATGCTTCTGAAAATCCTGAAATTGCAACACCCTTTGTAATAACATTCACCAGCCCCCGGATAACGTACTGAATACCCAATGTAACGATCATCGGTGTAAGACTCCATCTGGCAATCAGAAAACCGTTTACCACGCCCACCACCGCACTAATTGCTAATGCTAAAATAATTGCCAGAACCGGATTCCACCCCCATGTCACCATTGCATATCCGCAGATCATTCCGCTGAAAGCAAGGACGCTTCCTGCTGAAAGATCAATGCTGCCGCAAGTCATAACAAACACCATTCCCATTGCAGGGAATAATGATAAACTAATCGTCCGAAACAGATTAATCAGCTGCGCATAACTCAAAAAGGCCGGCGTTATAATAGACGTTGCTAGAAAGAGACCGGTGAACATTAAAATGACTGCACTTTCCTTTGTTTTAAAAAAATTTTTAATAATATGCAATTTTCTCCTCCTAGAATCAAGTGCGTGCCGCTGAACACGGCACACACTTAAATTTAATAATTATTTTAGTAAACAGGTATCGTGAATAAATTAATCCGGATATTTTTCATTAACATTGTCAGCAGTAATCAAATTTACATCAATGGCATTAATTTCCTGCTCCGGCATAATTCCATTATGATAATCAACGATTGCTTTCACCGCACTATACGCCATCATATACGGATCCTGAACTATCGTTCCATAAATAACCCCGCTCTTTACATATTTAATTGTCTCTTCAACATCATCAAAACAAATAATCGTATATTTATCAGACATTCCCATCTCTTCAACTGCTTTCGCTGCACCTGCGCCATCCAGAGATGCTGCACCAAAGAATGCATCACATTCCGGATATGCACCAACACACGCTGTTGCCTTGTCAACAGATTTCTGAAGATCACTATCAGTCTGTTCCTGGGTTAAGATTTCCATATCCGGATACTCTGAAATAGCATCTGTAAATCCCTTAATTCTGTCTGCCTGCGTCGGACTTGTCAATACAGCTGTAAGAATACAAATCTTTGCCTTCCCATCTGTAACTTCCGCCATTAACTCACCCGCCTTATATCCTGCATCATAATTAGACGTTCCATAAAATGCAATTCTTCCACAATCCGGATCGTCTGTATCAACTGCCACTACCGGAATGCCAGCATCTGACGCTGCCTTCAATGACGGTGTAAACGCAACATCCCACGGACATGTCATAATACCGTCAACACCTTGGGATGCTGCTGTATCAATATAAGAAGCCTGCTGCTCCGGACTGGTTTCTGTAGGACCTACAATATTTAAATCTACCCCGAATTCCTCTGCTGCTGCTTTTGCACCATTGTCAGCATTCGTCCAGTATTCTATACCAACCGTAGGATTGACCCATGTAATTTCAAGAGGGTCTGAATCCTCTGCCAAAACAGCTGGTGAACCCACTGCAATCATGCTTGCCATCATCGTGACAGTTGTCATTAGTACCAAACTTTTCTTTCTCATATAAAACCCTCCTTAAATTAAATAATTTAATGTGCTAACATAGTTAGCTAACTTAGTTAGATAATATCATTATTGTTCAAATAATTCAATAAAAAAATCATATTTGCCGACTTTTTCGTCATTTTTCACAATTTCATATAAGCATTATTGTTGCTTTATCCAATGGATGATGACAGGATCGTGGGAGTGCGAAGCACAAAACAATCCGCAAGGCATCTTTTGTCCCAACATCATGGATTGAAAAAAGGAATTGTTGTGAAAGCAGCTGTATTCTTTTCGCTGCTTTTACAACAATCCCTTATAATATCAGTCAATTTTGTTTTCTTCCGTTTTGGGTTTTCTACTTATTTCCCAAAATTACTTTCTATCCAGGTATGTACCATGGGAATCCAGCACTGGCATTCCGGCTGGATTCCATAACCATCTGCATTCTGAGCCAGCTTATCGGCTGTCGAAAGGCCATGACCTCCTTTCTGGAAAATGTGCAGCTCCGCAGGAATTCCTTCCCTGTGAAGTGCACTGTAAAACATAACGGAATTCTCCACCGGAACCGTATCATCGCCATCCGTATGCCACAAAAATGTAATCGGAACATCTTTATTTACCTGCATCTCCAGCGACATCTCTTTTCCCGGTTCTTTTTCCCCTTCCCCCAGAAGCTTTTCAAAACTGCCCCTGTGGGCAAACTCTCCCGATGAAATAACCGGATAGGATAAAATCAATCCATTCGGACGGAAGCATTCACTGTCACACTTATAAAAATCTTTCAGTATTTCCTTTTTCCAGAATACGCCCAGGGAAGCCGCCAGATGACCCCCTGCAGAATAACCATTTACCAGGATTTTCTTTGAATCCACCATCCATTCGGCAGCATTTTCCCGAATAAGTTTTACTGCCCCTGCCAGCTGCAAAAGTGCTGTCGGATATCTGGCGGGAGATACACTGTACCGGAGCACTGCCGTATGATACCCCATAGCAAAAAACTGAGCGGCAACCGGGTCAGCTTCCCGGTCAGACACAATCCGGTATCCGCCGCCCGGACAGATCAGTATCATCGGGCGCTGCTTTGCCATAAGTTCCTGTGAGCCCTCCCACAGGTTTACCTGCAAAGATGCCTGCCAATTCCCGACATTAATCGACAGATTATATTGCTTCATTTTACAATCCTCCCGTCAACCGTAAAACATCTTCTATCTCTTCTACATTCATATCCAGAAGGATTGCCAGATCTTCCACACTGAATTTGCTGCCCGCTTCTCCATCTTCATCATCAGTCAGTTCTTTTACCGTCTGCTCCAGTTTCTGGACCTTTTCCACCAGATAATCATCCTCAAATTTCTGCTGCGTCTGCTCCTCGATTGCCAGCTTCAAACCGCTGCGTATTTCTTTTCGCAGCCACTCATCCGTCTTTCTGACAGGCTCTTTTACCTGAAATGCTGTCAGCAGACTCACGTTCGCTTCCTGAATCAGATCCTGCAAATGCACTCCGTCACAGTACATGGACCGGGCAATGTCTGCTGCCACCCCAAGATACATTTCCACCAGTTTTGCCTTCGCATCAGGACTGCCGACTGCAAATTCCTGAAACCATTTTTCCACCGCCTGTGCATTAAATTCTACATTTCCCAAAGATGCACAGTATTCGCTCAAATACATTTCTTCTTCCTGTGTCAGTTCTTTTTGAGTCACTGCCTCCGCCGGGCTGTCTGCACCCGCCTCTGTTTCCAGTCCTTCAATCACAATCCCCTGCATCTTCAGGTATTTTAAAATCTGTATCAACTGCTCCTTGTCCGGTTTCAGCTCCGCAAAAAAAGTTTTTACCTGCCGGGCAGTGAGTACGTTGCCGTTTCCCGCTGCCAGCTGCCGCACTTCATTCAATTTATTTTGAAATGTCTGTATATCCATGAAACAGCCTCCTTAAATATGCCTGGGGCTATTATATCATAGATGCCTTACTTTTGAACACTGGTCTTTTTCTCTAATTTCTCATGCATCATGACCATCAGCACCAGAATAGCCAAAATGTACACCGGGAACAGACTCACGCTGATATGCTCGGCAATAAGGCCGAATACCGGCGGCATCAGGCATGTCCCCACATAAGCGCTGGCCATCTGCACACCGATAACAGCCTGGGATTTATCTGCGCCGAAATGTGCCGGTGTTGAATGAATCACACACGGATAAACAGGTGCACATCCAAGTCCTATGATGATCAGGCCGCTCAGTGCCACCGCATCTCCCAAAGGAAGCAGCATTGCCAAAGTTCCAATGGCAATAATGGACTGGCCCATGCGAATTAATGTTTTGTCAGAAAATTTTACAGTCAAAAAACCATTTACCGCACGCCCCACCGTTATTCCAATGTAAAACAGGCTGCCAAACCTTGCCGCAGTTTCTGCGTCCACGCCCCGGTTAAGCACCAGATAACTGCTGGCCCACAGACCGGTTGTTGCTTCCACCGCACAGTAACAGAAAAATGTTATCATTACTTCTTTTGCTCCCGGAATGGAAATAATTTCCCTGAGAGTTAAATCCCGGTCACTGTTTGCCGCTTCATTCCCTGAAACTTCCTCTCCGGCTGTCCGGGATGACAGCGAACGTTTTTTCCACATAGGAAGGCTGACCACAAGAACCATTGTCAGCAAAACCTGCAGAATGGCAATGTAGCGGTATCCCATATTCCATCCCCGGCCTCCTGTCAGGGCATATCCCATAACATATGGCCCTGCTGCCGCACCTATGCCCCACATGCAATGAAGCCAGCTCATATGGCGGCTGGTATAGTGAAGCGCAACATAATTATTCAAAGATGCATCCACACTTCCCGCACCCAATCCGTAAGGAATTGCCCACAGACACAACATCCAAAACGCATGGCTGACAGAAAAACCAAACAGTGCCGCTGCCGTCATGGCAACGCTGATCGCCGTCACCTTGCCCGTTCCCAGTTTTCTGGTAAGGCGGTCACTCTGCAGGCTGGAAATAATTGTTCCAAACGCAATTATCATAGAAACAATTCCCACATAAGAAACCGGCACATCAAATTTTGGATACATGGTCGGCCATGCAGACCCGAGAAGAGCATCAGGAAGGCCCAGGCTGATAAATGCCAGATAAATAATCGCTAACAGCAGTTGAAACATATTGCATTCCCCTTTCAAATTTGATATGATTTTACCAGCAATTTTCAATGATAAATAGCATTATTTCACCAATTTTATATGATAAAACCGTCATTACTTTGAAAAATTTTTTGAAAGGAGGACAGACATGGCTCCTTCTCTCTGCAACTGTACTACCGATTCCCATGGCCGGGAATTGGCTGAGCACGGAACTCCCCAGTTTCCCTTTGCCAGCTACGACCACGCTCTCACCGAAGAAATTGTCCCCTGGCACTGGCATGATGAATTGGAAGCTGTGCTTATTTCCGAGGGACAAACCGCTATTACGATCGGAAGTCAAAAATATATTGTATCAGAAGGGGATGGGTTTTTTGTAAATTCCGGAGTCCTCCACGATTGTGTAAACTACGGCACTGTTCCCTGCCGCTTTCATTCACTTGTATTTCATCCGAGATTAATCGGCGGAAATACAGGGAGTATTTTCTGGAAAAAATATGTCCAGCCGATTGTTGATGATCCTTCTTTTGAAGGTCTTTATCTTGATGCCGGTATTCCCTGGCACCAGAGAATTCTTGAAGACATCGGATCCGCCTGGCAGGCAAGCGTGAATGAGGCAAACGGATATGAGTTTGAGATACGGAACGCTCTTTCAGATATTCTTTTTATAATCTCCCGTCAGCGTCCCTCTTTTTCTCCCTCTGCTTCAGAAAAAACTCTGCGGGACAACCGGAGGATTAAACAGATGCTCACCTTCATACAGGAACATTTTTCAGAAGAAATCTTGGTAAGAGATATTGCAGATAATGTATCTCTCAGCGAAAGCGAGTGTCTGAGATGTTTTAAAAAGACAATCGGTACCACTCCCATACAATATCTGAAAAAATACCGGATCCAGCAGGCGGCGGATCTGCTGACTGCTACGCCTCTGAAGATAACGGAAATTGCCACCGGATGCGGTTTTCTTGATATGAGCTATTTCGCAAAATCATTCAAAGAATCAAAAGGCTGCACACCTTCACAATTCCGAAAAATCTCCGGCAGCCGGAAAGAGGTAGAAAAATGACGAAAAATCTGACAGAAGGAAAACCGATGGGACTCATTATCCGGTTTGCTTTTCCTGTTTTACTGGCTATGCTGTTCCAGCAGTTTTATAATCTGGTAGATACTATGATCGTTGGAAAGTTTCTGGGATCTGAAGCACTGGCTGCTGTAGGCTCTACAGGTTCCCTTAATTTCATGGTCATTGGTTTCTGCATAGGTATCTGTTCCGGTTTTGCTATTCCCATGGCCCAGTCCTTCGGCGCCGGGGATGAAAATGAACTAAAACGATATATCGGAAATGCTTTCTGGTTATGTGTTGTTACTTCAATTGTAATGGCCATAGCCACGGGGCTGCTCTGCCGGACTATCCTTGTGATCATGCGTACCCCGGAAGACATCATTGATACTTCATACAGCTACATACATATTATTTTCTGGGGGATTCCGGTGACGTATCTTTATAACATGCTCTCCTCCATGATCCGTTCCGTAGGGGACAGCAAAACACCTGTTATCTTTCTGGGGCTTTCCTCTGTGCTAAATATCATCCTGGATATAGTTCTGATCACAATTGTGAAAATGGGAGTTTCCGGAGCAGCAGTCGCTACTGTCACCGCACAGGCCATCTCCGGTTTACTTTGTCTTGCTTATTTAAAAAAGAAATTTCCGATCCTTCAGCCTTCCAAAGAACAGTGGCATTTTCGCAGACGTTATGCCGGAAAGCTGTGCATGATCGGTATTCCAATGGGACTTCAGTATTCCATTACAGCCATAGGCAGCATTATTCTTCAAACCGCTGTAAACTCCCTTGGAACTTTATATGTGGCATCTGTCACTGCCGGCACAAAATTACATATGTTTTTTGGCTGTGTCTTTGATGCCCTGGGCAGCACAAGCGCAACCTATACAGGACAGAATATCGGCGCCAAAAAAGCAGACCGTGTCCAGGAGGGCATAAGAGATTGTATGATACTCGGCAGTATCTATGCCGTTTTCGCCCTGGCTGTTTTCTTCTTTTTCAGTAATCCGCTGATCTCCCTGTTTGCAAATGCCACCGACCCCAATTACCGGCGGATTCTTGCAAACGCAAGGCTTCTTCTCCTTTGGAACGGTGCATTTTATATTCCTCTGGCCGGTGTAAATATTTACCGTTTCTGTATACAGGGTATGGGCTACAGCCAGACAGCAATTATTTCGGGCGCTCTTGAAATGGCGGCTCGTGCCTTTGTGGGACTGGCGCTTATCCCCAGGTTTGGTTATGTTGCGGCTGTCACTGCGAGTCCAATTGCATGGATTGCCGCTAACAGCTTTTTGATCCCTGCATATTATCATTATCTCAGGAAGCAAAAAAGGATTCTGGGATACGATGGCTGAGACAAAACTTGTATTGTCCTGAAAAATCGGTTATACTCTTTACGAAACCACAAACTGTGATATTGTAGTAGGAGGATAAATAATTATGAAAAAAATAGGGAAAGCCGCTGTCACCGCATTTTTGGCAGGACTGCTTACTGCCGGCATTATGGGGAGCCCTGCTGTCAGCGCTGCAGATAATTCCGGTGAAAATCTTGTAGGCGTATCAGATACTGCCGCCGCACCAACAACAGAGGCCGGAAATATTCTTCCGCCAAACATTTCGAAACCCGGCAGTTCTTCAGGCAGCGCTTTTACCACCGCATCCAACGGGCATAAGGTAGCCATCGATCCGGGCCATCAGGGAAACTGGATTGATATGAGCGACCCGGAACCTGTGGCACCCGGTTCATCAGAAACCAAAGCAAGAGCAACGACCGGTACTACCGGCGTCTATTCCGGTCTCAATGAATTTGAACTGAATCTTCAGGTCTCTCTTTTACTTAAGGAAGAACTTATAAAACGGGGTTATGAAGTTGTAATGACCCGTGAAGATAATGATGCAAACATCAGCAATATGGAGCGTGCACAGCTTGCCGCAAATGAAGGCGCTGAAATACTGGTCCGCATCCATGCAAACGGAAGTGATGACCACTCAGTAAATGGTGCCCTGGTCATGGTGCCCTCACCGGAAAATCCATACGTTGGACACTTATATTCCCAGTGCTATTCTCTGGGAGAAAATATTTTAAATGCCTACTGCGCCGGCACCGGTTTTGCCAGTCTGGGCATTCAATACTACGATAATATGTCCGGTATCAACTGGAGTACAATTCCTGTAACAATTCTGGAGATGGGATTCATGAGTAATGAAAGTGACGATCTGACCATGGCAGATTCTTCTTTCTGGCCGGTGATGGCAGAAGGCGTTGCCAACGGTATCGACAGTTATTTTGCACAGTAAACTCTCACAACAAATACGAAGGAGATTATTTTATGAAACAGATTATTTCATTTATTCGAAAACATGTTTTCACAGCGCTTGTGTGCTGTGCTGCCGCCTGCATCTGTACACCGGGGTTATCTGTAAAAGCATCGGAGACCACAGCATCAGAAGCAGCTGAGACTGCTTCTGAAATTAATTCTGATGGGGAATCAGGCACAGAAAGTATCTCTTCCTCATCCCAGTCTGAGAATTCACCTGAGATGGACGCTGTTATCACAAGCCTGTCCGACTATATCGCTGAAAGAGCTGCAGTCGGTGAAGACTGGTCCGCCGGATTTATTGATCTTACAGCCCTGCAAAGTTGTTATCTTGAAAGCGAAAGCATGCAGGCAGCCAGCCTGATTAAGCTTTATATTATGGGAGCTGTCTATGAATCATATGATTCCCTTTGCTCCACTTACGGAACCGATAATATTGATTCCCTTCTTTACAGTATGATCACTGTCAGCGACAATGATGCGGCAAATACCCTCACCAGTTATCTCGGCTCAGGGGATGATTCTTCCGGCAGACAGGCAGTTAATGACTATTGCCAGCGATACGGTTACGAGGATTCTTTCATGGGCAGAATGCTTCTTGCTCCGGCAGATAACGGTGATAACTATACCTCAGTAAAAGACTGCTGTAAATTTCTTTTGAAAATATACCATCAGGAAATTTCCCATGCCCCTGAAATGATGTCTCTTTTGCAGCATCAGGAGCGTACTCACAAGATTCCTCAGGGTATTCCGGAAGGTGTTCAGACTGCTAACAAGACAGGCGAACTCAGTGATGTTGAAAACGATGCCGCTGTTATTTTTGCACAGCACCCATACATTTTTGTTGTAATGTCACAAAATCTCTCTGATGTGGGAACTGCTCAGAGCAATATTGCGTCCCTTTCCAGCACTGTGTATTTTACTCTGAATCAGTAATGGGAAAACAGTTCCGGCAGGCTGAACTGTTACGATCAAAAAACAAACTTTTTTAAAACATCCATCACATATTGGACACAATTGCCATTTATGATGTATTCCAGAATAAAGAAAAGGTAACCGGCCACAGATGAAAGCATCCGGTTTTGACGGTTCCACAAGATAGGAGGAATACATTATGAAATACAAAAAATTAGGTTTTGCCCTTGCGGCAGTAATGATAACAGGAACAGCCGGCAGTGCCGCATTCCAGAATAATCTGTTTGGCAAAGCAGAAAATCCGGCAGCTGTACATGCAGAAGAATCTACAGAACTTACCACAGCAGCCAGCGTAACGGAAGCAGACGAAAGTGATGCCTACCTTCCGAATGTGAAAAGTATTGTAAAAGAATCAATGCCGTCTATCGTAGCAATCACAAGCGTCAGCGTGGAAAAAATCCAGTTCTGGGGACGTGAATATGAACAGCAGGGTGAAAGCAGCGGTTCCGGTATTATTGTTGCAAAAACAGACGATGAGCTTTTGATCGCGACAAATAATCACGTTGTTGAAGATGCCCAGGATCTGACCGTATGTTTCAGTGTTGATACGGAAGATGACGAAGACAAACTGGTTTCTGCTAAAATAAAGGGAACAGATTCTTCTCTGGATCTGGCAGTAATCGCAGTTCCGCTTGATGAAATTTCAGATGAAGTTCTCGGCAAGATTTCGGTCATCCAAATTGGTGATTCCGATTCTCTTGAAGTCGGTGACTGGTCTATTGCCATCGGTAATGCACTTGGATACGGACAGTCCGTAACCCTGGGTATTGTCAGTGCTCTGGACCGTGCAGTAGAGCTGGAAACAGATAATGGTGTTATCACAAACAATATGATCCAGACAGATGCAGCGATTAACTTTGGTAACAGCGGCGGCGCTCTTCTTGATGGAAATGGCCGTCTGATCGGTATTAATTCTGCCAAAGCAGCCAGCACCGGTGTAGAAGGTATGGGTTATGCAATCCCCATTAATACCGCAAAACCGATTATTGAAGATCTGATGAATCAGACCACCCGTGAGAAAGTAGATGAAGATAAAGCCGGCGCTCTCGGTATCCGTGTGACCAATGTCTCTGAAGAAGCACGGCAGATTTATAACATTCCGGCAGGCGCATATGTATATGAAGTAACAGAAGGCGGTGCTGCAGAGGAAGCCGGACTGAAACAGGGAGATGTCATTACACGTCTCGATAAAACCGGTATCGCTTCCATGAACGAATTTCTGGAAAGGATGGCTTATTATGAAGCCGGTGAGACAGTTGACGTAACGATCCAGCGTATGGGCTCTGACGGTTATGAAGAAAAAGTTATTTCCGTAACTCTTGAAAAGAAACCTGAAGACACAGTCGAAGATCAGACGCTCCTTGAAGATCAGGATGATACTGATTCCCAGGAAGAAGAGCAGGACGAGGATGACGGCTGGTTCAGCGATGACAAAGATTTCTTCAGCGGACTTGAAGAGGGAAGAGATGCCCTTGGATTTTTCAGATAAACTTGAATACAAACTTTTCAGCCAACAGAACGGGGGACAGGGATACATAATCCCTGTCCCTTCTCAGTCTGTTTCTCTTACCGCTTTACGGACCTTCAATATCATCCTCGGTGACACGGACAGCTCATCAATCCCCATCCGGATAAATTCCTTTGTAAGGGATAAATCTGCTCCCAGCTCTCCGCAGATTCCCACCCACTTTCCATATTTGTGGGCATTTTCTGACACCATTTCTATCATTCTCAAAACCGCTCTATGATGCGGATCATAGAAAGTATCCAACTTCTCATTCTGACGGTCTATCGCCAGTGTATACTGCGTAAGGTCATTTGTCCCAATGCTGAAAAAGTCTGCCAGCGACGCAAGCTCCTCACTGATAAGGGCTGCCGCAGGTGTCTCAATCATAATTCCCTGCTCCGGTATACAATACGGAACTCCTTCTCCTTTCAGTTCCTCCGCCGCCTGAGACACTATTTCGCGTATCTGTTCTATTTCATCCACAGATATGATCATCGGATACATAATGGAGATATTTCCGTATACCGCCGCCCGCAAAAGCGCCCGAAGCTGTGTCCTGAAAATTTCCGGCTGTTTCAGACAGATCCGTATGGCACGATACCCCATAGCCGGATTTTCTTCCTTTTCCAGGCCAAAATAATCCGCCTGTTTATCCGCACCTATATCCAACGTTCTGATGATGACCTTTTTTCCTGCCATCATCTGGGCCACCTGCCGGTATGCCTGCAGCTGTTCTTCCTCACCGGGAAAATCTGTCCGTCCTAAATACAAAAATTCACTCCGGAACAACCCGATTCCCTCCGCATCGTTTTCCAGCGCATAGGCAACATCGCTGACGCTGCCGATATTTGCATAAACATTTATTTTCTTTCCGCTGCGGGTTACACTTTCCTGCCCTTTGAGAGTCTCAAGGAGCTGCTCTTGATGTTTCCATTCCTGTGCCAGTTTTTCTGCATCCTGCAGACATTCTTTTGATGGATTTAAAATGAATTTTCCGGAAAACCCATTCACAACTGCCATACTCCCGTTTTCCACGTTTTCCAGATCAAGCGGCACCCCAATCAGTGCCGGAATATTCATGGTACGCGCCAGAATCGCCGTATGGGAATTAACAGATCCATGTACCGTCACAAATGCCAGAATCTTACTCTTATCCATCTGGACCGTTTCACCTGGGCTTAAATCATCCGCCACAATGATAACCGGTTCTTCCGCAAAAAAAGTTTCTCCTGCCCCGCCGCCAAGGCAGTCCACCAGACGGTTGGAAATATCTTTTACATCTGCGGCTCTTGCCTGCATATATTCATCATCCATACCGGCAAACATCTCTGCAAAATTATCGCCGGTCAATGCCACCGCATATTCTGCATTGACTTTTTCAGTCTCAATAATACTTCGCACCGCATCCAGATAATCATCATCTTCCAGCATCATCTGATGAACCTCAAAAATCGCCGCACTGGATTGCCCAACTTCTTTTACAGCCTGCTCATACAGGCCGCCAAGCTGCCGTTTTGCCTCTTCGCATCCCTTCTTAAGGCGCTGAAGTTCTCTTTGAGAATCATTAATGCTGTATCGTTTTACGGTGGAATCTTTTTTTTGAAGCACGGCAACCGGTCCGGTCACCACACCTTTATAAACTGTCTTTCCGGATAACTCTATCATACCATCTGTCCTCGTTTTCTCCTCTGGATTTAAAGGTTTACTTTGAAGAAATTCTCAATGGCTGCAATTGCTTCATCCTCATCCGGACCGTCAGCTTCCACTTCCACCATATCACCGCATTTTACACCCATCCCCATCACCGCCATCAGTCTGGTGGCATCTGCAGACTTCCCTTTTGCATAAACCGTGATATTACTTTTAAATTCTTTGGCTTCTTTTACCAGAAGACCTGCCGGTCTGGCGTGAATACCCGTCTCATCTTTTATTTCATACTGAAATTTCTTCATTTTACGTTTCCTTTCTGCGGCATCTTCTTTTTCTCGGAGTACAATCCCGCGAAGCGAATTTGCTCTATGGAGAACAGTGTTTCCATAGAGCAAATATCTACTCGTAAATATGATTTCAATTTTTTTATGAATTATGCACACAAGGGTATTCTAAAATTTCTATTTCTCTGCCAGTATCCCTTTTAAATATTCCCACACACGGCCAACAGAGCTTATACAAAGCCTTTCATTCGGCGTGTGTATATCATTCTGGTCAGGGCCGAAAGATATGCAGTCCAGTCCCGGAATTTTTCCTGATAAAATACCGCATTCCAGACCGGCATGGATAACCTCTATGACCGGTTCTTTTCCATACTGTTTCCTGTACACTTCCACGCAGAGATCTCTGAGCTGTGAGTTTCTTGCATAAGGCCAGGAAGGATAATCTCCCGTGAACTCTATTTTTCCTCCCAGGAGAAGCGTCAGGTTTTCTATCTTTTTTGACATATATTTTTTAGCAGAATCCACAGAACTGCGGATAGAAAAATCTAATTCCAGTTCAGCGCCGCTTAATCTTACAACTCCCATATTCAACGATGTCTCCACAAGTCCCGGAAGATCCGCACTCATGGCCTGAACACCGTTCGGCATTAAATTCAATGCATCCAGAACTTTTTTTAAGGAATCAGCATCCAGAACCTCCCTCTCCTGCTGCTCTTTCATTTCTATCTTCAGACAGATATCAGGATCTGCCGTCCCATACTCTGCTTCCGTCATGGCATTGAATAATTTTACTGCTTCTTCTAATGCTTCTGTCCCATCAGAAGACAGGAGGATTTCTGCATCCCCATCCTTCGGAATTACATTATTTTTTGCTCCGCCAGACAAATTTATCAATGAAAATTCTGTTCTTTCCTGAAGAAGCATCAAAAACCGGCCCAGAAGAATATTTGCATTAGAGCGGCCTTTGTGAATATCCACGCCGGAATGTCCTCCAAGAAGACCTCTCAGCGCTACTTTATATACTGTACCAGTTTTCTTTTCCCTGCACACCGGAATCACACATCTGGCTCTCATTCCCCCGGCGCAGCCTGCTGTCAGTACCCCTTCCTCTTCCGAATCCAGGTTTAGCAGCCTGCAGCCTTTACAGGAAGAAAGATCCATTCCTGTTGCTCCAAGAAGCCCAACTTCTTCTCCAACCGTCAATACCACCTCAAGATGAGGATGAGGAATTGTTTTATCATCCAGAATTGCCAGTGCATATGCAACGGCAATTCCATCATCCCCTCCCAGAGTCGTTCCTCTGGCGCCAATGTAATCTCCGTCAATAAACAGGTCCAGCCCTTCTTTTTCCATGTCGATCGCACAGTCCGGCATCTTATCACCCACCATATCCAGGTGTCCCTGCAGAATCACGCCCGGCACATCTTCATATCCAGGTGAGGCCGGTGCTGTAATCAGCACATTTCCCATTTCGTCCTGCTCGCAGTAATATCCTCTCTCTTTTGCAAAATTTACACAGTAATCACTTATCTGTTTTTCATGAAAAGATATGTGGGGAATCCCGCATATTTCCTCAAAAAAGCGGAACACAGATGCCGGTTCCAGATTCTGTAATACCTTCATAATTTCCTCCTTTATTGCGCGTGTTTTCAGCGCATAATGGTATACCCACGGGGTATTTCCTCCTTTATTGCGCGTGTTTTCAGCGCATAATGGTATACCCACAGGGTATTTCCTCCTTTATTGCGCGTGTTTTCAGCGCATAATGGTATACCTGCATTTTATAAATTGAGAGCCCGCGTACCGGCAGGCTCTCTTTTGTTTTTTATTTCACTACAAAATTCAAAATTTTACCCGGAACATAAATTTCTTTTACAAGTGTTTTTCCATCCAGGAAAGATGCTATCCTTGCATCCTTTTTAGCTGTTTCCAGAACCACATCTCTCTGGGCATCATTCGGAATCGTGATCGTTCCGCGCACTTTACCGTTTACCTGAACGCCGATTTCTTTCATGGCTTCCACAGTCTTGGCTTCTTCGTATTTCGGCCAGTCAGACAAAGAAAGGAATCCTTCGCCGCCGATGCTCTCCCAGATTTCTTCACACAGATGCGGAGCAAATGGGCAAAGAAGTTTGATAAATACGATCAGCTCACCCTTCGTAATTTTCTTTGCCGCATAAATATCATTGATAAGCGCCATCATGCATGCTATTGCTGTATTGAACTTCATATCTTCAATATCAGAAGTTACTTTCTTAATAGCCTGATGGAATTTTGTTTCCATCTCCGGAGAAATGTCTCCGTCAACCATAATATCTGTCAGACCTGCCACTCTCTCAAGGAATCTCTTGCATCCTCTCACAGAGCTGTCATTCCACGGAGCTGCCGCACCGTAATCACCCATAAACAGTACGTAGGTTCTCAGTGCATCTGCACCGTATTCCTCTACGATATCCAGTGGGTCAACCACGTTGCCTTTGGATTTACTCATCTTTTCTCCGTCTGCACCCAGGATCATACCCTGTGCAGAACGTTTTGCATACGGCTCCGGTGTGTTTACTGCACCGATATCATACAGAAAATGATGCCAGAATCTGGAATAGATCATATGTCTGGTAACATGTTCCATACCGCCGTTATACCAGTCTACCGGCATCCAGTATTTCAGTTTATCCATATCTGCCAGTGCATTATCATTATGCGGATCGATATATCTCAGGAAGTACCAGGAAGAACCTGCCCACTGAGGCATGGTATCTGTCTCTCTCTTTGCATCCGCACCGCATTTTGGGCACTTGCAATTTACGAAAGAATCAATCTTAGCCAACGGAGACTGTCCGTCTTCTCCCGGCTCAAAGTCTTTTACTTCCGGAAGACGCAGCGGCAGTTCTTCATAGGGAACAGCCACATCGCCGCAGTGCGGGCAGTGTACGATTGGAATCGGCTCACCCCAGTATCTCTGACGGTTAAATGCCCAGTCCTTCATCTTGTACTGAACGCCTTTTTCACCGATGCCTTTTGCAGAAATCTCTTCCAGCATGCGCCTGATAGAATCTTTCTTATTTGTATAACCATTCAGGAACTCGGAGTTGATCATCTCACCGTCTCCGGCATATGCTTCTTTTTCAATATCTCCGCCCTTAATTACCTGAATGATATCAATTCCGAATTTCTTCGCAAAATCATAGTCTCGCTGATCGTGAGCAGGAACAGCCATGATCGCTCCTGTACCGTAACCCATCATTACATAATCTGCAATAAAGATCGGGATTTTCTTACCGTTAACCGGATTAACCGCTTCCAGCCCCTCGATCTTAACACCTGTCTTATCTTTTACAAGCTGGGTTCTCTCGAACTCTGTCTTCTTTGCACATTCCTGGCGGTATGCGGCAATCGCATCCATATTTCCAATCCTGTCTGCATATTTATCAATCAGATCATGCTCCGGGGCGATTACCATGAAAGTAACGCCGAACAGCGTATCCGGTCTGGTGGTATAAATTCTCAGTGTCTCGTCGATACCGTCAACTATAAAGTCCACAAAGGCTCCTTCAGAACGTCCGATCCAGTTTACCTGCTGCTGCTTAATATTTCCCGGATATTCCACTTCCTCAAGTCCCTGCAGAAGCTTGTCTGCATAGTCAGTGATGCGCAGATACCATACGTCCTTGGAACGCTGTACGATATCGCTGTGGCAGATATCACATTTGCCGCCCTGGCTGTCCTCATTAGAAAGGACTACTTTACAGGAAGGGCAGTAATTTACCAGTGTCTTATCACGGAATACCAGTCCGTTTTCAAACATTTTCAGGAAGATCCACTGTGTCCATTTATAATAATCTTCATCTGTCGTATCGATTGTGCGGTCCCAGTCAAAAGAAAATCCCACGCTCTTTAACTGCTCAGAGAATTTGGCAATATTCTGATCGGTAATAATACGCGGATGTGTGGATGTCTTGATCGCATAGTTTTCTGTCGGCAGACCAAATGCATCAAAACCGATGGGGAACAGTACGTTGTATCCATCCATTCTGCGTTTTCTGGAGATAACTTCCAGACTGGAATATGCTTTAATATGTCCAACGTGCATACCTGCTCCGCTGGGATACGGAAATTCTACCAGACCATAGAATTTTGGTTTTTCACTGTGGTCTTCTGCTTTGAAGATTTTACTCTCTTCCCACTTTTTCTGCCACTTCGGCTCAATACGTTTAAAATTATGTCTCACTGTGATTCCTCCTCAAAATTTCCGGACAAAATTTTTTCATACAATCTGTCAATAATTTTAATTCATTGGTGCAATTTTGTCAATGCTGACGGGGAAAGGCTCCACTATTTCTTCTGCACTTTCCTGGTATTTTTCTTATCCACAATGATCGTAATAAGAGATGTTGCTGCCAGCGCTCTGGGCTTCGTCCATCTCAGCCCCGTCTTTTCTGAAAGCAGTTCCTTTAAGCTGTCTGCTTTTGGCTTTGCTGTCTTACGGTCTATCATAAATGCGGATTTGTCTTTTCTGAACACATAAAGATATTCATCATCTTCTACAAGCCGGATAATTTCTTCATAATCCAGGCGGTTGATATTGTCCGCTCCTTTTATCTTCACTACTTCAAATCCGAAGTCATAGCTCAATTTCGGAAATCTGCCATTCATAGACTGAATGATTTTCTTTGCCATATATTTCTCCGGCGTGTTGATTCCCACCAAAATAAAACATCCCACTGCCACCATCATAGTCCTTGTGGCGAGAGTCCCATAGGAACTTAACACCCCCAGCACAAGAAATACCAGTCCGATGGCAAATAACCCGTATGTGCCAATGCCGCGAAAAGTCCTCATTCTGATTTTCACCATTCGCTTCATCGTATCTTCATTATAAGTAATTGACGCAGAACAATGTACCATATTTGCTTCCTCTCAAATCCTGTTCGTTTTATACTTACTGCCTTTTTATTTCCGTTTATATTATAAAGGGATTTTAAAATGGTGTAAAGTCTTATTAAATTATCTGCCATATCTGGCAAATCAATCGTATCTGACAGGGGAATTCTGTATTTATACAGAGGTGCTGCTCATGCAAAAACGAGGCGGATCAAAATCTGACGGGTTTTTAGCAGCTATTTTTCTTTCGGGTTGTCTCTCTCTCCACCAGAGATACCGGAAAAATATATTTTTCCATATTCATGGCCTGAACATCGCTGTGAATAATCAACTCTGCCGCCTTTTCTCCAATGGCTTTGATCGGCTGGGTAATAGTCGTCAATTCCGGCGTAAGCAGAGTTGACAGGAAAATATCATCAAATCCAATGATCTGAACCTGATCAGGCACAGAAATATGATTCTTATACAGCACCTTATATGCAGAAATGGCAACCATGTCATTACATGCTACAATTCCATCTGCATCCGGATATTTTTCCAGAAGCTCCTCTGCCGCTGTCAATCCCATATTAAAGCTGTAATCTGTTTCAACCGTCCGCTCCTCCAGATTATTTTCCAAACAGACATCCCGGTAACCTTCGTATCTGGACTTGGCGCTGGAATGAGTCTGCGGCCCTTTCATGCAAACAATTTTATGGCAGCCGCATTCCATCAAGTACTCCGTTGCCATTCTTCCTCCCTGATAGAAATCACAGTGAACATAGGCACTGGCATGCCCTCCCGAAAAGACCGTATCCGTAACCACCACCGGAATCGGTGACTCCTCCATAAAAGGCTGCAGCTGTTCGTTGCTTCTGGAAAAGATAATGCCGTCTGCGTTCATGGAAATCATCATCTGAAGGGCCATTTTTTCCTTTTCAATATCGTTGCGCGTATTGTAAAGGATTACCCGGTAACCG
Source organism: Eubacteriales bacterium (assembly GCA_030539395.1). GTDB lineage: Bacteria > Bacillota > Clostridia > Lachnospirales > Lachnospiraceae > Marvinbryantia. The sequence continues at coordinate 42,786 of JAUNSC010000019.1, forward strand.
CTGCTGTCAGCCTTTTTCTCAATCGCATCTGCCAGCTGAGTAAAAAAAGGGTTTTCAATATCCGGCAGAACCAGCCCTATGATCCTGGCTGATTTTCGGAACAAGGACCGTGCCACTTCATTAGGCACAAATCCTGTCTCCGAAATAGCCCGAAGCACACGTTCTCTCTTTTCTTCATTCACGTTTGCGGTTCCATTCATGACCCTGGATACCGTTGCCGGTGATACTCCGGCCAGTCTGGCTACTTCCCGGATACTGCTCATTCTTAATAACCATATGGCGTGCTCCTTAAAAATACAGCCATATATGCTCCTTTCTTCTTTCACTTATCTGACACTTTCTGTGAAACCTGTTTCAAATCAATCACATTATAACATGCCAATAATTTCTGTCAATTAAAAAAGCACATATGATGCCAAAGTGCAGGCTATCATATGTGCTCTTTCAATTGTTTTACGCTTCCTTCAGCGCTTCCATAACCTCTTCACGGTATGGAATAGATGGTACTGCTCCCTCTCTTGTCACTGCAATAGAGGAGGCCCTGGCGCTCATCTTCAAAATTTCCGGAACCGGCATTCCTTCAATAAGTCCCGCCAGAAAATATCCTGTAAAGGTATCTCCTGCTGCAGTAGTATCTACCGCCTGTACTTTGAAGATTGGCTGATAATAGACTTCTTCACCTTCTGCATATTTCGCCCCGTCTTTTCCAAGTGTCAGTACAATTTTTGCATGTGGAAACATTTCACGCATTTTCTCCAGAACTTCATCCGGATCAACCAGTCCCGTAATCTGCCCGCCTTCTACTTCATTGAGCAGAAAAATACTGATCTTTTTCATATCAACCATATCCAGTTTCTCATTAAACGGAGATGGATTCAAGGCAATCTGCATTCCCATTTCATATGCTTTATCTACGATATACGGAAGCATATTTACCTCATTCTGAAGCAGAAGAATATCCCCCTTTTCAAAATTGGCAAGAACCTCATCTATATAATCCTCTGTCAGCATTTGATTTGCTCCGCCATAGAGAAGGATACAGTTCTGTGCATTTTTATCAACCTGAATAATCGTGTGGCCTGTCGGTTCTTCTATTTTCCGGATGTAATCTGCCTTTACACCATATTCCCGGCATGCATCCAGAAATGGCTGTCCGTCTTCCCCAATCAGCCCTCCGTGGTATACGTCAGCACCTGCTTTTGCAAGCGCCATGGACTGATTAATTCCTTTTCCGCCCAGGAACACATTTCTTCCGCCGGTTGCCTCCGTTTCCCCCGGCTGAATAACGTGATCTACATTATAAACATAGTCCAGGTTCAGAGAACCTATATTTAATATTTTCATTCTTACCTCCTTCAGTGTTACTGAGCGTTTTCTTTCGTGATCAGCGTTACTTCTACCGGTATACTCTTTTCAATGCTTTCTCCGTTAATGAGTTTCACTGCATTTTCTACTGCCGTGGAACCAATCAGTGCCGGCTGCTGTGCAATGGTTGCTGCCATTCTTCCTTCTTTGATTGCCGCTACTGCATCATCTGTCGCATCGAAACCTACTACGAGAATGTCTTTCCCTGCTCCTGCAACTGCCTCTACTGCACCCAGAGCCATTTCATCGTTTGCCGCAAATACTGCCTGGATATCGCTGTTTGCCTGAAGCATATTTTCCATTACAGTCATACCTTCCGTACGGTCAAAGTTTGCTGTCTGGCTTGCTACTACCTCCATTTTTTCATCTGCCACGTTATGGAAGCCTGTTCCGCGGTCGATTGCTGCAGATGCCCCGGATGTTCCCTGAAGTTCTGCCACCTTTGTTCCTTCGCCCAATGTATCTGCAATGTATTGCGTCGCAATCTCAGCGCCTGCCACGTTGTCAGATGCGATCTGGCAGTCGATTTCTACGTCATTTACCACACGGTCAACAGAGATCACTCTTACACCTGCGTTTACTGCCGCCTGTACTGCACCGGATACCGCATCAGAATCAACCGGATTCACGATCAGAACACTTACATTTTTAGAAACAAGATCTTCAATATCACTTACCTGCTTCGTTGCATCATCACCGGCATCTACTACTGTCAGACCAACGCCCGCTGCTGTTGCTGCTTCTTCTGCTCCTTCAACAAGTGTTACAAAGAACGGATTATTCTGTGTAGATACGGAAAGTCCGATATTACCATTTCCTACAATTTCTACTGCTGCTGTCTCTTCCTCTGCATTTGAAAATGTTTCTACATTATCTTGTGTTACCAGTGTTACTTCCACCGGAATACTCTTCTCAATTGTTTCCCCACCGATGAGTTTCACTGCATTTTCTACTGCTGTAGACCCGATCAGTGCCGGCTGCTGTGCGATGGTTGCTGCCATTCTTCCTGCTTTAATTGCCGCCAGAGCATCATCTGTTGCATCAAAACCTACTACGAGAATGTCTTTCCCTGCTCCTGCAATTGCCTCAACTGCGCCCAGTGCCATTTCATCATTTGCCGCAAATACTGCCTGGATATCGCTGTTTGCCTGAAGCATATTTTCCATTACAGTCATACCTTCCGTACGGTCAAAGTTTGCTGTCTGGCTTGCTACTACCTCCATTTTTTCATCTGCCACGTTATGGAAGCCTGTTCCGCGGTCGATTGCTGCAGATGCCCCGGATGTTCCCTGAAGTTCTGCCACCTTGATATTTTCACCCAGTGTATCTACAATGTACTGTGTTGCCATTTCAGCACCTGCCACGTTGTCAGATGCGATCTGACAGTCAATTTCTACATCATTTACCACACGGTCAACAGAGATTACTTTTACTCCGCTGTTTACTGCCGCCTGTACCGCACCGGATACCGCATCAGAGTCAACCGGATTCACGATCAGAACACTTACATTTTTAGAAACAAGGTCTTCAATATCACTTACCTGCTTCGTTGCATCATCACCGGCATCTACTACAGTCAGATTCACACCTGATTCTTTCGCTGCCGCCTGCGCTCCCTCTACGAGGGTTACAAAGAACGGGTTATTCTGTGTAGAAACAGAAAGTCCGACTGCACCGCTTGTTTCTGTTTTATTTGTTGCCGCCATGCCGCTTTCTCCATCAATCACAATCTTACATCCGGTCAATGACACTGCCATCATTACACAAAGAATAAGAGCCAATATTTTTTTCATGTGCTTCATGTTATCTACCTCCACTCCAATTATCTTTTACGATCTGACAATACAGCAATCAGGATAACAATAGCCTTGATTACTTCCTGGTAATATGTAGAAACGCCAAGAATATTCAAACCATTGTTCAGTGCTGCGATAATCAATACTCCTGCAAATGTACCACTGATCTTGCCACGTCCACCACTCATACTTGTTCCGCCAAGTGCTACTGCTGCTATTGCGTCCAGCTCATAGCCTTCACCAAGAATCGGCTGAGCAGAGTCTACGCGGGAAATCATAATCAAACCTGCAAGAGCTGACATGAAACCAGAAATTGCATATACAATAATTTTTGTTTTTGTTGTATTTACACCTACCAGATTTGCGCATTTTGCATTGCTTCCTGTTGCATAAAGCCTTCTTCCAAATGTTGTTTTTGTAAGCATAAACCAGAAGATTGCCAATGCAATTACCAGAATAATTGCCGGAATCGGGATTTTGATCATATCTTTCGGTCCAAATACAATATTTCCTTTTCCAAGTACTTTGAACAGGAAAGCACCGGATTTGCTTTCAATGCTTGCTGCGAGTCTGGATATCGGCTTTCCGTCTGTTACGATCATGGCAATACCACGATAAGCTGTCATTGTGATAAGTGTTGCAATGAACGGCTGCAGACGTCCCTTTGTAACCAGCACACCGCTGATCATACCCAGTAAAATACCAACAATCAATGCAGCTACAATTGCTACCCATGCCGGAAGCCCGAACATGATCAGCTCTGCACAAACAATTGCTGCCAGTGCAAAGGTAGAACCTACTGACAGGTCAATACCATCAGAGAGAATTACACATGTCATGCCAAATGCAATCAGACCGTTGAAAGTTGCCTGACGCAATAAATTCAAAAAATTACTTGCTGTTCTAAATTCCGGGCTGATAAAACCAAGTACTACGACTAACAATACCAATGCTATAAAAGCAGCGTATTCGCTTATATAAGCTCCTAAACTTTTTTTGCTCTTTTCCATTTTCTTTGTTCCTTCCTCTTTATACTATACACCTGCTAAATATCTGCAATATTCATTGCAGCTACATAGCCCATTGCCTGACACTAGATACTTCCTCCTGTAGCTAATGTCATTACTTTCGCCTGATCCACTTCATCCGCTTCTACGATACCTGTAATCCTGCCTTCATGTACAACCATAATTCGATCACTCATACCAAGTACCTCCGGCAGTTCAGAAGATACCATGATCACTGCAACGCCTCTTGCAGCCATATCATTGATAACACTGTAAATTTCCTTTTTAGCACCGATATCCACGCCTCGTGTCGGTTCATCCAAAATCAATATCTTAGGATCTGTGTAAATCCATTTTGCAAGTACCACCTTCTGCTGATTACCGCCACTCAGATTGTTGCATTCATGATCCGGTCCGAAACATTTGATACGAAATTCTTCAATTCCTTTTTTCACAATCTCCTTCTGTTTCGCTTTGGAAAGCACGGAATTCCTGGATACCTTTTTCAGATTTGCAATTTCAATATTTTCCGCAATGCTCTTTTCCAGAAGAAGCCCTTCTGTCTTACGATCCTCCGTGATAAATCCGATGCCTGCTGCAATGGCCTGTCTCGGATTCTTGATAGTTACTTCCTTGCTGTCAATATAAATCTTGCCGGACTCTATCGGGATATTTCCGAAAATTGCCTGCATGATTTCTGTCCTTCCTGCACCCATTAGACCAGATACGCCCATTACCTCTCCGGCTCTTACAGAAAAGTTTATATTCTTAAATAATTTTCCACTGGTGAGTCCCTCTACCCGAATAACTTCTTTTCCAATCTCCACATCTCTCTTCGGAAAACGCTCTCCGATGGTACGGCCTATCATCATCTGCACAATATCATCCATATTGATGTCTTTGATATTTCTCGTATCAATATAAGCACCATCTCTCAATACCGTAATACGGTCACACAATTCAAAGATTTCTTCCATACGATGAGAAATATATACAATAGACACGCCCTTTTTGCGAAGTGATTTGATCACCTCGAAAAGTACCTCTGTCTCACTCTGGGTCAGCGCCGCCGTTGGTTCATCCATAATCAGAACCCTGGCATCAACCATCAGTGCCTTGCAGATTTCTACCATCTGCTGCTGCCCTACGGACAAATCTGACATCTGTGCCGTAACCGGGATATTTACTCCCATTCGGTCCATAATTTCCTGCGCTTTCTTTCTCATGGTCTTTTTGTCGCAGATACCAAATCCCTTTGTGATTTCCTTTCCCATGAACAGGTTTTCTTCTACGGTAAGGTCAAAAAGTACATTCAACTCCTGATAAATAAATACAATACCGGCCTTCTCCGCTTCCTGCGGATTTTTGTACACCACTTCCTTTCCGTCAACCAGAACGGTCCCGGCATCTCTTGTGTAAACGCCTGTTAAAATCTTCATCAGGGTTGACTTTCCTGCACCGTTTTCACCCATTAGTGCATGCACTTCTCCGTCTTTCAAAAGAAATCCTGCATTTTTCAATACCTGATTCGTTCCAAAAGACTTATCAATGCCTTTCATTTCGATATTCATACTGTCTAATCCCCTTCCTGATCAGTTGCAATTTACTGCTTTTACGTCTTTCATCTCAATTTCTCATGCAAAAATACAGCCGGACTGCAAAATAATGTTTGCATACGGTGTTGTTTCACCGGTTCTGATCACTGCTTTGCATCCATGAGTTCTTTTCTTCAGTTCAGTATGAGATACAAACTCTGCCTCGATTTCCTGACCTGCAAAAAATTCTTCAATCTTATCCAGTATGACTGGATTCTGTTCTTTGATCTCTTCTGCCAGAACAATCTTCTCTACTTTCATGTCTGCTGCCACAATTTCCAGCGTTCTCATGAAAGTCGGCTCTCCAAATGCAAGGGCAAGATCAATTCTTTCCACTTCATCCGGAATCGGCAGCCCGCAGTCACCGATAGCGATACAATCCGTGTGTCCCATATAAGAGAGCACTCTGGAAATATCGCTGTTCAAAATTCCTTGCTTCTTCATTTTCTTTTTCCTCCTTCCCCTCTTTTTGAAACCGGTTTCAAATTGTCGCAAAAAAAATTAGCTTTCATATCATTTTACAGTTGCTCAGAGGGGTTAATTCTTTGTTTGTTTTGTTTTTTGAAACCCGTTTCAAGCTGATTACATTATAGCATATTCACAATTCTTGTCAACGCAAAAAATTTTTTTCATCAAAATGAACGAAATTTACCGCAATTATTATACATTAAATTACAATTTTTTGAACATTTTTACTATATTTCTTGAGAGATTGCGATTACGATCGCCGCGTTATTCCCTCGCCGTGCACCTCGCAAATGCTTCGCATTTCCTCGGTCGCGGCAGCCGCCGCTTCCTTCCCTCGCCGTGCACCTCGCAAATGCTTCGCATTTCCTCGGTCGCGGGCTCTCGCCCTATAAATCAGAAGGTGCAGACATACTTCTGTGAATAAATTCCCACGTATGTCTGCACCTTCTGATTTGCACGGCTCGTTGCTTTCGCGCAAAAAAAACACCGCCCCCACGGCTCCACGTCCGCAAAAGCGATGCTTCAGTGCGCGATCAGGGGTTCGAACCCTGGACACCCTGATTAAGAGTCAGGTGCTCTGCCAGCTGAGCTAATCGCGCATATTTTCTGTTTTTCATATGTCTAATCTATCGAACGAAAAACATTATATAATATTTTATTTATAATTGCAAGCCCCTTTTTATATTTTTTTTAGAATCGTTTTCTATATTTTTTTATATCGCTGCTTGCATACCTGTTTAAATAGCTTTATACTATTTATCGTGAACATCAAATGTTCTAAGGAGGTTTTAGATGAGTAAAACACTCAATACCAAAAAAAAGCCGGTTGAACCCGAAACAGGTCCTGTTCCTGAGAAAAATACACCTCAAAAGGATTATCCAAAAAAATTTATTCCAAATGATCAATATTTTACCATCAGTATTTATGTGCTTGTTGTTGTAACCATCAGTGCATTGATCATACGTGTGATCATGACTCCTTATGCTGTATCCAATGCATTGAAACAGATTTTGGGGGTAATGATGCCTTTCCTTATAGGGTTGCTGATTGCACTGATGCTTCACCCTGTCATTATCCGGTTTTATTCTGTTTTGCACGATACCTTTCATGTCAAAAGTCCAAAGGTCTGCAAGGCTGTTTCCATTATTGTTGCCTATATGATTGTCATTGGACTTTTAGCTGTCTGTGTCGGCTACATATTGCCGCAGATTATCGTCAGCATTACAGAAGTGGTCAACAGTCTTCCTAAACTTTATCAGATGACCTATGATTTCTTTAATAATCTGCAGTCACGCTTTCCGCATGCAGATGTTTCTGATCTTCAAAAAATGGTCAATGACATCCTTCCTGGATTTATTGACTCCCTGAAACAGATTGCCAGCGATATGGTTCCGGCTCTTTATAACGCTTCCATATCCATTATCACGGCTGCTTTAAATGTGATAATCGCCATTATCGTTTCCATATATATGCTGATTGACAAGTATCAGTTGATCAGATCTATGAAAAAACTTGTTTATGGCTTCGTGCCGGAACAATTCATTGATGTGACAATGGAAATTTTTTCTGAATGTAATCTTATTTTTACAAACTTTATCACAGGTAAAGCTATTGATTCCCTGATCATCGGTATTCTTTGCTTTATTTTAATGAACATCTTCCAGATGCCGTATAGCCTGCTGATCAGTGTAATCGTAGGGATAACTAATATGATTCCATATTTTGGCCCATTTATCGGCGCTGTTCCCGGTGTTCTGGTTCTCTTAATGATCAGTCCCTGGAAATCTTTAGGCTTTACTATTATGATTATTGTTCTTCAGCAATTTGACGGACTTTACCTGGGACCTAAAATCCTGGGAAATACTGTTGGTATTAAACCGCTTTGGATCATTATTTCCATCACGGTTGGCGGAAGTATCGGAGGGATTCTGGGTATGTTCCTGAGTGTTCCTATTTTTGCCATGCTTTCTTATCTGCTTAATCTTCTGATTAATTACAGATTGAGTAAGCGAAACATTCCAAACGCAGACGAATAATCATTTTTTCTTTGTTCTCTCCCCCTGAAGGGTTTTTGAAACTTCTGCAAAAGATTTTTTAAAGGCGGCAATAAATTTGCCGCCCTTTTGTCTGTCGTATAAAAATACACCTATATTATTTTTCCATTTATTTCTCGACACAGCCGGACTCCGTCATCTTTTCTTAATCTATTTTATGACATTATTCTTCCCGGTGTGCCTCTGTTATTTCTCACGATATATGATCATCTTACAAATAGGATTTCCCTGCGCAGAAAACTTTTCTTCATATTCCGTCATGATATTATCCTTCATCAATTCTTCGTCTGCATGAAGGTCAAAAGTACACATCTGCAATTTCCATCCGGCCGGATCAATCTCTTCCAATGCAAAATCAAACAGACCCCTGTTATCTGTCTTAAATTCCACCGTTCCTTCCGGCTTCAGAATTTTATCATAACGCTCCAAAAACTGCCTTGAGGGAAGCCGTCTCTTCGCATGGCGGTCTTTAGGCCACGGATCTGAAAAGTTAAGATAAATCCGTGCGACCTCACCCGGCCCAAAAATTTCCGGCAATTCCCCCGCATCCACACAAAGAAAATACAGATTCTCCGGACGATCCTCCTCCTGAAATTTTTCCACCGCTCTTAAAAGAACGCTGGTGTATCTTTCAATGCCAACATAATTAATCTCCGGATGAAGCCTTGCCAGTTGTGTCAAAAATCTCCCTTTTCCCATCCCTACTTCAATATGAACAGGATGATCATTTCCAAACAACTCACTCCAACAGCCTCGCTGTTTGCCCGGTTCTTTCACAACCAACGGACTATTTGAGATTACATCGTCAGCCCTTGGAATATTTCTAAGTCTCATATATCTGTCCCTTTCCAGTGATCACCAATATCTGCGCGCTGCAGAAGGTTTATTGTAATTAAATTTATCAATTACAATTCCCTCATTTTCATTTTTCGCATGCACGATTTTACCACTTCCTATGTACAATGCTACATGACCGGAAGGATTTCCATAAAAAACCAGATCTCCCGCTTTCAAGTTTGCTGTGTTGGGCTTAACCGCCACGGATTTTGTGTATGTACCATAAGCGTCTTTCCCTCTTCGCTGATCATCTGCCACACGGGGGATAACAATACCAAATTTTTTCATGACAAGCATGGTAAAACCGGAACAGTCACATCCCTTCGTCAGACTGTTTCCGCCATATACATACGGGTTTCCCACAAATTTCTTTGCGTAAGCTGCGATACGTGTCCCTTTATTTGCATTATTGCAGACACCGTTTGCTTTAAAGGTATAATCCTTTCCTCCAATAGTAATGGTAGTTCCTTTAACCATAATGCCTTCTGCATCAAAATAATAAATATCAGAACCAATCGTTACCCAGCCCGTTGCCATCGTACCATCAGTGTTGAAATAATAAGTGTTGCCGCCAATTGTCTTCTTCCCGATATAAGCTGCTTTTGAGGCTGGATTAAAATAATATTTTTTCCCTTTATATGTTTTCCAGCCGGTCTCCTTTTTATAAGATGAATTATAGTAATAATACTTTCCGTTCTCTTTTACAACCCCGCTGAGCCGTATTTTCCCGGTACGTGCCCCGTCTTTTCCTACCTGATATTTGCCCACCCAGGTATTCACCACTCTTTTCCCGCTGCCATCTACATAGTAATACTTTCCGCCAGTCTTTATCCATTTATTTTTATTCATATGGCCTTTGGAATTAAAATGGTATTTGTATTTGCCGATAGTTTTCCAGCCTACAGTTTTCTTTCCTGTAGATTTATCGAAATAATATCTGTATCCGTTTATGTTGAGCCAGCCGGATGCCCTTTGATAATTTTTTTTCACATATCTGCTGCCGATCCATTTGCTTTTCTGCACCCTTCCATTTGATGCCGCATAATAATAGCATTTGCCGACTTTAAACCATTTGCCGGATATTCTCTCTCCGGTGCTCTTATTTAAATAATATCGCTTTCCCCCATATGTGAGCCAGCCTTTTTTCAGGTAACCGTTTTCTCCAAAAAAATACCACTTTTTACCAATCTTCTGCCAGTCTGTCACATAGCTCCCGGAATCATCAATATAACGTTTTCCTTTTGAAGTTGTTTTCCACCCCGCCTGTACGGCTGTTCCCATCAACAAACTTAACAGCAGTCCTAAAACAATGATACCCAGCCATTTTTTCTGCGTATTGTGCCTTTTCATAACTCATCCTCCGCAAATCACGGTTCCTATCCGCAAATCAATATCAAACCCACACTTTTTACAGCAAATTTTAAATATCTGTTAAAATTTTATAAGATATTGTAATGTTTGTCAACTAAATGCAGCTTAAAGGCGTTATCTTTTCTTTAAACACCATTTTTTTACTTCTGCTTACTCTTTTCAAAAAAATGTAAATTTTGTAATTCCTTGCCAAAACACTTGTTCTGTAAAAATACTATGTAAACCACTGAAATTATCCATATTTGTGTGGATAATGTGTATAACTTCGTGTATAAGTCCATTTTACCGTCTTTTTGGTTTTATTTTGTGTGGATAAATCCATTTTACCATGTATTTCAAAAAATACATTTCTCTTCTAAATTCATAAAATTTTGTGAAATTTGTCGAGTAACATAACTGAGACTCCCATGTCAATCTCCTTTCAGGGACTTGACAGGCAGATAAAAGGACGAGAGACCCTTTAAAAAGGGCCTCTCAGATTTAAGGATATATGAACATTGTGTTACAATGAAGTAACCTTCCTGAGATATTATACCTCAAAGAGCAAATCTCCGTAGGACGGCATCGGCCATACGTCTTTATCTACCAGCATTTCCAGTTCATCTACCGGTGCACGCAATGCTGCCATTGCCGGAACGACAGTATCATGGAAGTATCTTGCCTGTACCTCTCCTTCTTCAAGTCCGACAGATACACTGATAACCTCTTTCAAACCTGTAAGCGCCTCTTTTGCTTCCTCCAACAGATCGCTGCATTCATTTAACAGGCCAACCTGGACATTTGCCTTTGCACCTGCTGCTGTAACAGCGTTAATGGTATCCGCAAGACTCTTTGTATATCCGATCACAGCCGGAATAATCTGCTTACTTGCAATATCAACCATAGTCTTTGCTTCAATATTAATTGCTTTTGCATAAGCTTCATACTGGATTTCCGCGCGTGCCTCCAGCTCAATCCTGCTATATACACCAAATTTTTCAAACATGGCAACAGATTTCTCAGTTACGAGAGCCGGGATCGCATCCACCATAGATTTCAGGTTCGGGAGTCCTCTTCTTGCTGCCTCTTCCACCCATTCATCAGAATAACCATTTCCATTAAACACAATCCTCTGGTGCTCCGTAGCATATTTCTTTATCAGATCATGTACACATGCATCAAAGTTTTCTGCTTTTTCCAGCTCATCACATGCTTCTGCAAATGCTTCCGCTACGATCGTATTCAGCACAATATTCGGTGAAGCGATAGAATCTTTAGAACCCACCATACGGAATTCAAACTTATTTCCTGTAAAGGCAAACGGTGATGTTCTGTTTCTGTCAGTTGCATCTTTGGAAAATACAGGAAGTGTTTTAACACCAGTCTCCAGTTTTGAGCCTTCAATACTATGTGTTGCTGCTCCTGTACTTACCAGCTGCTCTATCACATCCTGAAGCTGATCACCCAGGAAAATAGATATGATTGCAGGCGGTGCCTCATTTGCACCAAGTCTGTGATCATTTCCAACATCTGCCGCGGCTTCACGCAGAAGGTCTGCATGTTCGTCTACTGCCTTCAAAATACAGGTCAGCACCAGCAGGAACTGAATGTTCTCATGTGGTGTCTTGCCCGGATCCAGCAGATTGATTCCATCATCTGTTGTAATAGACCAGTTGTTATGTTTTCCTGAACCATTTACACCTGCGAATGGTTTTTCATGGAGAAGGCAGTGAAGACCATGCTCACAGGCTGTCTTCTTCAATATTTTCATCACAAGCTGGTTCTGATCTACCGCCACATTTGCTTCCGCATAAATTGGTGCCAGCTCATGCTGTGCCGGTGCCACTTCATTATGCTGTGTCTTTGCGGTAACACCCAGTTTCCACAACTGCTCATTCACGTCTTTCATATATGCGGCGATTCTCTGACGGATCGTTCCAAAATAGTGGTCATCCATCTCCTGACCCTTCGGCGGCATTGCGCCAAACAAAGTTCGTCCTGCGAAAATCAGGTCTTTTCTCTTCAGATATTTCTGTTTGTCGACCAGGAAATATTCCTGCTCCGGTCCTACGGACGGAGTAACTTTTTTAGAAGTCGTATTTCCAAACAGGCGGAGCAGACGTAAGGACTGCTCATTTACTGCCTGCATTGACCGAAGAAGCGGCGTTTTCTTATCTAATGCTTCTCCTGTATAAGAACAGAATGCGGTAGGAATACAAAGGATCGCTCCTGCTGCGTCCTTTCTCACATAAGCCGGGGATGTACAATCCCATGCTGTATATCCTCTTGCCATAAAGGTAGCACGCAGACCACCTGACGGAAATGAAGACGCATCCGGCTCACCCTGTATCAGTTCTTTTCCTGAAAGCTCCATCAAAATGCTTCCGTCTTCTTTTGGTGCCGTAATAAAAGAATCATGCTTTTCAGCAGTAACTCCTGTAAGCGGCTGAAAGATATGTGTGTAGTGAGTCGCACCTTTTTCTACTGCCCAGTTCTTCATGGCTTCTGCCACAACATCTGCCACAGACAGATCCAGAGGTGTCCCCTCACTTATTGTCTTTTTCAATTCCCTGTAAACTTTCTTCGGCAAACGTTCCTGCATGACTCTATCGTCAAACACATCTTCACCGAAAATAGCAGCTACATTTGTTACTTCACTCATAATTATCCTCCTCACTGAAACGAACCATGTCAGAACACTTTTTGTCACACGGAAAATCCGAAGGCGTTTCCTGTAAGACAAAAAAAGGCGCTCCACCAATGTGGAACGCCTTTGTCCTTTACATTTCTATTACTTTCTCAAGTCAGTTATTACCTTACTCTTCTTTTTCGTAAAATGCAAGAACTTTTTATTAATTCGTTTATTGAAATTTTTAAGCTTTTTTATCGATATATCGAATCATCAGTTGGTCCATGCAATAGTTGTTACAGTAGAACCGCGGCGGGACTCCTCTGTAAGAATCACATCCAGATTTGATTTTTCATAGTCATTAAAGACCGCATCTGAAAAGTTTTTTGAAGATGTCGTGCCGTAATACCAGTTTTTACAGTTGAAATATCTTGCAATATTCTGGTCATTAAAAATATATCCATGGCGGGCATATATCTCATTTCGCGCAATCAGCAGATACAGATTTGAGAAATTTGAAAGTTCGCCGGATGATATATAGCGGGAGCTCACATCCGGGATTACATATGCGTTGGGATCCGGCGACCAGATGATCGTCTGAGTCACATCAATCGTTGTACCGGTGCTTTTCACCGTTGATTTCGGTGTGTTGTCCACCCAGGGAATGGTTGTGGTGACAGATCCCCGACGGGATTCTTCCCCGACAAGCAGGTCAATATTGTATTTCTCATAATCATTAAACACTTTTGTGGAAAACTGTCCTGAAGATACCGTTCCTCTGTACCAGTTTTTACAATTAAAGTACCTTGCAATATTCTGGTCATTAAATATATACCCGTGACGGGCATAAAATTCATTCCGCGCGATCAGCAGATACAGATCAGAGTAACCATTCAGCTCACTCTGTGTCATATAACGGACATTTCCATCCGGAACCACATATTCATTGGGATCCGGTGACCAGATGACTGTCTGGCTCACATCAATTGTTGTGGAAGCCATTGCCGGCATTGAAAAAGTCAATACCGCAGCAATCGCTGCCAACGTTATCATTAGTTTTTTTCTCAGTTTGTTCAATACAAACACCCCTTCCTCTTCTTTATTTTTCTCTTTCCGAGAATAAACTTCTTCTCTACACCAGAAGTGTCAGAGCTTTTTCATTATTGCGGATTTTAACATGCTGATGTTCACCGCCGTATTCACCGTCCAATGTCCAGGAAACCTCACTGTCAAAATCAATTTCGATATTTTTTGCCCTCACCTGATACATATATGTTTCATCCGGTGTCTGTGTCAAAAGCGCCCCGATAATCGTATTTAACTCAACGATATTCTGCGGCGCACGAATCAATGTGACCTCAAAAACCCCATCATCAAGCTTTACATGTTTTCCTGTAATATTTTTAAATCCGCCCACCGATGTGGAGTTCGTTATCATTCCATAAAGGAAGTCTCCGCTTATCTCCTCTCCATCTATCCTGGCATTTAAATGATACGTTTTTATAGCTGCAAGCTTTTTCATTCCTTCCAGAATATACGCTAAATGTCCCAGCACATTTTTCATATCCTGAGGGGTCTCATAAGATACATCTGTAAAAAGACCAAATGCCGCAATATAAACAAAAAAGTCATCATTAAATTCACCTATGTCGCACAAAAATTCATTGTGCTCGACAATCCGCTGTGCGGCTGTTATAACATTTTTGGGGAGTTTAAGACTGTTGGCAAAATCATTTGTGCTTCCGGATGGAATATATCCGACGGCACACTTTTTTTCACTGTCCATTACTCCGCTGATGACCTCATCCATCGTTCCGTCTCCCCCGCTGCAAATGATGACATCAACATTTCCGGCTTCCTTTCCGGCCTTTGCCCGGGCATCTCCCGCATGCTGGGAAATATAAATTGTCAGATTATAGTCCGCTTTCACAAAAATATCTATAATATCAAGCAGCTTGCCGCGTATGCTGCCTTTTCCCGATTTGGGATTGACAATATACATCACATCCATTTTCTATCTCTCCCATTTATCACATAATGCATTTATCTGATCTGCAAATTTTGCCAGATCCTTATTTGCACCGCCCTCATTATGGCGGATAACAGCCAGAAGTCTCTGTCCCGCCGCAAGCAGCCGGTCAAATACCGTACTCTGTCTGCCGGACACAGCCGTTCCCTTCTTTTGGATACGAACCGGCTCTGTCTCTTTTATAAAAGTACCGGAAGCCAGATCAAATTCAGTTCCGCTGTAAGGTGCCGCAGCATCAAGCTTCAGCTCGTTTTTAATCTTCTCTGTAAAAGCTGTGCAGGATTCATCCTCTCCATGAATGACAAATACTTTTTGCGGAGCCTTTTCAAAAGCCGAAATCCAGCGAAACAGTCCTTCTCTGTCTGCATGACCGCTGATTCCCGCAAGTGTGCGTATCTCTGCCTTAATCTCAATTTCTTCACCGAAAATCTTTATCTTCTTTGCTCCATCCGCGATGGTGCGTCCCGGAGTCCCCACAGACTGATAGCCCACGAACAGAATCGTACTCTCAGCACGCCAGAGGTTGTGTTTCAGATGATGTTTGATCCTGCCTGCATCACACATACCGCTGGCAGAAATGATGACCTTGGGCGATTCATTAAAGTTGATAGCTTTCGAGTCATCACTTGTAACAGAGGTTTTCAGCCCGGCAAAACTAATAGGATTGATTCCCCTTGAAATCAGTTCGGCAGCTTCTTCATCAAAATCGTCATGCATTCTTTCCATAAAAATCCTGGTGGCCTCTACGGCCAGCGGACTGTCTACATATACCTCAAAATTATCGTGACCATGCACCAGCTTTTCGTCTTTGATCTGACGGATAAAATAAAGGATCTCCTGCGTTCTGCCTACTGCAAACGCCGGAATTACCACATTTCCGCCCCGGTCAAATGTTCTCTGAATGATAGACGCCAGATCTTTAATATAATCGGGTTTCGGCCCATGGCTGCGATTTCCATAAGTAGATTCCATCACCACATAATCTGCATCCCTGATATATCCTGGATTACAGATGATCGGCTGATTATCATTTCCGATGTCACCGGAAAAAACAATCTTCTTATCTATGCCATCCTCTGTTATCCACACTTCAATGAATGCGGACCCCAGCAGATGACCCGCGTCCACAAAACGGATTTTTATTCCCTCCGCTATTATCTGCTCCTGTTCATAATCACAGTCTACAAAACACCTCAGGGCTCCTTCTGCATCTTCTATGGTATAAAGGGGTTCCACTTCTGCTTTGCCTGCACGTTTTCCTTTCCTGTTGCGCCACTCCGCCTCAAACATCTGAATATGTGCACTGTCACGAAGCATGATCTGACAGAGCCGTTCTGTGGCACACGTGGAAAATATCTGTCCCCGAAAGCCATTTTTAAATAAGAGCGGAAGTTTTCCTGAATGATCGATATGGGCATGTGTCAGCAGCACCATATCAATATCAGCCGCTGATACAGGAATCGGCTCATTCTCAAACATATCGATCCCCTGCTCCATTCCGCAGTCAATCAATATCTTTTTACCGCATGCCTCCAAATATGTGCAGCTTCCGGTCACTTCATGGGTTGCCCCCAGAAATATAAGTTTCATAAATATCGCCTCCCTGCCCCTTTACAGATATTATACGCTAACTCAGTAAGATATCCCAGCATTTTTTCGTAATTTATAAACTTTTCATTTTTAAGTCCCTTCTTGACTTTTCCTTTCAAGCGTATAAGATATTAATTAGTACACTACTCCCGGAGGTTAAAGTATATGAAACGAATCGTTCTTACCGGCGGAGGCACTGCCGGTCACGTTACTCCCAATATCGCATTAATTCCCCGCTTAAAAGAACTGGACTATGATATTCATTATATTGGTTCCTATGAAGGGATTGAAAAAAAGCTGATCGAGGAACTGGAAATTCCCTATTATGGTATTTCCTCGGGAAAGCTCCGAAGATATTTTGATCTGAAGAATTTTACCGACCCGTTCCGTGTATTAAAAGGCTACGGTCAGGCTCACAGTCTTCTGAAAAAACTGAAACCGGATGTTGTATTCTCAAAAGGCGGATTTGTAGCTGTTCCTGTAGTCCTTGCCGCAAAACAGCTCCACATCCCGGTCATTATCCACGAATCAGATATGACCCCCGGCCTTGCAAACAAACTGGCAATCCCATCTGCCACAAAAGTCTGCTGTAACTTTCCCGAGACCCTGAAGTATCTTCCTGCAGACAAAGCAGTTCTCACAGGTTCTCCTATCCGCAAAGAGCTTCTTGAGGGCAATAAGCTTGCCGCACTTGATTTTTGCGGTTTTACTGCCAACAAACCGGTCCTTATGATTATCGGCGGAAGTCTTGGTTCTGCTAATGTGAACAATGCCATCAGAGGTATTCTTCCCACTTTGCTGGAAAAATTTCAGGTACTCCACCTGTGCGGAGCCGGAAAGCTCGATCCGGCCCTTGATGGGACAAAAGGATATGTTCAGTATGAATACATCAAGAAAGAACTGGCTGATATGTTTGCCCTTGCGGATATCGTAGTATCCCGTGCCGGAGCCAATGCAATCTGCGAACTGCTTGATCTTCGCAAACCGGCGCTTTTGATTCCTCTTGGTTCAAATGCCAGCCGAGGTGACCAGATCCTGAATGCAGAATCTTTCAAATCACAGGGATTCTGCGAAGTTCTCTTAGAAGAAAATCTGACACCGGAGCTTCTGACTGAAACTATTTTCAAACTGTATGATTCCAGAACAGATTATATAGAAGCAATGGAAAAAAGCAGTATGAGCAATGCGGTAGAAACTATCTCTGATTTAATTGAAAAAGCCGCAGGAATTAGATAAACCGTATTCTGATTAAAAGGAGGCATTATTATGTCAAAAAATTACCGTGCAGAAATTACCGGCGTATTCGGTGATCCTGTTGATGGGAACCCTACCGGAGTCATGGAAGAAGCCGCTTACGCAGCCTGTGGCCTGAATTACCGTTATCTGACATTAAAGGTCACTGCAGAAGATTTTCCTGATGCCATGAAATCTATTCGCGCCCTGCACATGAAAGGCATGAATCTTACTATGCCGCATAAAATCACAGTCATCCCTTATCTGGATGAACTTTCCGAGGCAGCCCGCATTATCGGGGCTGTTAATACCATTTTGGTGAAAGACGGAAAGCTTTACGGCGAAAATACCGATGGAAAAGGATTTGTCCAGGCACTGGAAAATGCCGGTGAATCTCTTTCAGGAAAGAATATCACAATTCTTGGTGCCGGCGGTGCCGCAAAAGCCATTGCGGTTGAATGTGCTCTGGCCGGTGCCGGCTCCATTACGATCATTAACCGGACCATAGAGCGTGCATTAGATCTGGCTGAAGTCATCCGCACCCACACAAGCACAAAGAGCCTTTCAATGAAATGGGAGGCATCCCAGCAGATTCCTGCTGACACTGACATCCTGATCAATGCCACCTCCATCGGTCTCCATCCACAGTGTGATCAGAAACCGGATATTGATTATGATACCATCAGGGATTCTATGGTTGTCACTGATGTGGTCTTTAATCCGGCCCAAACTCTGTTTCTGAAGGAAGCTGCGCAGCGCGGTGCCAAAACGATTTCCGGACTTGGTATGCTGGCCTGTCAGGGTGCATTAAATTTCACCCTCTGGACCGGAACATCCGCTCCTCTGGAAGTAATGGAGGAAACACTTCGAAAAGAATTTGAATTGTAACACAGAGAAAACCGGCGCGGCCTGTATGCTGCGCCGTTATATTTCTGCTTATTTATCTGTTTACAGACGATGTGCCCCGCCGGACCTTTTACTGCGCTTTTGGATATTCATTGCAAAGCAGACGGTACGGTAGCTCATCTTCTTCGATCTCCGGAAATCTTCCAATAGGTTCATAGAAACGGTTATCGTGCTCATCATCATTACACATGGAAACCTCGCCCAACATTACAGGGCCTGTCCCCGGTTCCAGTTCAAAATCATGATACATATATGGATAAACCGTAATACTTTCACCCGGTTTTAATTTCACCTGTGTTCCTGCCGGAACGGTAAATTCACGTCCGTCGCAATGCACTTTTACATCTGTATCTGCAAATTCCCCTTCCGGCGTGGAATTATAAACGCGAATCAGCACATTTCCGCCTCCGCGATTAATAATATCCTCCATTTTATTCCAGTGGAAATGCATGGGGGCCATCTGTCCTTCTTTGATATAAAGAAGTTTTTCAGCATACGTCTTTGTATACTTATCCATTTTCAGATTGCCATTGCGAAGTGTAATCAGTGAAAATCCCACTTCATCAAATTTTCCAAGACCATAATCCGTAATATCCCATCCCAGCATATTGTCACGGATTTCGTCATATTCATGACCTTTTTCTTTCCACTCTTCTGCCGTAAAATGACAGAAAGGCGGCAGCGCAATATGAAGGTCACAGATCATTTTTTCCATTTCTTTCAGTGCCTGATTAATTTCTGAACGTTTCACGTCTTTCCCTCCCACATTTGTTTTTGTTCGTAAACCCGCTTTTTCTTTTGTAAACAGTATAACACGATACCTTTGTTAATACCACCTGATTTTTAAGCAATTCTGCTTTTCTCCTCTTGACAACCAATTATTTCATGTGATACCTGACTTTTGGAGTTGAACTCAAAATATAGTGCTAAGCCACAGTTAAAA
>JAUNSC010000058.1 GCA_030539395.1 Eubacteriales bacterium
TCCCGACGATGAAGCCCATCGACAAATAAACCCAGTATTTATGCGGGTTTGCGGCATTTCAAATCCGAGTTGACAACAAATTGACAACATTTTTTCGTATCAATACGAAGAATTACGACGCAGAATGAATAGTTGGCGGCTGAAACGCAATACAGCACGTATCGCTGAGAGAACACTTTTTGAAAGAAATTTCAAAGGTGTTCTCTTTTTTCGTTTGGTGCAACTCTCTGTCGAACAACAAATCGAATGGAGGATTTAATTTATGATTAGTGACAGAACGAAAGCCTATTATGATTTGAAAAAACGAAATGATGTGCGAGAAAGTGCAAAGAGGCTGCGCAGGCAGTTCCTCCGGTATAAGGATGCGGAAATCGTCTATAGCATTACGCACAAGAAACTGTTGGAACTCGCTGGTAAAGCAGGAGCCATATATCGAATGGATGGAACCGTTCTGATTAACCGGGATATTTTTGATGAATATCTGGAACAGTTTCATGAACCGAGTACCTTGGCTTCACAGGAGGATAAAGAATGAGTGGGAATCTATGGATGTTTTCGGATATGTTGGACGATGAAGATGCGAAGATGATACAGCATGAATTCGTCACCTATTATGAGGGCGCCGATTATTACGGACTGGGTCTGAAAGTCTTTACAAGGTTGGCCCATGAAGCAGGTGCGGTGTATAAGATTGGAAAGAGGGTTTTAATACGGCGAGATATTTTTGAAGAGTATCTCAGAATATTGCGACGCAAAGAGGATACATCAGAGATGGATGAAAACATGAAAAGTGAGGATAATGATATGAGACAAGGAGCATTAACATTAGATGCCCAGACTGGGCGAATGGATATCCGATTTGATCTGGAGAATTATTACGGAGGTCTCCACTGCGGAGAGTGTCTGGATATTCTGATCAATGGAGAATGGGTACCAACCAGAATTGAAATGGGAGATGGCTGGTATCTGTCTGGAATCAAGACGGACAACCTTGAAGGTCTGATTGTAAGAATTTAATAGTAACTTATCGCCGGGCGGTTTCTTATTTTAGGGAGCCGCCCTATTTTTATGCTCATTTTTAAGGAAGGAGGGTACCTGAGTGAAATGTCTGATGAAATACCAGTGGGTAAAGCTGCCCAGAAATCGTCTGCCTGAGGGCAAAGGAGTCATGGGTGCATGGGCGCGTCTGGCGTCCCGTGCGGCATTCCGCAAGGGACAAGCCCTCTACTGTGGGCATATAAACGCTGTAAGCCCCGGAATGTGGTCAGGAGGTGTCGTAGGGTTAAAGAGCATCCTCGGCCTAAAAAGCCGTCAGAAGGCTCTGGAAGCGCTTCAGACGCTGGCTGACTTAGGTTATGTGCAGTATACGCTTGACTCTAAAACGAAAAAGCTGACATATCAAATTACAGATTGGGTAGTGAAATGTTCCGGAGAGGAATGTATGCAGGGCGCTGTTTATGCCACAGAAGGTTATGGTTTTCTATGCCTTCCGCGTAATATCACAGAACGCCTTGCGGAGAAGCGATATATCTTTGAGGAATCGGACGCATGGATGGATCTCTGGTGCCATTCCGTATGGGAAGATCCGAACAATGCGTTTTCTTTTATGGCTCCGACCGTCCAGTATGGGAAATACGGGGCTTTACTGACATTGGAAACCTTGGGACATCGCTGGGGTTGGGAAAAGACAAAGGTATGGAGATTCATGAAAAAGCATGGGGATGTCTTTACTCTATACCGTCTTCCCGGCTCTTATGGCTGTCTCATTTTTAATAAACTGTATCCGACAGGATCAGAGGTTTCAATTCCAAATCAGGAGGAGATTCAACGTATTCTTTATGAAATACGCATTTGTGGTGCGAATACTCATAAGACAGGATCAGATCACGAGCATATGAACAAGCTTATTACATGGTACAGCCGCAGACTGACCAGAAGTAACTTGTTAGATACAGAGACGCAGGATGTTGAAAATCGCGTTGCATTTTCAGACCCTATAATACGCGCGTATCTTTCTCCGTGTAGGAATTGTAAGAATTGTGGATATGACTGCCAAGGTAAAGGTTATATGACACAGGCAGTGATTGAAACGAGTAAAATCCGCGGGCCATGTGAGCCGGTGGATATCACAAAAATAGCAAAGGAGTGTTTTACATATGAGCAAGCAGGATGAAAAAAAGCTGTATGAACAGCAGGAAAACAGGATATTGGCGCAGTCAGACGCATTTATTTCCCTTCTTACAAAGCGAGGGATTCTTGGAGATCAAAAAATTGATGATGAGAAGATGCGTGCTGCCCAGAAGGAGAAAAAGCGGACTGCTTATCACAATACCCAGATGCTCCTGAAAAATTACAGGAAAATGGTCTGGGTGTTCAGTTGTTATCCAGAGGAGATTTTGCAGGAACTGGAGGCTCCGTTTGAGAACTTTGACCGAATGGTGGACAGGCTGGATCTGGAGATGGCCATTGGGAATAAAAGGATGGAGAGCCGTCTGGAAGCTGCGGCAAGGTCGAGACTGCTGCTGGATCGGTTTAACGAGGCAATGGCGGTTCTCCGCAAGGAGCCGACACGGGGTGAGAAGCTGTATCAGCTGATCTATACGGCCTATCTGGCACCGGAAAAGCTGAAGCTGGAGGAGATACTGTTCCGGTTGGACCTGTCACAGAGGCATTATTACAGGCTTCGTGAGCAGGCAATTTCCATTCTTTCCATTCGTCTGTGGTCAGCGCCAAGTGAAGATGTGGATGTATGGCTGGAGCTGCTGACGCTTTTTGAACATTTGGAATGACAAATTCGGGGTAAACAAAATGGCATAAAAATGGCATATGTTCCGCCGATGACAGGGGAATAAAGCTGTGCTATACTTGTATCATCCCAAACTGGGAGTGGGCAGACAAAGATGCCGTTTCTGAAGCTGAAATGCTTTTAGAAGCGGCATTTTTTATTGCCTAAAATCAAAGAAGGAGGTACTCGGCATGGTTAAACAAATCAAAAGAGGCGGAGGGCGCATGAAGACCGCCTACTGGTCGCTGGTAAGTATGGCGTCTGCACTGCTGATTTCGCTGCAGCCTGTCATGGCGGACACAATCTGGAACCGCTTTTCGACGATCATGAAGGATGTGTACGGCCAGCTGGTGGGAATCAGCACCATTGTGGCGGTAACGGCGGCGGCCATTGCGCTGATTGTCAGGATGATTTCCAGAAACCAGCGCGCAGTCGATGAGGCAACGAGCTGGCTCAAACGAATTGTAGTGACGTGGATTGTCCTCAATTCTCTGGGTTTCGTTGTTGCTTATCTGCAGCCCCTCATTGCCGGCGGCAACTACACAGGATAACCAAAAAAGAGAAAGCAGATGGAGGAGGTGATAATAGATGCTTGATTGGATTTTTGAAGGAATCGTAAACTGGATCAGCAGCATTGTTTCACAGATGATGGATGCGGTATCCGGTTTGTTCCTTCAAGCTTTGGGAACGGATATGACAGCGATGGAAGAATACTTTCCATTCGTGTCTAAGGCATTTACGGTCATGCAGTACACAGCATGGGCGATTCTGTTCCTTGTAACGGTATGGCAGCTTTTCCGTGTCTTTGGAGGACCAATCACGGAGGCAGAAAATCCGTGGGTGCTTTTGGCAAGAGGTTCGATCTTTGCTTTATTGATCGGCTATGCAAAGCCAATTTTCATGATTGTGCTGGATATCGCCCGTGCGCCATATACGGCTTTGATGGAGATTACCATGTCGGCAGAAGATTTTACCTTTGCGGGTGTGGAACAGGCGCTGTCCAATGGTTTGACAACGATTGTAGCTATCGTATCGGTGGTAGGGCTGCTGCTTCTCATCATTTTAGAGATTGCCCTTGGGTGGAATTATTTTAAGCTGTTACTGGAAACCGTTGAACGCTATATTGTGGTTGGCGTACTCTGTTACACCTCCCCTCTGGCTTTTTCTATGGGTGCTTCCAAAACAACGACGCCGGTTTTCAAGAGCTGGTGCCGTATGGTGGGCTCACAGCTTTTGCTGCTGGTGATGAATGTATGGTTCCTCAGGGGCTTTAACAGCTCCATGGGACAGTATATCGGAAATGGCGGTGCGCTTTCCACAGGTCAGGGCAGTATTTTTCTCTGGCTGTTCTGTGCGCTGGCATTTTTAAAGACGGCGCAGAAGTTTGACAGCTACTTGGCGGCCATGGGGCTGAATGTTGCCCAGACCGGTTCCAGCATGGGTATGGAGCTTTTGATGGCAGCGCGGGTGATCAGTGGCGTCGGAGGCGGTGTGAAAAACGCAGGCAGTATGTTCCATAGTGCAAGCACTGCAACCGGAACGGGTGCAGCCGCAAGCGGATTTGCTTCTGGGTTCGCATCACGCTTCAAGCCAAATTCCTTTGTCCGTGACGCAGTTGTGGATGGCGGAAGCCGTATGGGTGCCGGTGGCAGCATCGGTTTTGTCGGCCGCGCCTTTGGCGGCATGGCGGCACGTAATGGCGCTACTCTTACAGGAGACTCCATTTCTTCTGTAGCTTCAAGAAATCCCGGTATTTCCGGGACAATTGCCGGGGACATTGCAGACCGCAGCCTTGGCAACTATATGCCTCAGCTGCAGGGCCAGCAACTGAAAGACACCCAGATTACAGGCGGTCAGATCAGTACAACTTCAATTGGTGCAGATGGAAAGAGCACAGCGCTTGAAATGTATAACGCATCACAGTTTGAGAAACCAGATGCGCCACATTCCGTGGTTACAGCTTCCGATGGAAGCCAGTGGTACCAGATGGCAAGCGGAGCCGGGGCAGGTGCATTTTATGATGCGCCGGCATTTATGGGAAGCCCGTCAGAAGCGGCGCAGGTTGCGGCGGCTTTCCCCGATGCTTCCGAGGGAACAACCCTCAGGACGGTTGGCGATGGCGTGATCGAGGCAAGCTCCGAGTCTGGCAATACCATGTGGTACAACAGTGCCTACTATGAGGAGCCGGATGCACCGCATACGATTATGCAGTCGGCAAACGGTGTGGACTGGTATGCGATGCAGCAGCACGCAGAAACACCTGCCTTTGAGCAGGGCGAGGCAGCTTTTGCCTATAACCAGGCGCAGTTCCAGCAGTTTATGCCGGGATATGAGCAACTGGTATCCTCTGTGGATGGATCCGGGCGTAAGGATGGTCATTTTGAGGTCCGCCATGAAAATGGATCCGGAACCATGTTTTACGATACATCCCAGTATGCGGCTCCCCGTGGGGATTATCAGGTGTTTGAAGATGCCCGCGGTGGCCAGTGGTATGCGATTCGCGGCGAAGCCGCCGTGGAACGCAAGCCGGTGTACCAGGATGGCAAGCCGGTTTATGATGGTGACAGTGTACGGACAGTCTCTGTGGAAACTGTTCGGTATAAGAATACGCCATCACGCTTTGGAGAGCCAAAACCCCGCAGCCATGGGGAAATTAAGCCGCCGAGGCGGAAACGGTAAAATAAGTGCAGGCAGCCGAATCAGAGAAAGATGCTGGTTCGGCTGTTTTGCATATTTCATGTTGAAATTACGCTGCTCTTGCAGCAGCTTGATATAAGGAGGTGGACCCAATGGCTGAGCCAGAAAAACAGCAAATCGGTGATGGCTCTGATAATTATGGACAGGCAGCCGGGCAAATGGCAAAAGCGGCAAAGCAGGCAGGCCAGGAAGCAGCAAAGCAAACGGCAGCAAAAGGTGCGGAGGCTACGGCTAATGCGGCCGCCGCTACAGTAAAGGCCAGTGTGGAGGGTGGAAAGGCCGCCGCAGAAATCGCTGCCGGCACTGCCGCAGGTGGTCCATGGGGCGCTATCCTGTCTGCGGCATGGGCAATGCGCCATACTCTTTTCAAAATACTGGTATGTATCTGTCTGTTTCTGTTGTTCCTGATTACCATGATTGTTTCCCTGCCGACGATTGTATCAAACAGTATTTTCGGACTGGATGGTACAAAGCCGGCAGAAGGAGCAACCCTGATGTCAGCCTATACGGAGATGTCAGGCGCCGTGTCTGGTGTGGTAGATGAAGGATATAACCAATCGCTCGCCTATGTGGATCAGCTGATTACAAACGGTGGATATGATTATGATCTTTCGATGGATGCACTTATCAATTACGCACAGAGTTCCGCCGGATATGATGTCTGTTATATACTGGCAGCTTATTCAGCGTCCATGCAGCAGCAAAATACAGGCAAGGACGATATGGTATCAAAGCTTAGAGGCTGTGCCGGGGAGATGTTCCCCGTTACATCAGAAGAAAAGGAAAAAGAGATTGTCACTCCTGTTTCCTATTATACATATAAACCGATAACGCTTACCGTAGTTACGAATAAGGTGCAGACCGGGACGATTAACGGTACGCCCCAATATCGGTATGATACGGCATCAAAGACCTACTATCTTCCGGATGAGGCGCATAGCAGCGATACGGCTGTCACGGTGGATGCCTATAAAGAGGTGGCGGTGGATATTCCCGTTTATTCCGGCGGGAAGATTACAGGAACAACCACGGCAAACTATTATGTGGCAAACGGGCAGGAAACACTGACCCCAGGTACAGAAATCATCAAATATCTGGAGTGTACTATTCATCCATTTGACAATACAGTGGTTGCCAAAGCGTTTGGCATTGACCTAAATGCAAAATACGATCAGTTCAACCTCACTTATGGAGAAGTAATCCAGAATATGGCGAATGCGTTAAAACGGACGTTGTATGGTTCCGTGAGCGGCGGACAGGCGGTTCCCCTGACGGACGCAGAGCTGATTGCCTTTGTGAACCGGCAGAACTGTAATGCGACAAGAAAGCACATCCTAAGTACGGCTCTGTCCCTTGTGGGCAAGGTTCCTTATTTCTGGGGTGGTAAGTCAGCACCCGGCTGGAACGATGAATGGAATACGCCAAGACTGGTAACAGCTGCGGGTTCTTCTACAACAGGCACAATACGCCCTTATGGGCTGGACTGTTCAGGTTTTAGCACATGGGTATTCAACACCGCTGTGGGTGTGGATATCGGCGCCGGTACTTCCGGACAATACCCGAATAGTATTGCAGTATCGGCAAGTGAACTGCTTCCAGGTGATTTGGGCTTTTTAGCAGAATCTGATGGAAGCGGATGGAACCATGTGCTGATTTTTGCCGGGTATGGAGAAAACGGAGAACGAATGTGGGTGCATTCTTCTGGCGGGCAGGGTGTAATCCTGAATTCACCCAGTTATGAAGCATCGCTTTCCTTGCGTCGTCCTAAAAATGTGGATTTCAATGCGCCGGTACCAGATGATACATTGGGAACGCCAGTTTCCACTTTAGAGGTGGATGTCACCCATTACTGTGCATGTGCAAAATGCTGCGGCAGCAATGCAGACGGAATTACCGCCAGCGGCAAACAGGCGGCCCGCGGCATGGTGGCAATGTCAAGCTATTATCCGTTTGGCACGCAGATTATGATAAACGGAACCATGTATACCGTAGAGGATCGCGGTGGTTCCGGCATTGAAAATGACATCCACCGTGTGGATATTTTTGTGCCGGATCATAACGAAGCGCTGCGTTTGGGCAGATACAAGACAACAGCTACGATTTACAGAATAGGCAGGTGAGAAATTTTGGATGAAAAGGAGTACAGCAATATTTATGCTATACCGGCGAACTATACAGATTCCGGCAAGATTTTTGGCGGAATGCTGGAGCCGAGGAATGCAGTAGAGACAGGGATATTATTAGTCATTTTGGGATATCCGGAATTGATGTTGATTCCCATGTCCGGAACGATTCGCATTGTCGTTATGACGTTAACACTTTTACCTCTTGCTGTTCTTTCCATGATGGGGATTGACGGCGATTCGCTGTTTCAGTATATAGGACACATCATTCGGTATTTTGCAAGCAGGAGAAAATTACATTACAGAAGGGTGGGATATAGATATGACCCAAAGCAGCTCCGAAAAAAGAAAAAAGGCAGCACGTCAAAGAAAAAGGACAAAAAAGCCGGAAAAGCTGGAGTTCGTTCAGGACTTCATTCCGGTTAAAAGTCTCCAGCATGGTATTATTGAAACGACTGATGGGAGATATATTCGGATTCTTGAAATTGAGCCGATTAACTTTATGCTGCGTTCTGGAGAAGAACAGTTTAATATCATATCGTCTTTTGCCAGCTGGCTGAAAATTTCTCCTATGCGGCTTCAGTTTAAAAGCATTACCAGAAAGGCGGACTCAGATAAGCACGTCGCCATGATTCACGAAGAACTGGAAGCAGAGGAAAGTGAAGAATGCCGGCATCTTGGGGAAGGTTATATCCGCCTGATTAAGGATGTGGGAAGCCGGGAAGCGCTTACAAGGCGCTTCTTTTTAATTTTCCAGTATGAAGAAATCCGCCGTGGAGATGGGGATGATTTCTCCCAGATTTATGGCATGATGCAGACAGCGGAGCAGAATGCCCGTGCTTATTTTCTGCAGTGTGGGAATACGATTCTCCAGCCGAAAGATCCGGATGAGGCAACGGCGGAGATTTTATATATGTTTTTTAACCGTCGGTCTTGTGTGGATGAGCCGTTCTCCTCCCGCGTGAACCGTGTGGTCGTGGATACGATGGCGGCAAAGGATAAGGTCATTGGCGTGGATCCCATCCCGCCGATCCGCATGGCGCATTTTCTGTCGCCGCGCGGCATTGATCTGACCCATCATAATTATGTTGTGATGGACGGATTGTATTATTCGTTTCTGTTTATCAAAGGAAACGGTTATCCGGGTATGGTACGGGCAGGATGGATGTCGGCTCTTATCAACGCCGGAGACGGGATTGACATAGATGTGCAGCTGCGGCGTGAGAATCGGAGTAAGACTATTGATAAAGTAGCACAGCGCATCCGCCTCAACCGCACGAAGCTGAAAAGCATGCAGGATACCAGCACCGACTATGAGGAGCTGACCAATTCCATACAGGCGGGCTACTTCATTAAGAATGGTATTGCCAACAACAATGAGGACTTGTTCTATATGTCCGTATTCGTTACGGTTTCCGCCAAAGGCTATGAGGAACTGATGTGGCGTAAGCAGCAGATCGTGGATATGTTAAAGTCTATGGACATGTATGTGAGCGACTGCCGTTTCCAGCAGGAAGCGGCGCTCCGGTCTGTGATGCCGTTCTTAAAGATTGAGCCGTCACTGGAAAAGAAATCAAAACGGAATGTGCTGACCAGCGGCGCAGCCTCTGCTTACATGTTTACATCTTTTGAAATGTCGGACGATACTGGCGTGCTGCTGGGCATCAACCGGCACAATAATTCGCTGTGTATCGTGGATCTGTTCAATACAAAGAAAAACAAGAACGCCAACTTGAATCTGCTTGGCACCAGCGGCGCAGGCAAGACCTTTACCATGCAGCTTCTGGCGCTCCGTATGAGAATGAGGGGGATCCAGTGTTTTATCCTGGCACCTATCAAGGGACACGAGTTCCGCAGGGCCTGCAAGAAGATCGGCGGCGAGTTCATCAAGATTGCTCCCGGTTCCCCGCACTGCATCAACATCATGGAGATCCGGCATACCATCTCTCCGGAGATGGAGCTGATTGACGAGATTGACTACAGCGAAATGGATTCCATGCTGGCTCGTAAGATTCAGCAGCTGATGACGTTCTTCTCCCTGCTGATTCCGGATATGTCCAATGAGGAAGAGCAGATGTTGGACGAGGCTTTGATTCAGACTTATGCAAAGTTCGGAATCACACACGACAATGATTCGCTGTATGTAAGCCGCAGCGTCTCCCCGCCGAAGATGAAAAAAATGCCGATTATCGGGGATCTTCATGAGGAATTACTGAAAAATCCCATGACGAAGCGCATTGCTATTATCATCAGCCGCTTTGTAACAGGTTCGGCTCAGAGTTTCAACCAACAGACCAACGTGGACCTGTCCAATAAATATATCGTGCTTGACCTTTCGGAACTGAAAGGCAAATTACTTCCGGTCGGGATGTTCATTGCACTGGATTATGTGTGGGATACGGTCAAGGCAGATCGCACCAAAAAGAAAGCCATTATGATTGATGAAATATGGCAGCTGATCGGCGCCAGCTCCAACCGGATGGCGGCAGAGTTCTGCTTAACCATCTTCAAAACCATAAGGGGCTTTGGTGGCGCCGCCGTCTCCGCAACACAAGACCTGTCCGATTTCTTCGGTTTGGAGGATGGCAAGTATGGACGTGCGATTATCAATAACAGCAAGAATAAGATTATCCTGAATCTGGAGCCGGATGAAGCCAAGTATGTGCAGGAAGTGCTGAAACTGACCAAAACAGAGATCCGTTCTGTTACCCGGTTTGAGAGGGGCGAAGCATTGGTCTGCTCTAACAATAACAAAGTTCCTGTTGTAATCAAAGCTTCCAAAGAGGAGCAGGAAATGATTACAACCGACCGGGCTGAGTTGGAGGCGCTTTTAAAGGAACGCCAGCAGGAACAAACGCATTCTGCGTAGAATACGCATTTTATGAAAAATACGCACAAAAAGGAGGTGTTGCCTATGCTGCTGCAAGATGAGCAGTATGTTGTAAAGTGGCTCTCACAGTATGGAGCCCTGCCGAAAACCCAGATTACACGAATGCTGCAAAAGCCAGCCCAGACCGCGGATAAAATCCTTCGGAACCTGAAGAAGCAGATGCGGATTGCGGATGTGTCGAGCGGCTATTATATTGGGCTGGATGCGATGGATAAACCGGATCAGCGAACCATTCTTGCCGTATGGGTTCTTTTGAAGTTCATTGATTATGTTGACCCAATGGCGCATTATCCGGCGGTTTATCCATCTCAGCTTTTTTTCTTAAAGGAGAATATCGGTTACGAAATCGTGGTGTTATATGAAGGCGAGCAGAATCTTTTGAAACTGCTCCAACCTCAGGAGGATTTGAAGTATATTATTGTCCTTCCCCGTATCTCTATGGCATACGGGATGCGGCTGCCTCATGCTCCCTGCCTGTTTGCGACTGTGGATTTTCAGGGGGATGAGGAGCCAGGGGTTACTTTCTATTCAGAGGAGGCGGTGAGCGATGATAAAATTTCTGGACACGATGGGTAAAATCGTGAGATTGGAAAAGCGATTGCAAGAGCAGCTTGCTTCTATACAATGGTTTTGTGAAAATGGGAACATTTATGAAGTTTATCTGCATTCACTTAATATGGAAGAAACAGCGGAGCGGCTGGTTCTTTTGACACGGGCGCTTCCCGCTTATACCGGTGTGCCGAATGCAAAGCTTGAGGTAGAGCGTCGGATAAAGGATTGTATTCCCGTAGAAATCGGTTTTACGGCGGAGGGCTGGTTTTGTCTCCGCATCCCGGCTTTGCTTCCGAAAAAGTCGGGTGGGTCGGCGGATTATATCCGCTCTTTTTTATATCCTGCTATGCGGGCTTTTTTTGAAAAGCAGCCTCCTGTGCGGTATCGGGACGGTATCCTGATTTATCGTCATGTATATGATAAAGCCAGACCCGAAAGAAAAAGGCGGGATCATGACAACATTGAAATCAATATGGTTTCGGATATCGTAGCCATGTATGTGATGACGGACGATGGCCCATCGGTCTGCTCTCATTATTACTGCAGCGCAGAAGGACCGTCGGACCGGACTGAGGTTTATGTAGTGCCAAAATGGGACTTCCCCATTTGGCTGGCAAAGGAAACCGGGATACCGGATGAGGGGGTACTGCTCTATGAAAAAAGGTAAATTAAACCGCAAAAACATATGTAAAAACGATGCTTTTCGGGCGGAGAAAAAATACATATCTTCTGAGAGGGCAAAAAAGCCCAGTATAGCAGCAGTTTGGGGGCGTCATTACGCCGGAAATTCCGACAAAGAGAGCAGTCATGTTGTCGGAAAATGCTTATGAGCGGAGGTGAGGGTCTATGGTTCATTTCCGCCCGGGCAGTCAGGTCTGGCAGCTCATCACGCTTCTCTCATTTGTGGGTGAGTTCCCATTCAAAAGCCTCTCCCTGCTTGGGAGTGAGCGGGTCTATAAGGCTCTCGTTTCCAGACTGACTACGCTTCAGACGGTTCGCAATTTCAATTCTGGGGACGAAATCACCTGCCGCCTCCTGACCATATCCGGTAAAGGACCGGGAAAAACCATTCGGCTCTACAAGGGTGCGCTTCCCATACTGGAATGGCTGCATCCGGGTGTGTATGGATATTATATGGATTCATTCTGGGGACACCGTTTTCCAGGAGACGCATCACACCGGGACAGGAACCACCGGGTTGCGGAAGCTGCGACGATGTTCATGAAAGCCGGTATGGAGGCAAGGCCATATCTTCTCCCTAGGCTTCAGAACCGGGAGATTCTGCAGGTTGTGCATGGTATGCCCTGCTTTTATCTGGCTAAGGATCTGAAGAAAGTTGGGGAAGCGGAGATGAACAAGACCATGTTCACCCGCATGGCCGGCGCATTATTTTCTTCCGGCAGATGTTATGCCGTTTATAATACAAGGGATGCCGTGATGAAGTGGAGCGGCATGGGTGAGTATAAAGCCCTCCACAGTCTGATTGAGCTGGCAAGACTGAATGCCGGTATTTCGGCGGTGGATTCAGCGATACTGTTTGGCCAGTCTGGAGAGACAGCGCTGCGAACCCTGTTAGAATCAGACAAAACCAGGCGGCTGGAGTTTCGATTCGATTCCATTTACCGCCATGTCCATTTTATCCCAATGAACGGGGACGGTATCCGGCAGCTGCGCCTTTTTTCTGCACCAGACTGGAAAGCGCAGCTCCTTGAACTTTTATTTGAGTCTGAGGTCAGATCCTATGACCGAGGGCTTTTTGAATACGACGCCTGTGTGAATGGCGTAAATATCTTATCGCATCTGGATGGGGACATTGCAAGACTCATTCGCTTTCGGGATGCAATTGAAAACCGAACCGGACGGTTTGAGGTTCTATGCTTTCCCCACCAGACGCACTTCCTCCGGGAATACTTGGGCGGGCTTGCCAGCATCAAAACCATCGGAATGGACTCGGTGGAAGCGGAGCTTTGCCCAGAGAGACTAACTATTAAAAGTCAATAGGCGTTTGAGAAATTCTTGAAATTTTTTAG
>JAUNSC010000020.1:0-23219 GCA_030539395.1 Eubacteriales bacterium
ACTAATCGGTCGAGGGCTTAACCAAGCTGGGGAGCGGGAAGCTCTCCAAGGTTTGAAGGATTCATGACATGTATGCGGTTTTGAAGGTATAGCCTTCAAGAAATATTCCTCCTTAGCTCAGTCGGTAGAGCATTCGGCTGTTAACCGAAGTGTCGTTGGTTCGAGTCCAACAGGGGGAGTTAAAAGACCTGTAAGTCATACTTACAGGTCTTTTTGTCAATTAAACGAAAGCTTTGCATAGGACTAACCTTATTAAGTAAAGCATCTCGCCCGTACAAGCGAGATGCTTTACTTATCCAATGTATTGTAAAAACTCTTGCTTCAGCTATGAGGAATCTTAAATATGCATTCTTCTTCTGACTTCATTTCTAAGTCTTGAACGCCTTAAAATAGTAATCAGCGCTAAATCAATGATAATACAGCAGGTAAGGACAATAGCTGCCCACGAGAGGGAAAGAGGTTTATCCAAAAACAAATTGATGAGCAGCTCTACCACTGTACATATCCCTCCAATCTCAGTAATAATCACTACAGCCAATGCAAGAACAGAGCTGTGCAGGTATTTTAAAAAAAAGAGAAACAATAAGAGGAGCAGAGTAAGCACTATAATAACAGGAAGCGCAATAGCTCCATACCATCCCCCAGCAGGATGAAGAAGAGAGATAACTCCAAAATACAGCGCAATACTGATTCCATCCAGAACCAGACTTATATAAGGAGTCAGCTTCCCAGGGAAAAAGAGAGGAAGAAAAAAAATCCATAAATTCACGCAGATTCCTATCACATACAGAGACCATCGTCCCTGCTGGAAAGCCAACAGATTCAAAAAACCGCACACCACAGCCGTAGAAGCCAGAATAACAGTCATAAGAAGAGCCATATCGCTGCGCTGTACAGGGTCAAGCTTTCCTGGAAGTTCAGGAAAGGGTTTTGGAGAGATCTCATCCACAGGCTGGCTGGGATTGATGACTCTGGTATTACACAAAGGACACACCTTGCAGGTTTTATCCAGCTCTACTCCGCAATTTACACAATAAGACATATGCAATCTTCCTTTCCATGGTTTTCGCCATCTATATTGCCATCTTAATTTTTTATTTTACAGAAATTTCATAACATGTCCAGATACTACAAATCTTCTCATATATTATTTATCGAACCTTACTGTTTCCCAGGGTATTGTGACCGCCTTTTATGCAGACTAATGTTTGATATGTATCTTCGTTTTATCGTGTCTGGCCATGTTGATTCCTTACATTTATTATAGATAAAGGACAAGAGAATAGCAAGGCTATTTCCTGTAAAACAGAGATTTCACCTGTAAAAGAGCAGACTTTCATTATGACTGGGCAATTACAAACCCATGACTTTTGGGGCGTGGGTGGTTGACAAGATGAATTTTCACGAGGAGCTGCAGAAGGGGATAGAGGCTTCCGGCGTGAAGTAATAATCTGCCCCAGCTGTTTTGGCCGCTGCTGTATTAGCTCTTGCGATTGCTCTCAATCTTGACAGGGATTCCGTCAGATACCAGCTTTCTGAAAAAAAGGCGCTCCACATCTGTCTCTATGATACTGCTTGCAAAGTTAATGGTAAGGATATTCTGGTAGCTGGCAACGGCGCAGTTTGTACGTGCAGAAAAAGGCTGTCCCATGAGGACGTCAAAACGCTCCACATGCTCTCTCATGGCCTCTGGAGTCTGGATGACTCCCAGGTTTGTGAGACCGGCTGAGGACTGTTTATCCTGGACGCGGATATAGAACTGGCGTACAACAAGGTCCTTGACAAAGAGGGGAACAATTCGTATAAAGGGATTTTTCTGCGTTGTCGCATTTGTGGCAATATCTGCGTTGAGAAACTTGTTGTTGATATAGTAGCGCATATAATGATGAACCTGCGTCAGGATTTCCTCAAAGGTATAATCTCCCATTCTTGGGTCAATAGAAGGATATACCATACTGATAAAGTTTCGGAGAGTGTCTGAGGGAAAAAATCTGCGCAGATTTACGGGCAGAGCCAGCTTTACCGGCTTCTCCCGAAACACACGCTCTTCCTTCTGCCTCTGAAGAAGGGAATAGAGCAAAACAGCATTCAGATATTCTGTGACAGAGACGCCGTAGCCTCTGGAAACCTTCAAAATACGGTCAACAGGAATCA
Organism: Eubacteriales bacterium; assembly: GCA_030539395.1. Taxonomy (GTDB): domain Bacteria; phylum Bacillota; class Clostridia; order Lachnospirales; family Lachnospiraceae; genus Marvinbryantia. The sequence goes on from JAUNSC010000020.1 coordinate 2,155, forward strand.
CGCCGCAGATAATATTCAGAGTATAAAAGGCCTCCTTTGTTCCTCTGACTCTGTAAGCCTTTTCCTGACTTCGGGGAGGACGTACCCGGGACGAGGCATATTTCATATAGGCGTCCTCCAGCTCCTCTGGCAATGGTTCCTCATAAATATCTAATACTCCCTGTCCGTTTGGAATCTCATAACCCTTTAAGCGAAGATAAACGGCAGTGAGCGTCCGAAGAAGGAACAGAGTGCCGTTTCCGTCAGAAAGAGAATGGAAGATTTCCAGGGATATCCTTTTATGATAATAGTAAACTCTTATCAAATATCGGTTATTTGAGTGAAAGGACATGGGCATACAGGGATTTGAGATATCAGGCTGTACAAAGGGGCCGGGTCTGTTGTTCGGCTCCAGGTATCTCCAGAATAATCCCTTTTTCAAGGCAACCTTAAAGGTGGGAAAGCGCGGAAGCGTCAAATCCAGAGCCTTCTGAAGGAGCAAGGGATTGATTTCTTCTTTTAAAGTAACCGAAATCCGGTACACACTGGAAAAATTTCTGCGCTGCAGAGTCGGATAGACATTTGCAGATAAATCCAGCTTGTACCAGATGGAATTGCTTGGGATATTTTTTTTATTATTCATGAATTATGAACCTTTCGTCACCTGAAGGTAGTGGGCTTCTAAGAGTCTGACATTCATTTCCGCCTGACCTTGTCAAAGTACAGATTTGATAGGTCTATATATCTATATGATACAATATAGTTTGCCAAAATACAATGCTTTTAGTAGTTTTTCTAAATGCAGCGCTATTTATGTGCGTTACTGTTTACTGCGTTCACAGCAACACGCCTCGCGATGCACAGAAATGCCGCATTCTGCCGCATTTCGCGCCGATTATCTCGGGATTTTCGTGCCAGAAGCACGAAAACACCTCGCAGAATAGTCGCCCGTGAGCAGTAACTCATGTGCTGCTTCAGAAAAGAAGATTTCAACAAGATATTGACAAAAAGGAAAAATTATATTATGATTAACTTCAACGAGATAAACCGATGAAGCGGAAGTAAAGACGTCATATGCGCTTACAGAGAGTCCGGATGCTGAGAAAGGGCGGAAAAGCAGGACGTCATAATGGGCCGCTGAGGGCACGGTCAAAGGAGCGAAAATCCGAGGACAACGAAGGTTTCTGATGCTCTGAGTATTCTGTGACGTTCAGGCACACGTCAGCTGCCGGGGATATGTTGGTATCCTGATAAGCGCGCAGAGATTTCTGCGAAACAAGGTGGCACCGCGGGAAAATACCCGTCCTTGACAAATTCAGAATTGTCAGGGGCGGTTTTTTTGTGCAATAAAGCTGTCGCGCGGACATTTAACGTATCAAGCAAGTCTCATGTGTAAAGCGGATATTGTGCCTTGTGAGCATTGTGAATTTCCCCCTGACGTCATAAAAAAAGCCGGAGAGGCTATTACGCAGCAAAGGAGGAAGCTATGTACCCATCTTTAGAAGAAATATATCAGCTTATGAAACAGGACGCATATGGAAGGATTCCAGTATGCAGAGAAATATACAGCGATTTTATTACCCCAATAGAAGCCATGAGGATTCTCAAAAAGGTAAGTCGGCATTGCTTTCTGCTGGAGAGCGTGGAGGATACCAAGCGCTGGGGACGATACACCTTTTTGGGATATCAGCCTACGCTTGAGATTACCTGCGATGAGGGGAGGCTGAAAATTCGCTCAGATAAGGAAATACAGACTCTTACCTCTCATCCAGGAGAGGCTATCCGAAGAATCTTGAAAAAATATAAAAGTCCCAAGCTTTCAGGTATGCCCTCTTTTACAGGCGGCCTTGTGGGATATTTTTCCTATGATTACATTCGTTATGCAGAAGAAAGGCTGGATTTTCACGAGCAGGCAGAGGCATTTCGGGATGTGGATTTGATGCTCTTTGACCAGGTGATTGCTTTTGACAACCTTTGTCAGAAAATTTATCTGATTGCAGGAGTAGACACCTCCTGTGCAGAGGCCTCTTATGCAGAGGCAGAGGCAAAGCTCCTGGAAATGGAAGAGCTTTTGAAAAAAGGAGACAAGGCAGAGCTTCCTGTTTTTCGGAAAACCTCTCCGCTTACTCCCCAGTTTTCAAGAGAAGAATACTGTCATATGGTGGAAAGGGCAAAGAAATATATTTATGAGGGAGATATTTTCCAGGTGGTTCTCTCAAATCCGCTTCGTGCGAGTGCAGAGGGAAGCCTGTTTGATATTTATCGGGCGCTCAGAACAGAGAATCCTTCGCCCTATATGTTTTATTTTTCCAGTGATGATATTGAAATTGCGGGAGCTTCGCCAGAGACTCTGGTAAAGCTTGAGGACGGAATTCTTCATACCTTTCCGCTTGCCGGAACCAGAAAAAGGGGAAAAACAGACACAGAGGATATGGCTCTTGCAGAAGAACTCCTTGCAGATGAGAAGGAGCTTGCAGAGCATAATATGCTGGTTGACCTTGGAAGAAATGACATCGGAAAAATCAGCCGTCTGGGTACAGTGAAGGTAGAAAAGTACAAATCCATTGAGCGTTTTTCTCATGTAATGCACATTGGCTCCACAGTCACCGGACATATCCGCGAGGATAAGGATGCATTGGATGCAATAGACGCCATTCTTCCGGCAGGAACTCTGTCAGGAGCGCCCAAGATCCGTGCCTGCGAGATTATCCGTGAGCTGGAGGGCAAGAGAAGAGGCGTGTACGGAGGCGCCATCGGCTATCTGGATTTTTCGGGAAATCTGGATACCTGTATTGCTATTCGGCTGATTTATAAGAAAAATGGTCAGATTTGTATTCGTTCAGGCGCTGGAATTGTGGCGGACAGTGTTCCTGAAAAGGAATTTGAAGAGTGCATTAACAAGGCAAAGGCTGTTGTGACAGCTATGGAGCAGGCAGAAGGAGGTCTGGAATGATACTTTTAATTGATAACTATGACAGCTTTTCTTATAATCTGTATCAGCTTCTCGGCTCTGTGCATCCAGATATTGAGGTGAGAAGAAACGACAAAATCACCCTGGAGGAGATAGAGGAGAAGAATCCAGAGCTGATTGTCCTCTCTCCAGGACCTGGCAAGCCCTCTGAGGCAGGTGTCTGCGAGGAGGTTGTGCGGTATTTTGCAGGAAAAATCCCCATTTTTGGTGTGTGCCTGGGACATCAGGCCATCTGTGAGGCGCTGGGAGGAGAGATTATCCATGCCGAGCAGCTGATGCATGGAAAACAGGACAAAATGTTCCTCAACAATTTGAGTCATATGTTTAAGGGGATGCCGAGTCAGATTATGGCTGCGCGCTATCATTCTCTGGCAGCAGAAAACGACACTCTTCCTGCCTGCCTGAAGGTGACGGCAAAGAGCAAGGAAGGGGAAATTATGGCTGTGGAGCACACAAAATATCCGATATATGGAGTACAGTTTCACCCAGAGTCAGTGATGACCCCACAGGGCTTATATATTATCAAAAATATATGGAAGGATGCCAGGGTCAAAAGATCAGGAAGCTGATACAAGCTTGCTTGCAAGACGATTTTTGACCTTGGGCGTCAGAAAAAGAAAAATATCTTTTGACGAGATTAATACCATGCAACAGGGGTCTCTGGCTTGCGTGTCAGAAAAAGAAAAATATCTTTTGACCCCAGCGTCATGAAATACAGGAAAATAAACAGGAGGAAATAAGATGATACGGGAAGCGATTTTAAAACTGGCAAAAAAGGAAGATTTAAGTTATTCAGAGGCAGAGGCAGTTATGAATGAAATTATGGGGGGAGAGGCAACGCCTGTGCAGATGTCTGCCTATCTGACAGCCCTTTCTCTGAAGGGAGAGAATATTGAGGAAATTACAGCGTCAGCAGCAGGTATGCGCGCGCACTGCATCAAGCTTCTTCATGATATGGATGTTCTGGAAATTGTAGGAACCGGCGGGGACGGCTCCAACTCCTTTAATATTTCCACTACCTCTTCCCTGGTTATTTCAGCGGCAGGCGTTCCTGTGGCAAAGCATGGAAACCGCGCCGCATCCTCCAGAAGCGGAGCAGCAGATGTTTTGGAGGCTCTTGGCGTGAATATCATGCTTTCACCGGAGAAAAGCGCCGAGCTTCTGAAGAAAATCAACATTTGCTTCCTCTTTGCGCAGAATTATCATATTGCAATGAAGTATGTGGCGCCTATCAGAAAAGAGCTTGGAATCCGCACAGTGTTCAATATTCTTGGACCACTCTCCAATCCGGCAGGGGCAAATATGGAGCTTATGGGAGTGTATGACCAGACCCTTGTAGAGCCGCTTGCAAAGGTGATGTCAAACCTCGGCGTAATCAAGGGAATGGTGGTTTATGGGCAGGATAAGCTGGATGAAATTTCTATGAGCGCGCCTACCAGTGTGTGTGAAATCAGAGAGGGAAAGCTCTCCTCTTATACCATTGCGCCAGAGCAGTTCGGCTATAAGAGATGTGAGAAAGGGGAGCTTATGGGAGGAAGCGCTAAGGAAAATGCTGAAATTACCAGAGCCATTCTTTCTGGAAAGGAGAGAGGAGCAAAGCGGCAGGCCGTGTGTCTGAATGCCGGCGCTGCTCTGTACATTGCAGAAAAGACCGCTTCCATAGAACAGGGAGTTCGCCTTGCAGAGACACTTATTGACTCTGGAGCTGCCAGAGAACAGCTGGAGAGATTTATCAGGGAGAGCAATATATGAATATTCTGGAAGAAATCGCGGCAAAAACAAGAATACGTGTGGAAAAAGAAAAAATGAGGGTTTCGGCACAGGAAATAAGAAGGCAGGCCCAGGTTCTTGGAAATACGCAGGACTTTCCCTTTGAGAGGGCTTTGGCAAAGGAGGGGCTTTCCTTTATCTGTGAGGTGAAAAAGGCCTCTCCCTCCAAGGGTCTGATTGCGCAGGACTTTCCTTATCTTAGGATTGCACAGGAATACGAGGAGGCAGGGGCGGCTGCCATTTCCTGCCTCACAGAGCCGGAATATTTTCAGGGAAGCAGCCAATATCTGAGGGAGATTGCAGAAAAGGTAAAGATTCCGGTACTCAGAAAGGATTTTATAGTGGATTCCTATATGATTTATGAAGCAAAGCTGCTTGGCGCTGCTGCCGTGCTTTTGATTTGTTCGATATTAACAGATGAAAAGCTAAACGAATATCTGGATATTGCCCACAGCCTGGGACTTTCCTGCCTGGTGGAGGCTCACAGCGAGGAGGAGGTTTTGCGGGCCCTACAGGCAGGGGCAAGAATCATTGGAGTGAATAATCGGGATCTTCGCACCTTTCAGGTGGATATAACAAACAGTGTGCGTCTGCGGAAATTAGTGCCGTCTTCGATTTTGTTTGTGTCAGAGAGCGGAATACGAGGACGGAAGGATACGAAAATCCTGGAAGAAAACGGTACAGACGCTGTGCTGATCGGAGAAACCCTGATGCGTGCAAAGGACAAGAAAAGAGAGCTTTCTGTTCTGAGGGGGATTTTAGTATGAACCCTTTGGTAAAAATTTGCGGACTCAGAAGACCTGCGGATATTTTGTATGTCAATGAGGCAATGCCAGACTTTATAGGCTATGTGTTTGCAGGAAGCAGGCGGAGAGTGAGCAGAGAAGAGGCCGCTGAACTTACAGAGCTGCTTGATGAGGGAATAGTCCCTGTAGGCGTCTTTGTAAATGAAGAGATGAAGGTGATTCAGGAGCTTGCATGGGACGGCACGATTCGTATGATACAGCTCCATGGTCAGGAACCCCCGGAATATGCCCGTACCCTGCATAGGCTCACAGGACTTCCTATAATCAAGGCAATATCCGTGACAGACGCTGCCTCTATTTTAAGATATCAGGACTATCCGAGCGATTATCTGCTTTTAGACAAAGGCGCGGGCGGCACGGGAAAACGGTTTTCCTGGGAAGTCTTAGAACAGGCCAAAGCCCTGGGCTTTTCCAGAAAAATCTTTCTTGCAGGAGGATTGTGTCCGGAAAATGTAAGGGAGGCAGCGGAGATGGCACCCTGGTGTCTGGATGTGTCGAGCGGCGTGGAGACTGACGGCTTCAAGGACAGGGAGAAGATACGGCGCTTTATGAAGGAGTGTGGCAGGTCTTAAAAAAGGAAAAATATTGGATTCGACAGGAAAGGATGAAGAAAATAATGTCAAAGGGACGTTTTGGAATACATGGCGGACAATATATGCCGGAAACGCTGATGAATGCGGTTATAGAGCTGGAGGAGGCCTATGAGTATTATAAGAAGGATCCGCAGTTTCAGGCAGAGCTTACAGAACTTTTGAATAATTATGCAGGAAGACCCTCCAGACTGTATTTTGCCCAGAGAATGACAAAGGATTTGGGAGGCGCCAAAATTTATCTCAAAAGAGAGGATTTGAATCATACTGGGGCGCATAAAATCAACAATGTACTTGGTCAGGTGCTTTTGGCAAAGAAGATGGGAAAGACCAGGGTGATTGCAGAGACAGGGGCAGGACAGCATGGCGTGGCAACAGCTACTGCAGCAGCTTTGATGGATATGGAATGTGAGATATTCATGGGAGAAGAGGATACCAGAAGGCAGGCGCTGAATGTATACAGAATGCGACTTCTGGGAGCGCAGGTTCATCCGGTATCCACAGGAACAGGAACCCTCAAGGATGCAGTGTCAGAAACGATGAGAGAGTGGACAAGCCGCGTGTCAGACACGCATTATGTCCTTGGCTCTGTGATGGGGCCGCATCCCTTTCCGACAATTGTGAGAGACTTTCAGGCTGTGATTTCCAAAGAGATTAAGGAGCAGATACTTAAGGCAGAGGGAAAGCTTCCAGACGCTGTTCTTGCCTGCGTGGGAGGCGGCTCCAATGCCATCGGCGCGTTTTATCATTTTATTGAGGACAAAGGAGTACGGCTGATTGGATGCGAGGCAGCAGGACGGGGTGTGAATACCAGGGAGACTGCCGCTACTATTGCAACCGGAAGACTTGGAATTTTCCATGGGATGAAATCTTATTTTTGTCAGGACGAGTTCGGCCAGATTGCTCCGGTGTATTCCATATCAGCAGGTCTGGATTATCCTGGAATCGGGCCAGAACACGCGCATCTGTATGATATTGGAAGAGCAGAATATGTACCTGTGACAGATGAGGAGGCTGTGCAGGCCTTTGAATATCTTTCCAGGATGGAGGGAGTGATTCCGGCTATTGAGAGCGCACATGCCGTAGCCTATGCAAGACGTCTGGCTCCTGAGATGACAAAGGAGCAGGTGATTGTAATCAATATTTCAGGAAGAGGAGACAAGGACTGTGCGGCTATTGCGCGCTACAGAGGGGAGGATATTTATGAGTAATATACAAAAGGCATTTGAAGAAGGAGGGGCATTTATTCCTTTTATCACCTGCGGAGATCCAAGTCTGGAAATTACAGAAAAACTGGTGTATGCCATGGAGGAGGCCGGGGCAGACCTTATTGAGCTGGGAATTCCCTTTTCAGACCCCACGGCAGAGGGACCTGTGATCCAAGCTGCCAGCGAACGAGCTCTATCAGGAGGAGTCACTACAGATAAAATTTTTGAAATGGTAGAAAAAATCCGAAAAAACACACAGATACCTATGGTATTTATGACCTATGCAAATGTGGTATTTTCTTATGGAACAGAGCGTTTTCTGAAGAGAGCTTCTGCTCTTGGCATGGACGGACTGATTCTTCCAGATGTTCCTTTTGAGGAAAAGAGTGATTTTGACAACCTGTGCAGGGAATATGATATGGATTTGATTTCTCTGATTGCCCCGACCTCAGAGGAGAGAATCGGCATGATTGCAAGGGAAGCAACAGGCTTTGTGTACTGCGTTTCCTCACTCGGAGTAACTGGCGTGAGGAGTCAGATTACTACAGACATCGGGAAAATGGTGCAGCTTGTGAAGGCTGAAAAAAATATTCCGTGCGCAGTGGGCTTTGGCATTTCCACTCCGGCTCAGGCAAAAGAGATGAGCCGCAAGGCAGACGGGGTGATTGTTGGCTCTGCAATTGTGAAATTGTGTGCAAAGTATCAGGAAAACTGTGTGCCTTATGTCAGGGAATATGTAAAGGCAATGAAGGATGCTGTAAAGGAAGGCTAGGAGCCTTTGAAACGCCAGAAAGGAAGAGACAGCCGCCGTGATAGGAGATTATGGGGCTGTTCACAGGAACTTCATAAAAACAGGACTGTTTTCTTAGGTTCGTCTAAGGTTTACAGGATATGATAGGAATCGTAGAGAAAAAATGAAAGGCAGGTACGTTTTTATGGAAAATAAATATATGGCAATGATGCTGGGAATGATGCTCACGGTCAGCTCAATTGGAATATCCGCGTTTCCTGTGCTGGCAGAAGAAAACAGCTTGCAGATAGAAAATGCACAGGAAGAGGATACAGAAGAAACCGACGCAGAAGAGGGTTCAGAAGAAAAGACAGAGGAAAGCAGTTCTGAAGAAGGCCTGGAAGCACAGACAGAAGCAGAGGAAAACGGCGCTTCGCAACAGGAAGAGGGGATTTATGGAAAGGTAACTGCAGTGGGTGAGAACACACTGACAATTGCAGTGGGAACCAGAGAAGAAACGCAGGCAGAAGCATTATCCGGGCAGGAGACGTCTATGCTCAATCTGACCGGCGAATCCATGGATATCACTGTGACAGAAAATACAGTACTTACCAGACAGAGCATGGGAGGACCTGGCGGACAGCCTGGAGAAGGCGGAGGACAGCCGCCGGAAAAACCGGAAGGTGAGCAGCAACCATCAGGAGAGCCAGAAGGGGAAGGCGGAGAGCAGCCGTCAGAACAGCCGGAAGGAGAGGGTAGAGAGCAGCCGCCGGAAAAACCAGAGGGAGAAGGCTCGTCAGAGAGTATTTCTCTGTCTGAGATTCAGGAGGGAGATTATGTGCTGGCGCTTCTTGACAGCGAAGGAAATGCAGAGACTGTGACGCTTCTTTCCATGGATAAGCCGGATGGCATGGGAAATCCGGGCGGACAGAGTCAGGCAGTGGAAAGCTATGAGGCAGCAACAGAATTTACCGAGAACACAGAGGCAGAGGGAACCTCCTATACATCATCAGGAACAGATGAAAATGCAGTTCATATTTTGAACGGCGCGCAGGTAAGTCTGGAAAATATTACAGTAGAAAGAAGCTCTCAGGACAGTACAGGCGGAGATACCTCCAGCTTTTATGGAGTAGGTGCGGCAGTACTTGCAACAGACGGAACAGCGTATCTGAATACAGGCAGCATTACAACAGACAGCCGCGGCGGAGCAGGTCTTTTTGCCTATGGGGACGGAACTATATATGCGTCAGATATCACTATTTCCACAGAGCAGGATACCTCAGGGGGAATTCATGCAGCAGGCGGAGGAACCTTGTATGCCTGGAATCTGAATGTAGAGACAGACGGAGAATCAGCAGCAGCCATCCGAAGCGATCGGGGAGGCGGAACCATGGTTGTGGAGGGAGGAACTTATACCTCTAATGGGGTAGGGTCTCCTGCTGTATACTGTACAGCCGATATCGCTGTAAGCAGTGCCCAGCTTTCTGCCACAGGCTCTGAGGCTGTGTGCATAGAAGGACGAAATTCCCTGCATCTTTTTGACTGCGATCTCACAGGAGATATGCAGGATCTGGAACAAAATGATTGTACCTGGAATGTGATTCTCTATCAGAGTATGTCCGGAGACTCAGAGGTCGGAAACAGCATTTTCGAGATGAATGGCGGAAGCCTTACTGCTGAGAATGGCGGAATGTTCTACACGACAAATACAGAATGTACGATTACGCTGTCTGATGTGGATATCACTTATGCAGACGATGGCGAATTCTTTCTTCAGTGTACAGGAAACACCAATGACAGAGGCTGGGGAAATGCAGGGGCAAATGGCTCTGACTGCCTCTTTACTGCTGTGAGCCAGAACATGGAAGGTAATGTTATCTGGGATTCTATCAGTGACCTGGATTTTTATATGACACAGGACAGCACTCTCACAGGAGCGATTATTCAGGATGAAACCTGGGCAGGAGAGGGAGGAGACGGCTATTGCAGCCTCAGCCTGGATGAGCAGGCAGTCTGGACAGTCACAGGAGACAGTACGCTTACTCATTTAAGCTGCGCAGGAACAATTGCGGATGAGAATGGAAACGCAGTGACCATTCAGGGAACAGACGGTACGATATATGTTGAGGGCAACAGCGACTATGTGATTACAGTAGAAAGCTATGATGAACAGCCAGATTTCTCTCAGGCAGCTGTTAAATCTGCATGGGGAGAATATCAGGTGGATAAACCCTCAGAATTAGCCTGATAAGGACAGCCGTGTGGGAATGTCTGCCCGCTGTATGGCTAAACGGACAGTCCGGCTTTTAAAAGCAAGGTCAACAAAGCTTTTAAGAGCCGGACTCTTTGCCGTGAACGCAGTGAACAGCAGTCTTTTTTTGTATATTTGTCTTAACATCTATCATTACAGTTATTGTATTTTTCAGAAGAAAACGTTATAATGAGAACGCAGAAATTATACAAGCACAGGAGAAGAGCTATGGAATTTTATTTTGCTCCCATGGAAGGCGTGAGCGGATACGTATACAGAAAGGCACACCACGAATTTTTTCCGCATATGGATAAATATTTCATTCCTTTCTTTGTTCCAAAGGAAAACAGCCGCTTCAGCCAGAAGGAGAAAGCAGAACTTTCCAGGGAAAATAATGCGGACACCTGCACAGTTCCCCAGCTTCTTGCCAACAAGGCGCAGCCCTTTATCCGCATGGCAAGGGAGCTTCAGGAAATGGGATATGAGGAGATAAATCTGAATCTTGGCTGCCCATCAGGAACCGTGGTTTCAAAGAAAAAAGGAGCCGGCTTTCTGGGAGAGACAGATGAGCTGGATGCTTTTTTGGACTGTATTTTTCGGGAGCTGGATATGAAAATTTCCATAAAGACCAGAGTCGGAATGAACAGTCCACAGGAGTTTGCAAGGCTTCTTGAGATCTATAACCAATATCCTGTCAGCGAGCTGATTATCCACCCGAGGGTGAGGGAGGATTATTACAAAAAGCCTCTTCATATGGAGTGTTTTGCCCTGGCTCTGAAGGAAAGCAAAATTCCTGTGTGCTATAATGGAGATTTGTTTACAGAGGCAGACTATCATGCTTTTGCAGAGAAATTTCCCCGGGCAGGCAGGGTGATGCTGGGGCGGGGAATGATTACAAATCCAGCGCTGGCAGAAGCAATAAAGCTTGGGAAGAGAATAGACAGAGATACTTTCCGCAGATTTCATGACCGTCTGTATGAGGATCACCGCAGAGTTTTATATGGAGAGAAGAATGTACTGTTTCACATGAAGGAGCTGTGGTTCTATATGGCGTGTATGTTTTCAGACTATCCCAAATATCTGAAGAAAATCTGCAAGGCGCAGAGCCTTGCAAAGTATGAGGATGCGGTAAATGTCCTGTTTTATGAGCAGGAATTTCTTCCAACAGTAGGATATTGTCCACCGGAAAAGAGAGGATAAAGCGAGAAAGCGAGGAGAAAAGAAATGAAACAACAGGAAAAGGGTCTGCGCGCCTTTCTGAAAAGAAAGAACGTGGAGGTCAGTGTGAAAAGATATGGAATTGATGCTCTGGGTGCCATGGCACAGGGACTTTTTGCATCTCTTCTGATTGGAACTATTATTAAGACTCTGGGAGAACAGCTTGGAATGGCTTATCTTGTGGAAATGGGAGGCTATGCCACAGCAGTGAGCGGTCCTGCCATGGCGGTTGCCATTGGCTTTGCCCTTCAATGTCCGCCTCTTGTACTGTTTTCACTGATTACAGTGGGAAGTGCGGCAAATGCCCTGGGAGGCGCGGGAGGACCTCTGGCTGTTCTGGTGATTACCATTCTTGCAGCAGAAGCAGGAAAGCTGGTTTCTAAGGAAACCAAGGTCGATATTATTGTCACTCCCCTTGTGACCATTGGAGTGGGCGTTATTATGTCCTCTCTTCTGGCGCCTGCTATTGGAAGAGCTGCCAGCGCAGTGGGAAGCCTGATTATGTGGGCAACAGAGCTGCAGCCGTTCCTGATGGGAATCTTTGTATCGGTTGTTGTGGGAGTGGCGCTCACGCTTCCGATAAGCAGCGCCGCTATCTGCGCGGCTCTGGGACTTACCGGACTTGCAGGAGGGGCGGCAGTGGCAGGCTGCTGTGCGCAGATGGTAGGCTTTGCTGTGATGAGCTTTAAGGAAAACGGAGTGGGCGGCCTGGTTGCCCAGGGAATCGGAACCTCTATGGTTCAGATGCCGAATATCATCAAAAACCCGAAAATCTGGCTTCCTCCGACTCTTGCATCTGCAATTACAGGGCCGATAGCAACCTGTGTCTTTAAGCTTCAGATGAATGGTACGCCCGTATCCTCTGGCATGGGAACCTGCGGTCTGGTAGGGCAGATTGGGGTGTACAGCGGCTGGGTGAGTGATGTGGCAGCAGGTACAAAGGCAGCTATTACCAGCATGGACTGGATAGGACTTCTTCTCATCAGCTTTGTACTTCCGGCAGTGCTTACTCTGCTTATCTCCATTCCTATGAGGAAAAAAGGCTGGATTGGGGAGAATGACCTGAAGCTCGGATAGAAGACAGAGCAAGAAAATAAAGAAATGCATTTAATAAAATCGTCGTATTTGTCATAGGCAAATACGGCGATTTTTGTGTTGACATCCAAAATCTTTTATGATATATAGTAAATATTGAAGTTAGGAAAAGCTAATTGGATGAAAAAGACAGGATGGAGCAGAAGAAAATGATTGATAAAGAGCTGATAAAACTCCTTGGCAGTAATAGAAAATACATTGTTTATGCAGTCCTTTTTATGCTGGGAGGGCTGCTTGCGAATCTGGGAATTACGATGTGCATTTGCACGTCCATCCAATTAACATTAGACGCTGCCGAGCTGTCGAGCTATGCCTGGGTCGCGCTCGCCGGCGCGGCGGCGATTCTCATGAGGTATCTGTGTACTCGCTGTACCGCTTCCTTTAAAGACCGCATCGGATGTGAAGCAAAAAGAGAGCTGCGCGCCAGAACCTATAATAAAATTGTACGTCTTGGCATGAAAAGCACAGATGAAATGAGTATGGCCGGACTTACGCAGGTAAGCATGGAAGGAATCGAACAGCTGGATCTGTATTTCTCATCCTATATTCCTCAGTTTTTCTATGCAATGCTGGCACCGGTTCTTCTGTTTTTGGTTTCAGTGAGACAGGACGTCAAGGTGGCGGCAGTGCTGCTTGGCTGTGTCCCTCTTATTCCGGTTTCCATTATTGCAGTGTCAAAATGGGCGAAAAAGATTTTTGCAAAATACTGGGATAAGTATACCTCTATGGGAGACTATTTTCTTGACAGTGTGCAGGGATTAAAGGAATTGAAGATTTTTAAGGCAGACGCCAGACAGCATGAGAGAATGAATCAGAGGGCAGAGGAATTCCGGGTGATTACCATGAAGGTTCTTACAATGCAGCTTGCCAGCACTACAATCATGGATCTGGTGGCTTACGGCGGCGCAGGACTTGGCATTGCATTTACTGTTCTGGATCTTTCAAAAGGAAAGCTTTCTGTTACAGCAGCGCTGTTTCTGATGCTGGTGGCAGTGGATTTCTTTCTTCCGCTTCGGGCATTTGGAAGCGCGTTTCATGTGGCAATGAACGGAGTGAGCGCAGGAAAGAAAATTATCCGTCTGCTGGACATGCCAGAACCTCAATGGGGAGAAAACAAGATGAGCGGCAGGGACGTGGTGCTTAAGGACGTGACTTTTTCTTATGACGGAAGCAGGGATGTGCTGAAAAATATCAGTATGACCTTTCCGGCCAAAGGCATGAGTGCGATTGTCGGCGAATCTGGCTGCGGAAAATCCACCATTGTGGGTATTGTAGACGGAAATTATCTTCCGCAGAAGGGAAGTGTGCGAATAGGGGGAACTTTGCTGAACCATCTTTCACGCACAGATTTTTACGCTCATATTGCAGTGGTGAGCTATAATACCTATATTTTCAATGATACGGTGAGAAACAACTTCCTTCTGGCTGATCCGAAGGCTTCCGAGGGGCAGATGAAAGAGGCGCTGGAAAGGGTGAATCTCTGGGCATTTATACAGGAAAACGGCGGACTCGATAAGACAATCTCTGAGGATGCAGTCAATATCTCCGGCGGCCAGAAGCAGAGGCTGGCATTGGCTGTTAATCTGGCCGCTGATAAAGATATCTATATTTTTGATGAAGCCACCAGCAATATTGATATTGAGAGTGAGACGATCATCATGAAAAATATTAAGGTGCTTTCAAAGACAAAGAATGTTATTGTGATTTCTCACAGACTGGAAAATGTGGTTCCGGCAGATCAGATTTATTATCTGGAAAAGGGAGAGGTAAAGGAGTGCGACAGCCACGCTTCCTTGATGGAGACAAACGGAGGCTATGCAAAGCTTTACCGCAGGCAGAAACAGCTGGAACAGGGTTATGCGGAGGTGAGAATATGAGTAAGGTAAAACAAAAACTGCGCAGAGGCGGCGTCAGTATTATGGTGCAGCTTATCAGCCTTCTGGGAAGTTTCTCCATTGTTCTGCTCCTGGCTGTTCTCAATGGAAGCATTGGCTATCTCTGTGCTATGGGCGTAACACTATCCGGCGCACTTGGAGTGGCAAAGGTACTGGGAGAGCAGATTTCTCTCTCCTATGGGGGCATCATCGCACTTGCCGTGGGCTGCGGAATACTGCGAGGACTCCTGCGATACATAGAACAGTATAGCAATCACTATATTGCGTTTCATCTGCTGGCGAGTCTGAGAGACAAAATTTTCAGAGTTCTCAGAAAACTTTGTCCGGCAAAGCTGGAGAGCAAACAAAAGGGAAGCATTATTGCAATGCTGACGTCGGATATTGAGACGCTGGAGGTTTTCTACGCGCATACATTGTCTCCGATTTGTATTGCAGTCCTTGTTTCCTTATCTGTTTTCCTGTTCATTTTCTTTGGTGTGAATCCATATCTGGCATTGACGGCGCTGCTTGGCTATCTTACGGTCGGAATCGCCGTGCCTGTGATTTCATCAGGAGCATTACAGGAGGCGGGGGTAAACTATCGGCGCGAATTTGCATCCTTTCATTCCTACTTTCTGGACAGTATCAAGGGCATTTATGATATTTTGTTTCACAATGCCGGTGAAAAAAGAGAAAAAGAGGTAAATCGGCGTTCAGAAATTCTTCTGAAGGAGACAAAGAAGATGAAGGATGCGTCTGCAAAGGCTGCTGCTGTGACAGAGCTGATTGTAACGGTCTTTATTGTTCTCTCGCTTGTAGTTGGCATTGCGCTGATGAGAACAGGACAGCTTTCAGCTGGAAAAATGATAATTGGCGTGGTTGCAGTATTCGGAAGCTTTGGACCTGTCATTGCGATTTCTGCCTTGCCTGGTAATCTGACACAGACTTTGGCCAGCGGCGACAGAGTTTTGAACCTGATGGAAGAGCAGCCGGCAGTGGAGGAAATCAGAAATGGCAGCAGCATTGTTTATGAACAGCTTGACGTGAAAAACCTGTCGTTTTCCTATAAGAAAAATGAACCTGTGCTTAAGAATATTTGTATGCATGCGGATAAAGGCGAGATTATTGGAATTGTCGGAGAAAGCGGCTGCGGAAAATCCACTCTGCTTAAGCTTTTGCTCAGATTTTGGACAAAAAACAGCGGAGAAATCAATTATAATGGAATGGATATTGAAACTATCAATTCAGACAGTCTTCTTGACAATGTAACAATGGTAAGTCAGACGACCTATTTGTTTGACGACACGATTGAAGAGAATCTGAGAATTGCAAAGCCAGACGCCATACAGGAGGAGCTGGAGAGGGCATGCCGCATGGCGTCTGTGCACGATTTTATTATGACTCTTCCAGACGGCTACAGAACAAGAGTGGGAGCTTTGGGAAATCATCTGTCAGCGGGCGAAAAACAGAGGATTGGTCTGGCAAGGGCCTTTCTGAGCGGCCGAGAGCTGATCCTGCTTGACGAGCCCACAAGCAATGTGGACAGTATCAATGAAGGGATTATTCTGAAGGCTCTTGCAGAGCAAAAAAGCAGGAAAAGCATTATTCTTGTTTCTCATCGGGAATCCACAATGGCGATTGCAGACCGGGTTTACAAGGTGGAAAACGGATTGCTATCAGAAATAAATACGAACTGACGAAAGTATAAAAGCAAGCTTTCCTATCTACCTTTATGGCAGGCCAAGAATCTGCCATGCAGAGGAAGGTGAGATTTTATGTATGGAACGAGAACAGCCCTGTATGTCCCTCTGGAGGCGCAAGCGCAGCCAGAGGGATTCTTTATTCAGATAAGATGAAAGAACGCCGAAAAAATAATACCAAAATTTAAAAATAAATACATGGCTTCAGGAAGCCTCTTCTGATAAAATAAATTCCGAATAAATATTTTTTTAGTATAATTTAACGTATCAAGCAAGTCCCACCGCTTCCATTTCGCAGAGAAATAAGCGGTGGGTGGGGGACTTGCTTGTCTCAGAAGGGGTGAGGTCCCCTTCTGAGAAGCTGCGACAGCAGCTATACGGTTATGAGCAAGCAGCGAAGCGGATTGCGAATTTCCGCTTGACCGTATCAAGCAAGTAGCAAAGCGGACATCGTGTCCTATGGGTATTGCGAATTTTCGCTTGACGAAGGGAAACAAAAAACAGGTGGTATTTGACATTGTCTTATTTAGGAGGAAGCGGATGTGAAACTTACGATAGATACTAAGAATAAAAAGGCAGAACTTGGCAGTTTGTTTGGAATATTTTTTGAAGATTTAAATCATGCAGCTGATGGAGGACTTTATGCGGAGCTAATTCAGAATCGTTCTTTTGAATTTGCTCCCATTGACCATCCAGATTATAATGCGCTGACTGCATGGGAATGCTTTGGAAGGGAAAATCTGACCGAAATTTATGTAACAGAAGGAGATGCCGTCAGCAGCAAAAATCCGCATTATCTTGTTATAAAAGTAAAGCAGGATGGGGAACAGGCTGGTGTGGTGAACACTGGATTTAATTCTGGAATTCCTTATAAATCAAACGAAACGTATTATTTTACCTGCTTTGCAAGAAGTGCTGAAGATTCAGGAATTCCTGAGATTCTTGTATCGCTTTGTGATGCTGACGGCAGCGTCTATGCAGAACAGGCGCTTAGGGTTACAAAGCATTGGAAAAAATACGATTTGACCTTTTTGGCTCCGGCCACAGACCTGTGCGGCCGTTTGAAGCTGACTGTATGCGGCAAGGGAGAAGTACAGTTTGATTTTGTTTCTTTATTTCCGGCAGATACCTATAAAGGTCGGACAAATGGATTAAGAAGAGATCTGGCTGAAGCACTGGAGGATATGCATCCAAAATTTATGCGCTTCCCAGGAGGCTGCCTGATCCATGATGGCTCGCTGAATGCGGACGATAGAAACAGCCAGTACCGCTGGAAGAATTCCATTGGACCGCTTTGGGAACGACCGGCCAGAAGAAGCAATTGGAGCTATAATCAGACGCTTGGTCTGGGATATTATGAATACTTCCTATTCTGCGAGGATATAGGGGCAAAGCCTCTTCCAGTGCTGCCCGGAGGCTATGATCCCCACCATCGTCAGGCAGCAGAGGGAGAGCTACTTCAGGAATTTATCCAGGATGCACTGGATCTGATCGAATTTGCTAATGGAGCTGTGGACAGCACATGGGGCAAAAAGAGAGCAGAAATGGGACACCCACAGCCTTTTGGGCTGGAATATCTGGGAATCGGAAACGAAGAGATCGGAGAAGCATTTTTTGAGCGATTTCCATTGTTTCAGAAGGCAATCAAAGAGGCTTATCCAGAAATACGCTTAATAGGCACCAGCGGTCCCTTTGCAGCTGGAAAAGAGTATGAAAGAGGATGGAAAAGCGCTGTAGAGGATGGTGCGGATCTTGTGGACGAGCATTATTATCAGTCACCGGAATGGTTTATTGCAAATACAGACCGATACGATGCATTTTCTCCGGAAAGGCCGCATGTATTTGTGGGCGAATATGCGTCAAAGGCAAATACATGGTTCAATGCGCTGGCAGAGGCAGCATTTATGACTGGACTGCAGAATAATGCGCCTGCTGTGGAGCTTGCCTGCTATGCTCCGCTTTTGTGCAATGTGGACTATGTGAATTGGCAGCCAGATATGCTCTGGTACGATAATCATCAGATTATGTACACGCCGAATTATTATATACAGAAGCTATTTATGGAGCATCAGGGCGACATACTGCTTGAGCAGGAATGGGAAAATACTGGAGAGCTGGTCAATATCGGAATGGATGAACAGGAACGGATGAGCGGGATGGTCGTACTTTCCGGAGATGAGACAGAGATGGAATTTACAGAGACTATTCTCATAAATGAGGACACCGGGGAGCATATCCAGATTCCAAGGATACACCTGAATATTGGAGAGATCAGTGAAAGCCTGGGAGCTTTCTCTGGAAACAATTATATGATTTGCCTGAAAGCAAGGGAGCTGGATGGATGGAAGGGATTTCGAGTAAGCTTTGCGCAAAAGGATAAAGAAAATCGTCTGTTTTGGCAGTTCGGCGGCTGGGAAAATGCAGATTCCATGCTCGGAGAAGACATCAATGGAAGGAATTCTGTTCTGACTCAGAGATCTAGAAGCGTAGAACAGAATCGTATCTATGATGTGCAAATCCAGGTGAGAGGTCAGAGAGTGTCTGTATGGCTCGATGGAGAGCTGGAATTGGAGACACAGGTACGGCCGATTCTGGCAAAGCCTATATATTCTGCTGCCAGCATGGATAAACATACAGGTGAAATTATTCTGAAGCTGGTGAATCTGCTTCCAGTTGCACAGGAGACAGAAATTTGCCTGAAAGATGCAGAAGCAGTAAAAGGAAAGGCTTTTGTTATCGAAGGCTATGAAAAGGAGGCATGTGCGCATATGGGAGATGTGCAGAAATTTGTGCCAGAGGTCAGAGAGGTTTTGCCTGTGCAAGGAAGCCTTTGCTGGAAAATGCAGCCATTGTCTGTTAGTGTACTTAGATTACAGTCAGTATAGATGAGACTGATTGCGCAAAGAGGAGCAGGAAAGTATGCATAGATACTGGAACACAGGATTGCTCCAGACGTAAGCCATCTGGCGAAAGGAAGACAAGGAATTCATCTTACAAAGAAAATGCCTGGGAAGGAGACTGCAATGAGCGGATATTTATTTGTACATTTTACAGGGGAACACAAGGATGGGGAACAGATTTACTTTGCACTCAGCAAGGACGGATTGTTCTGGAAGGATCTAAACAGCGGAAAGCCAGTGCTGTATTCAAAAATTGGAGAAAAAGGAGTTCGCGATCCTTTTCTGGTTCGCGATCCTAAGAAAAAGAAGTATTATTTGATTGCAACAGA
Source organism: Eubacteriales bacterium (assembly GCA_030539395.1). GTDB lineage: Bacteria > Bacillota > Clostridia > Lachnospirales > Lachnospiraceae > Marvinbryantia. The sequence continues at coordinate 21,576 of JAUNSC010000020.1, forward strand.
CCTGCGCATTGAGGCTGGCAAAGGCTGGGATGCAGCACAGCGGAAGGGAAGCCGTGATCTGATTGTATGGGAATCAGAAGATTTGGTACACTGGTCAAAGGAACGGTCATGCCGGGTAGGCCTGCAGGGAGCTGGGTGCGTGTGGGCTCCAGAGGCAGTGTATGATGAACACAAAGAGGCATTTTTTGTGTTCTACTCTTCCAGAGTAAAGCTTCCGGGAGAAGCTGATTCTAAGCAGCGAATTTATGGTACGTATACGGATGACTTTCGAGAATTTACAGAGCCTTTTATTTATATGGAGCGAGAGAATCATGTGATTGATACGACGATAGTGTATGCACAGGACTGCTATTATCGATTCTCCAAGGATGAGACCAACAGCCGTATTCTTCTGGAAAAGGGAAGAGAAATAAATGGAGCCTTTGAGAAGGTGGAAAGCAAGACGCTGGATGAATGGAAGGGCGTGGAAGGACCGGAATGCTATCTTCTCCCGGATAACCGAACCTGGTGCCTGATTATAGATCAATTTCAGGAAGGGAAAGGATATTTGCCTCTTTTAACACAAAATCTTGCGTCAGGAGAATTCCAGGTTTTATCACAAGAACAATATGAATTTGGAAAAAATAAAAAGCGCCATGGAGGAGTACTCCGCCTGAACGATGAGGAATATGACAGGCTCTGGAAAGCATTTGGCGAGGACAATCCGGTGATAGATGGGCTGTATGCGGATCCAGACCTTTCATACTTTGATGGGAACTTTTACCTTTACCCTACGACAGATGGATTTGCAGGATGGTCTGGCACAACGTTTTCTGTTTTTTCTTCAAAAGATGGAAAATATTTTAAGAACCAGGGACAAATTTTGGATCTGGCGTCAAAACAGGTACCCTGGAGCATCGGAGCAGCCTGGGCGCCTTGTATTGCACAGAAAAACGGAAAATATTATTTTTATTTCTGCGGTAAGAATAAGCAAGGCGTTTCCTGTATTGGCGCAGCGCTGGCAGATTCTCCTACAGGTCCTTTTACCGCCGAGAAAGAACCGCTGCTTACCATGGAATTCATGCATAGCAAAGGGATAGCCATGAATCAGACAATTGATCCGTCCATCTACACTGAGGGAGAGGACACATATCTTTTGTTCGGAAACGGAGAACCAGCTATTGTAAAGCTTTCGGATGATATGCTTCATATAGAAGAGGATACACTTGTAAATTTGCAGGGAGCGTTTGATTTTCGAGAGGCTATAACAGTACTCAAACGTAATGGCAGATACTATTTTTCATGGTCCTGCGATGATACCAGAAGTGAAGAGTATCATGTAAATTATGGTATATCAGACAGCCTGTACGGACCCATCCAGTATGAAGGAGTCCTTCTTGCAAAAAAGGAAGATTCTCTTGGTACAGGACATCATTCCATCTGCCATATTCCAGAATCTGACCGCTATCTGATTGCATTTCACAGATTTGCAACTCCAGTGAAAAAATATGCGGCTGGAAAGGGATTTAACCGAGAAGTCTGCATAAGAGAGCTTATCTTTGATTCAGAGGGAAAAATGAAGGTGGCAGACTGGATGTGAACCAAAGTGGATTTTGGGGAGGATTTTTTTAAAAAATTCGGAAATGGAGGAAAGAAAATGGAGGA
>JAUNSC010000020.1:23229-59734 GCA_030539395.1 Eubacteriales bacterium
GGTATTACCATCATTGCGCCCACACCATTTAGAAAGAAAATCGAGGAACAGAAGCTGTATAGAAAGACGCCGTTAATGGGCTGGGCATCCTGGAATTGCTTTAGAACTCATATTAACGAGGAACTGATTAAAAAACAGATGGATGCATTGGTGGACACAGGATTAGCTGATTGCGGTTATATTTATGCCAATATAGATGATGGATTTTTTGGCGGAAGAGCCTCTGACGGCAGACTGATGATACATAAAGAACGCTTTCCAAATGGTATTAAGGTTCTTGCTGACTATGCTCATGAAATAGGACTAAAAGCAGGAATCTATTCAGATGCCGGCGATAAGACATGCGGCTTTTACTATGACAATGAGGGCGGCAATGGGCTTGATGTGGGACTTTATGGACACGAGGAACAGGATTTGAATATGTATCTGGATGAGTTTGGCTTTGATTTTATCAAAGTAGACTGGTGCGGAGGCGTACGCCTGGGTTTGGATGAAGAAGAACAGTATTCAAAAATTGGACGAATTGTTGATGAAATCCGCCATAGAACCAATCGGTGTCTTGTCTATAATATTTGCCGCTGGCAATTTCCGGGCCCCTGGGCAGCGCAGGTAGCTGATTCCTGGCGAACAGGAGCAGATATTGCACCGGATTTTGCATCAGTGCTTCATCAGATTGACAATATTAAGCCCCTTGCCAGATATTGCAGTCCCGGCCATGTAAATGATTTGGATATGATGCAGATTGGCAATGGTCTGAGCTTGGAGGAAGAAAAAACACATTTCTCCATGTGGTGCATGATGTCTACACCGCTTATGCTGGGCTGCGACCTGACGCAGATGAGACGGGAAACGCTGGAAATTGTAAAAAATAGAGAGCTGATTGCAATTAATCAGGATGAGGCATGTCTTCAGGCTTATCCAATCAAAGAATTCCGAGCAGAGGACGGAACACTGCTGGGAGAAATCTGGATAAAGGATTTGGGTCAGAAAACATCAAATAAGAAGGCAATCGCCTTTTTGAACAGAAGCAAGGAACCCCTGCAAATGAAAATAAGCTGGAAGGAAGCCGGACTTGCAGGAAAAATCAAGTCTGTCCGAAATCTGTGGAGGCATGAGGAGTGTCCCTGCGCAGAGGAAATTGTGCTTACCGTAGCTGCAAAGGATGCGGAAATATACAGAGTAACCAGTGAGCGCGCCTTAGAAGTAGCAGACCCATGGGACAGAGGGGAAATACAGAAAAAGGAACTCAAAAAAATCAGTATGGAATATGCCCTACAGCTGGCAGCAGAGGGCGGAGTTCTGGTAGACGTGCGAAGCAGGGAGGAATTTCAGAAAAAGCACCTGGAGGGGGCAATTAATCTTCCATACTGTGACGTGCATGGAATTGCAGAGAAGCATCTGAAGGATAAGAAGCAGGCAATAATTGTTTACTGTGCAACAGGAAAGCGCAGCAGCCAGTCTGTCAACAGTCTGGTATATCTGGGATATGAAAATGTGTATTATTTGGGAGGAATAGGGGAAAGGCTATAGTGGTTTCTGTAATCCTGCCGCCTAAAAAACACTCCCTTCGGAGGTATTTTTGCCTCTGGAGGGAGTGTTTTTTTTGCTGGAATCCGGTAAAGGTAAGAGGAATAAAGCAGCTGAAATATTGCAGTGAAATAAAAAAGATAAGAATTTTACAGATGCCATCTAAGAAATTTTCTAGTTCTGGATCATCATTTTTAGTAAGATTTAATTACAAAATAAAACAAGAAAAGGAGAAGGAACATGAAGAAAAAAATAGTCACCACTCTTTTAACAGCCACTATGGTTGCAGGAAGTCTGGCAGGGGGAAGTCAGATGGTTTTTGCGGAAGAAAGCGAAGAACCGGTAACAATTCGTTTTGCATGGTGGGGAAGTCAGGATCGAGCAGATAAAACGAATAAAGCGGTGGAGCTTTTTATGAAAAAGAATCCAGATATTATTGTGGAAACCAGCTTTTATCCATTTGATTCTTACTATGAGAACCTTTCTATTTCAGCTACATCAGACAATATGCCAGATGTATTTCAGGGTTTCATAGGAGCAGGAGATTGTATGCAGTACATGACAGAGGGATTGATGGAGCCATTGGATGAATATATTGAGAGCGGCCTGATCGATACGTCATCTATTTCGGAGAGTCTTCTGGATACAGGTATATATGATGGAAAGAACTATGGAATTTCTCTTGACAGCAATGTTAAATGTATGATTGTAGATCCAGATATATATGAGGAAGCTGGTCTGGAAATCCCGGAGGTTGCTAAACTGATAAGGGGATTTTATGCGCTTTTTTGGGGATAGGTACATGATGTTCGGAGGTAAATTATATATAACATCACCGCAGAATCTTTCATGAAACAGCCCTACTATTCCAGAGAAAATCTATTGACAAAGAAATCTGTTTTGCTATAATAAAGTTGCTTGCTCGGAGGGCAAATCATTCGGAAGAAATGATAGGCTGGATAAGGCAACAGACTGAAATGTCTGTCACTTATCCAGCCTTTTTTGTGTTTCGTGCAGTGAATAAGTCATCGGAGGATTTGCGGCCGTAGCCGCAGAATCGAGAAAGATGTCGGGTGCGCTCGGTTATTTAGAAGAATAACCGGGCGCAATTTCATTTTTAAGGAGGTTCAGTATGGATTTTTTGATAGGTAAAGTCAAGCCCATGTATTTCAAGTATCTAACGGCTGCCTTTGGAAGCGCATTGATTTCATCAATTTATGGTGTTGTCGATATGGCTATGGTAGGGCAGTATCAAGGACCGAACGGAACAGCCGCCTTAGCGGTTGTTAGCCCTATATGGAATATCATATACAGTTTGGGACTTCTCATGGGAATCGGCGGTTCTGTCCTTTTCTCCACATTAAGGGGCGAATCCAAAGAAAATCAGAAAAAGTCCAATGAGTATTTTACAGCCGCGCTAATCGGAGTGGTAACATTAGCGATTGTTACATGGGTAATTGTTATCTTTTTTGACAGGGAACTCCTGCTGCTGTTTGGGGCAGAAGAAACATTATTACCGCTTGCAAGAAAGTATATTTTCCCGGTCAAGTTTGTCGTTCCCAGTTTCCTGTTTACCCAGTTGATGGCTGCTTTTCTGCGGAATGACGGAAACCCCGGACTTGCAACGAAAGCTGTCCTGTTCGGCGGTATCTTCAATGTGCTTGGGGATTACTTTTTTGTTTTTGTTTTGAATATGGGAATTATGGGTGCTGGGCTTGCTACTGCCATGGGTTCCGTATTCTCTTTGCTGATGATGCTTACCCATTTTCGTAGCAGGAAGAATACAATCAGACTGGAAAAACCCACCAAACTGTTTTCTATGTTGAAAACAATCAGTATAACCGGTTTTTCCACATTCTTCATTGACGTAGCTATGGGTATTTTGACAATGCTGTTTAATCGGCAGATTTTGAAGTATTTGAGAACGGAAGCATTATCCGTTTATGGAATCATTATTAATATCAGCACTTTTGTCCAGTGTTGCGCTTATAGTATTGGGCAGGCGTCACAGCCTATGATTTCGACAAACTTCGGAGCCAGTCAAGGAAAACGCATTGTTCAAATACTGAAATATGCGTTGGGGACTGCCGCGGTGTTCGGTCTTATTTGGACTGCGCTTGCCGAACTTGTACCTAACCTGTTTGTTCGTATTTTTATGACTCCAACAGAAGAAATCCTTGCAATCGCGCCCAGCATTATACGCAGCTATGGGCTTTCATTTCTGCTGTTGCCGCTTAATGTTTTTTCGACATATTATTTCCAGGCGTTGATGAAGCCCACTACTTCTTTCATTGTTTCGGTATCCAGAGGTGCGTTGATTAGCGGCATTTTAATTCATATTTTACCTGCTATGGCGGGAGCTAATGCAATTTGGTTTTCCATGCCACTAACAGAATTAGTGGTTGCTATATATGTGATTATGATGATGTCAAAATATACAAAACAATTATCCGAAGAAAGGCGGGTGTCATAATGAACAAGATTATTACCATAGGGCGCGAATTTGGAAGCGGAGGACGCGAACTCGGAAAAAGGCTTGCGGAAAAACTGGGAACTGCATATTACGACCATGAAATTATTGAGGAGATAGCGAACAAAACCGCACTTTCAGAGCAATATATCCAGAGCATTGTTGAAAGGCGACCAATGATTTCATTCCAATGAACTGCAGTTTTATAGAAGCAAACACATAGGGGAAGAGAGCCTATAAAAGCTCCCTCCCCACATCTGTTCTTGGATCATCTACACGAATCAGACCCTCCGTTATGATGCCCACTCAAAATTTTCCGCTCCTGCGCCAAGCTCAAAATGGTATTTTACAATACCAAGATCGATCTTGCTGTAAAATCCGATTCCCGCCTTTGCCGTGACCGTGCTGCCGTCCAGGGAAAAAGTAAACTTTTGCTGGTTCATGGCGGTAGGAGCCAGCAGGGCTGCATCGATGCCTCGGATAAACCATTCAGGAGGTGTACCCTGAACCTTCATAACGGCTTCCCTTAGCTTGACCTTGTGGGAGACGCCCTGGGTCTGACCATAGCCGATGGCGATGACGAGACAGACCTTTTCGCCCTGTTCCAGCTGAAACGCGGCCTTGCTCTTGCTGTAGGTCAAGGCGACCCAGCAGGTGTTCAAACCGAGCGTCTGGGCGTAGAGCACGATCTTTTCTCCATAGTACCCGCACAGCTCGTCAAGCGCCGCTGTTTTCCGGCCGGCCATCACAATGTAGTTTCTGACGCCGGAAAACTTGCCATAGTGGGCCAGCCTGCTGTCGAAGGCGTTTGGCTCATCGGTGACAAGCTGGATATGCAGGCTGCTTTCCTCATTGCATTGCGTAATAAAAGCGGAGAGCTTTTCTTTCACGCTACCCTCTAATGGTTTATCCGTATAGGAGCGCACCGAATGGCGCTCCCGCATTGCCTGAAACAAGTCCATGTTTGATTCCTCCTATAGTTCTATGGTTTGTGGCTTTATCTGTGGATCATGGTTTGGAGCCACCAGAATACAGCACGGGTCAGCCGCGCACTGGCAGACCCAGTCCACAGATGTCTTTGCCAGCTCTTTATCTACTGTGAACCCTGGAATGATTTGATTTTGAATGGATCTTTGCGTGTAGACAGCGTCTCCGGCCAGAATGACATACTTTCCGCCATTCTGAATACGGACGCTGAAATGCCCATGACTGTGTCCGGGGGTGTTGAACAGAAAGACACTCCCGTCCCCAAACACATCATAGCTCCTGCCTACAGGACCGATTCCGCTTTCTTCATAGAAAAAGGGCCGCAGGTCTGCAAAATCCCAGTTGGTTTTGACATAGCGGAAGAAATACTTTTTCGAATCTGCGCTCTCCTCGCTGGCCGCTTGGATATGTTTTACGCCTTGGAGCAGCGCCAGACCACTGGTGTGGTCAAAATCCAGATGGCTGAAAAACAGGTAGTCGATGTCGGATGGTTTCAATCCCAATACCTCCAACTGGCAGTCGATGCTCTCACCTTCTTTCAGGATGGGCGTGCTGATCTGATCCAGCAGACCGAAAAAACGATGGGGCTTCTCCGTCACATATTTGGAATTCCAGCCGCTGTCGATCAATACCCGCCCTTTAGGATGCTCGATCAGATAACACGATACCGGCAATTCCACCTTTTTGTCCTCTCCACGCAGAAAACCTGTGACTGCCAGAGGATTTCTCTCTTTGTATGGAATCGCCATGTCTACTACGACCTTGCCTGTGTGGAAAATATGCACTTTAATCATTGTCGCCACTCCTATCAGGAACATATTTTATGAACTCGCGCACATCAGAAAACAGGGTGAGCAGCGCATCAATTTGACTGGCTTCCGGGTCCAGATAATAATAGATGTAGGTTCCCTCTTTTCGGCTTTTCACGATGCCTGCGTCCTTCAGAACTTGCATATGATGCGATACTGCCGGACGGGAGAGATTGGTATGCTCAGCGATGTCGATCACTCGATGCCCGCCGCATTCGCTTTTCAACATGACGCAGATCAAGTGCTGCCTTGTTTCATCTCCGATTGCGGTCAAAATCTTATGGCAGGCTTTGAACTCTTTTTCCAGCCGCATGACATCTTCTATTGTATTCGCCATTTCATCATCTCCATTTGATTAAACACTTAAACACTTCTATTATAGCACTTTTTTCAGAGGATGGCGCATCCGTAAAGAAAATCGAGATGGATGGCATTGCCTGTGTTCAGATTTAAAAATACTCCTCACCGCCACAATGGTAGTGAGGAGTATCTTTTGTCTTTAGGCTTTAATTTCCTGCCCATCCATGACCTTGATGATCAATGCACGTCATTTGTTTTATGCAATTTCCATGCTGGATAAATACAAGGGAACCGGCTGGAAAAAATTTTATCTGATTTTCGGGATGTGTGATGAGAGCTTTTCCATTAACTATACCGCAGAGATTCCAGAGGATGTGGATAAAGTATGGTTTATGTTTTGGGTTACTTTGCTGAACCACTTTTACTGGTTTTCCGGCGCAACGCTGGGAGGCATTTTTGGTTCCTTTATCCATTTTAATACGGAAGGGCTGGCTTTTGTAATGACAGCCATGTTTGCAGTGATTTTCATGGAGCAGTGGATGAAGGATAAAAACCATACCAGTGCGCTTCTTTGCTTGGGAATTTCTGCTCTCTGCCTGATTATTTTCGGGGCGGATCATTTTATCATCCCAGCAATGCTTGCAATTCTTGGCGTACTTACCCTTCTGAGAAATCCAATGGAGAAAGGCGGCGGTACAAAATGACTTTGACACAGCAGATTATTACGATCCTTATGGTTGTGACCGGGACTATGATTACCCGTTTCCTTCCGTTCCTGCTATTCCCGGCAGACAAGCCTACACCGAAATACATAGGGTATCTTGGAAAGGTGCTTCCGGCAGCAGTATTCGGATTGCTCGTTATTTATTGCTTAAAAGATGTCAGTATTCTTAGCGGAAGTCATGGCTTGCCGGAACTGATTGCGATTGCAGTGGTTATCCTGCTGCATTATTGGAAAAGGCAGATGCTTTTGTCGATTGCGGGCGGGACGATATGTTATATGCTGCTGGTGCAGTTGTTATTTTGAGCTTGGGAGGTTTTCCTATGCACGACATATGGAATCCCTGGCACGGCTGTATAAAGTGCAGCGAGGGGTGCCAGAACTGCTACATGTATTTTCTTGACCGCGTCTGTATGACTTCTGATTTCTTTTTGGAAGCAGCGGATGGATGGCGGGAGGAAGCGTGGGAGATTATGCGCCAGCGTCCGGATGTAAAATTTTTTCTGCTGACGAAAAGACCACAGAGGGTAAGAGACTGCCTGCCAGAGGACTGGGGTGAAGGTTGGGAGAACGTTATGCTCAATGTTACCTGCGAGAATCAGCGAAGAGCCGATGAGCGTATCCCGGTTTTGCTTGATTTGCCGTTTAAGCATAAAGGCATCATGTGCGCGCCGTTCATTGGTGCAGTGAGTATTGAAAAGTATCTTGGACTCCGGGCAGATTGAGCAAGTGATATGTGGCGGCGAAAATTATGACGGCGCAAGACCTTGTGATTTTGAATGGGTAAAAAAATGAGGGCAGAATGTGTTGCGCAAAAGATTACGTTTTGCTTTATTGAAACGGGTACATTTTTTGTTAAACTTCCATGCCCGCACACTTGGCACCACCATAAATGAAACTGTGCAGACTGTAGGTTATTGATTTTATTTGTGCCGTTATTTATACTTAGTGCAACATTGTTAGTAAAATAATATTAACCAGAAAGCAGTTGCTGAGGTGATGGGGCATGCCAATTCTATTATTACTGTAGATGTATATACGGATAAGAAAGTAATCATTGAAGATTGGGTGGAGAATATTCAATCTTTTATTGATGAGGTTCATCCATATAGTGATGAAGATAAGAAATTACTCAAAGAAATGTCTGATGCAGATTGCAATCAGAAAAAGGTGATATAATTGGTGTCACGTGAGAGCAGGGAATGTGCAAATAAAACATTCCCTGCTTTTCTTTTTCTATAGGTTTTGCTATAATAAAACGGCTGTGTTTTTGAAATGATTTTAAATGAAACTAGCGATGTGCGCGAGTGAAAATTATTACAGAACAAAGAATAGAACATATGTTCAAAAAGGTGTTGATTTATAGAGTACTTTATGGTAGCATAATACCGTAAACAAGGGATAAGAAGATAGGTATAATTATTCGGTTTTTGACGGAAATTATACATTTTATTTTGACTTGTGTTGTCTGGTGCTGCGGAGTCAGAAAAAGCGTTTAGGTGACCGGATTCGTGTAATTGGGCAAAATAACCCGAAAAACGAACAAATGATCGAAAAACAGCTGGCAATTACACGAATTTGCTGGCGAATAGTAATCATAGTAAGGAGAGATTGTGCTATGGAAAGATTTGAATTGGTATCAGAATACAAGCCCACCGGCGACCAGCCGCAGGCGATTGAGAAGCTCGTGAATGGATTCAAGGAAGGCAACCAATGCCAGACTTTACTAGGGGTTACGGGCTCTGGCAAGACTTTTACGATGGCAAATGTGATACAGGCTTTGAACAAGCCGACTCTGATTTTGGCACATAATAAAACGCTTGCTGCACAGCTTTACGGGGAATTTAAAGAGTATTTTCCCAATAATGCCGTTGAATACTTTGTGTCCTACTATGGAAAAGTGATAAAAAGGGTGCTTTTTGGTGTTGTTTTGTCCATTTGTGACGTATTAAATGACGCATAATGGACGAAACAGCACTACTTGGATTAGGGAAAATTGTATGGATGGGTGACTTGATTCGTGTAATTCGTGAAAAGGGTTAGTATTCGCCCAGCTTGAAAGTTGGTGAATAAGTATTCTTAATTTATCAATTAAAAGGAGCTGGCGCTCCAGAAGACTATTCATCTACTTTTGCATCAGCCCTTTTAGTATTCATGTTACAGAAAACAAGACAACTGAATTCGAAAGGTAATTAGTGTTTCTGCATATCCGAATATATGTTTGTAGAATGCCACAATGATGTATAAGAGCAGTATGATCTATCCAGTAATTCTGATAAAAAATGAAAAGTGTAGTGTAAGATTTATAAATTTTTGTTATAATCAAAGTAGGCCTGAGATACCGGAAAGGAGATGGCAACATGACAAAAGCGGATAGAAATTTATTAGATTATATTGTTGTTTGTATCAGTGAATTTGCAAACCGGTATGAGATGCATATGAGAGACGCATACGTTTATTTGAACCGTTATAAAGGAATTGAGTTTTTAAAAGAGTTCTATGATGTGGAGCATACCCTCTCATTTGAAGATGCCCTGGATGATCTGGCTGCAATATGCAGGAAAAATGGAGGTGCAGCTTAGTGAGACTTTTTCATGGGTCTAATATGGAAATTGATAAAGTGGATTTGTCAAGGTGCATGCCAAATAAAGATTTTGGATGTGGATTTTATACGACATTGTTAGAAGAACAGGCATGGAGGATGGCACAGCGCAGGGCAAGAATAGATGGTGGAAAACCAACGGTAACTGTATATGAAGTACCGGATGATCTGGCAGAGAGACCAGACCTGAAGTGCCGTATATTTGATGATAAACCTACGATTGAGTGGGCGATATTCATAAAAAATAATCGAGATAGAAAGTTTGCGGATTTTAGCAGTATGGAGTGTAATCTTGACTGTAAATATGATGTGGTTATCGGACCTGTGGCGAATGATACGGTAGGCCTTTTAATTCGTCAGTTTAGCCGTGGAACGATAGATGCAGAGTATCTTAGGAAAGAGTTTGATTTTGGAAGACTTACAAACCAATATACATTTCATACTGAGAAAGCTTTGCGGTATTTGAAGAAAGTAGGTGTGATGCATGACAAATCAGCAGCAGGAAATGATTGAGTACACCACACAGGAAGTGATTGGATATCTCATAGAAGATAATGGAATTACAATGGAGCAGGCTATGGATCAGTTTTATATGTCAGATACTTTTGAAAAGTTATGTGACGTAGAGACTGGCATTTATCTGGACGGTTCTGCTTATGTGTATGAGTTACTGAAGCGGGAAAATCAAAATAAATAAAATTCAATTAAAGTATATAAAGAGGAAACTATGCGATTTTGCTTTTCGTAAGAATCAAACATTATATTTAACATTTGTATCGAAATCAGACATTATATCGATATAAATGTTAAATAGAGGCGATTGATAAGGAAGTCAACCAGATAATACTAGAGGCAATAATAACAATATGATAACCACAGCTAAAGCTGTTGAGTATCTTTTAATACCTGCAGGAATTAGAAATTCCTGTAGGTATTTTTTTGCGCGAAAAAATATTTTTATATTTACAGGGAAATGGAATAAATAACCTTCTTCTTAACAGAGGGCAAAATAGAAGGAATTTTGCTTTCAATATTACTGATATGGAGGATAGGAAGATGGTAAAAGGAATTATTGTAGTGGGTATTACTCTGTTTTTGTTTTCGTTATACTGCTGCCTTGTGCAGGGAAAGAAAGAGGATGAGGCGTTAGAAAAGATGCTTCGGAAAAAATGGGAGAATGGCGCTGGAAAGGATGAAGAGTGAGCATGGGCAGATCAGGAATTTTAACGAAGGAATTTAAAGGGGATGAGAACACAGCTTACCATGATATTATTGCGCTTTTTAAAATTTACCGGTCTGTGAATTGGAGAATGCAGATCAAAATTAATCAGGTCAAGCATCGTTTCCAGATGGAGTACGGTACGGATGTGGATTCTTTTCTGGACAGTATTTATCAGGCGGGTATGGATATTAACCAGGATCTTTCCAGTGAGAAAGAACGGATAGAGTCTATCAACCGTTCAAATAAGTTCCTGAAGCTGATTGATGAGGCGGTGGAACTTATGAGGAAATATCACCCGAATGGGGAGCGGTATTACTGGGTCCTATATTACAGTTATATGTCGGCCTACAAAGCGGAAAATGTTGATGAGATTCTGGACAAGCTGGAGCCGCATTTCCCTAAGATTACGAGAATACACCGGGCAACTTATTTCCGCTGGCGGGAGCAGGCTTTTGAGGCTGTTAGCGGGATCTTATGGGGGTATGAAGGGGAAAGCGTAAAGCTCCTGGAGCAGTTTAAAAAAAATTACAGGGAGGAATAAATTCTTTTTTGTAATACTGTTGACACAGAATTTTCAAAAAAATTATAGTGAAAATGCAAAGGCGCATATATGGCGCAAAAAATAAGTCAATCATTGGAAAGGAGAACAGGAAGGTATGATTATATCCGTGGATACAGGAAACAAGATGATCAAAACAGATACGTTGGAGTTTAGCGCAGGTGTGGAGATTATTGACCAGATGCCGGGAGAGCAGGAAGAGGTTATTTACTATGATGGCCAGTATTACAGGACAGTCAGCAAAAGGATTTCCTACATGGAAGACAAAACGGAAGATGACCGGTATTTTATCCTGACATTGTTCGCAATCGCAAAGGAGCTGGAAAAGGCGCGGGACCAGGAATCGCTGATTACGAATGGTCTGGTGGAGGTTGAGCTGCTGGTAGGGCTGCCGCCCGCCCATTATGGAAAACACCGGAGGATGTTCCGGGAGTATTTTATGCGGGAAGGCAATATCATAGATTTTACTTATATGAAAACACCGTATAAGATTGTTTTTTCAGATGTGAAGGTATATATGCAGGCATACGCGGCCTATTGCCTTGTGGCAGGGCAGCTCAGGCTTTCCAGTCTCCCCAAGGTGCTGGTAATTGATATTGGGGGCTTTACGGTGGACTATATGATATTGCGGTTTGGACAGTTAGAGCGCAGTTATGTGGACTCGTTAGAGGAAGGGATCATTAAGCTGTACCGGGGCATCAATGCCGGAATACGACAGAGATACGGCATTTTGCTGGAAGAATCGGATGTTGATAATATCATCACAAGTAAAAATGTAAGGTTTGAGCCGGAATTGATAGAACGTGTCAAGGAGATTGCCGCAAAGTATGTGACAGAGCTTCTGGGAGCCTTCAGAGAGCTTGGTATTGATTTTAAAACCACACAGACGGTATTTGTCGGCGGCGGCTCTATACTGTTGTCAGAGTTTATCCAGGAAATCTGGAAAAGGTATCAGGGAGAATATTTCATAATCAATGATTCAAAAGCAAACGCGAAAGGTTATAAGTTACAGTATCTGGCAGAAAAAAAGGAAATGGGGGCTGAAAAATGAGAAAGGAAGATCCTTTCCGGTTTAATCTAAGGTTTGATGAGACGGATGAAGACCATCGGAAGGTATGTGATTTTTTAAACGCCTGCGGCAGAAAAAAAGCGCGGTATATTGTGAAGGCTTTTCAGGCTTATTGGGGGATGAATGGGGGTGGAACTCCCCCAAAGCCGCAGGAAATGATTGCCGGAGGTACACAAAAGGAAGAAAGAACGGAAAAGATAGAGGAGGAAAGGCATTTTGTCAGTGTGGATACGACAGAGTATTCTACGGATGACGCGGAATTGTCGTTAATGAGGAAAAATTATCAAATGTTTGATTCGTTTGGAGAGGAGCTGTAAAAATGAAAAATAGACAGGTTGGATTTTTATTTGGAATCAGTGGTATGCAGGTTGTCGGCATTGTAAGCGTAGCTTTAGGTATACATACAGGTATCGTGTTGATTGCGGCGGGAACGGCATTGCTGGCTGCGGATGCGGCCGGCAGCCTGATTCAATCAGGAATGGATAAGGTTTGCCCCAAATGCAAGGCTTCTATTCCGAAAAAGAGCCGTATCTGTCCGGAATGCGGACATAGATACCAAGATGGCATAGCTGAGGATGAACTGACTGAGTATATTGAGCGGGAAAAAGAAAAGGATATGACATCTGAAAAGATAGACCATGATTTTGAAAAAATGGAATCGGTGGCCATAGATGAACTGATGACTTATGATGGAGATATCGAGGATTTTTTAAGAAACAGGTGTAAAGAGGGAGAAATATAACACGAATTTCAAGTATTGCTGTTGGAAATACATGGAAAAAGTAAGAATTGGGGGAAAGGAAGCTGTTATGATACAAGGACTGGTTTTTTGACATAGGAAACTGGAATACTGAAGATTCCTGGTTTATAATATGACATAATATCCCTGCTTTTTTCCGGAGCAATTATAACCGGGGGTCCGGGGACTGATGTACGAATGGGAAGGTAGACGACAATAAAAGAAAATGCGCGAATTTTGGAGGCTGTCAGAAGCTAATTCTGACAGTCTATTTTTTTGCCTGTCGGATTTTGGAAAATTACCGTGCGTCCAGTCAAAAATTGGCGGTGTGTTCCCGGGGTTTTAGATTGGGGATATGTCATGCGCGGGCGCCTCCTTTTGAATTTTTTGACCGCAAAAAATTTCAAAAGGAGAATAAAGATGGATAGTAAAGAAAAAGATTTATTAAGCCAGTTCAGCGCGTATGTAAAAGTTTCAATTAAGCACACAAGACAGCAGTACCTGGAAAAGAGGGCGAGGATCAGAAGCCATGAGACATCCTATGGTGAAGGCGATGGAGTAGAAGACGTGGAAGAAATGGACATTCTCTGCCAGGTGGCGCTTATGTCGGAAAGTCTGGAAAAAGGAATTATGGATATCCACCTTTTAATAGATCAGATTGACAATTCGCTGCTGTTCCGGGCGGTCTTAGGGCTCAGCAAACGGCAGAAAGAGGTGCTGTTATTGCGGATCGTTTATACGAAGCGCTTTAAGGAAATAGGCGCCATGCTTGGAATATCGGCCAAGAAAGCGGAAAATACATATTTTAACTCGATCAGACAGATACGGAAAATGATAGGAGGTACCACGGATGGAATTTGAAGATTTATTGTTACGGGCAAGACAATCCGATAAGGAAGCGCTTTTGGAGATAATCGAACTGTACAGACCGTTGATGATAAAGTACGCGATAGTCGATAAAAAGCTGGATGAGGATCTGTATCAGGAATTGGTATACCGCTTGCTTGTGTGTATAATGAAATTTCCCTATACCAAAGAATAAAACACTATATATTGTATTTTTTGAGATTGACAAACACTAAATATATGGTTATGATAAAGGCGTAACGTAAGTTGTTCTGCCAGAAGGCAGGAAATATTTTTGTTCCGGTGAAGGCTGGAAGATGACTTTTGGCAGAAATCTGCCCTGATATCATAAGCGCAGAAAGGCATTGATTATTTTGAATGAATAGTCAGTGCCTTTTTTATGTTTTGATGAAGGGAGAACAGGAAAGGAGGGTGCAACTATTAACATAGTAAGATCAGACAATATGGCAGGAAGGAGGAAACCAAATGAAAAAGAAGAGAATGATATGGACATATGGAACGGTAGTGCTGCCTTTGGACATTGGAAAACAGGCGAGGTATCTACAAAATGGGGTACTGAAAGTCACTGAAAAGGTGCTGCGTGTTCTGGAGCAGGCTGAGGACTACATTAAATTTGAGACAGAGAGGTTTTGCTACTGTATTGAGTATCACATTGCTGAAGAGAACGCCGCGGCAATGGCAGCATAATCAGTGGGGGTATTCGGGCGGGATCGCCGGATATCCCCTGTATTAAATGAACCATATTAGAAAGAGGATTATTTTATTAAGGAGGCAGAGATGAAGATTACAAGCGAGTTCAGGACATATGAAGGTGTGTATTTGGAGATTGGAAGGTATTTGGCAGATGGAAGTCTCTCTATAGCGGCTTGGAACAAGAAAGAAGGCAGTATAGCAAGTCTGACAGTTTGCTTAGTCAATCCATTCTTAAAAGAGAATGAAGCGTATGTGGATATAAATAATTGTCCGTGGGTGTTGGATTTTATTCAGAAATATCAGTTGGGAGAAGAAAGCGGACATACGGCAAAGAGCGGATTCTGCACTTATCCGGCTGTAGAGTTTGATTTGGAAAAAATTAAGCTGTACCAGGAGGAATAATAAGCGACAAGCAGCGTGAAGGGAGGAACAGACAATGGCTTTATTTAAACGTATGGATATCTGGTCAATCTATGATGGGCTGGATGAGATTATGGACTATCTTTACAATGGAAATGAAAAGAAGAATATTTACTGGGACTATTACAGTGAACAGCTCAATGAACTGGCAAATATCGCTGGTGAGATGTATGAGGAACTGCAGGAAATTCGGGGCCGGCTGTCATATAAATATGATCTGCCCTATAAGAAGCTGGAATTTTGTGAAGCGGACCAGGGGATCAACGGCCATACGGATATTTCATGGTGGAATACAGCCGCCTGTATGCTGTCGGACACGGACATGGCTGAGCTGCTTGATGGGGAAGGAAACTATGGCTATTCGGACGTGGCGCAGGAAAAGGCAAAGCGAATACGTTCGCTGGAGCGGCTGACAAAAAAGCAGCAGATGGCATTGTATACCGAAGTACTTGGGTTTATCACAAGGTATCTGGAGCTATACGCAGCTTTTGAAACGATACGTGCAGTAATTAATGAACTGGAGTACCATCAGTCCGCAATAGTGAAGGATGCGAAGGTCACACTTCCCGGCGAAGCATTTGTTTAGACTTTAGTTCCTTGTAAACTTTCCGGTGAGTAGCCTGAAAGAATAATAAGCAGTCTTTTTGGGTCATCGCCCCATTTTGGGATTGATAAATGAAAGAATTGTCTTTATACTGGAAATAAAGATGGAAGGAGCGATGCTTATGCCACAGACCATTCGTTCACTTTTATCAGAATATTTATCCGCAGTACAGAAGATATATGGTAAACATTTAAAGAGCGTAATCCTCTATGGCTCCTATGCCAGAGGGGATTATAATGCTGAATCAGATGTTGATATTATGCTACTGGTGGATTTGACTGAAAGTGAGTTGGATCAATATTCTGATGAATTGTCGGAGCTTGGATTTGAATATAATGTTAAACATGATATATGGATGATGCCTGTAGTGAAAAACATCGAGCATTTCCGCCATTGGGTGTCGGCTTATCCATTTTATAAGAATGTTCAAAAAGAGGGGGTTATTTTGTATGAAGCAGCCTGATTCTTTGGATGTTGGTACTCAAGTGGATGCAGCGAGGCACCGCCTGCTGGTGGCAAGAGAAGATTTGGAAACAGCAGATTTTTCATGTTAGTGACTATGATACTTTCTATATTGCATCAAAGGAAGTGACAATGCAGCAGATACAGACTGCAGAGCAGATTCTGCATCTGGCGGAAAAATATTTGGAAGAAACAGAATAGTATATAATTTTTCAGGGATATTTGTTATAATTGGTTCTGGACGGTAAGCGGCAGGCTATCCTGGTATCGAACATGGAAAACGATTGATGTATACATAGGATAAACGGGATAGTCCCGGCGATACGCAGAGCAATGGAATGTTCCGTTTGGGCAATATGGCTGTTTTCTGCGTTGGGCAGAAATACCATATTGCCTTTTTATATGATAGAAGGAAGTGTGAGAAAACTATGGTCAGACCGATTATGAGAGATGTATTTTTCCTGAACCAGAAATCAGAGCCGGCAACGGAGGCAGACCGACAGGTAGCAGAGGATCTGATGGATACTTTAAAAGCCCATGAGGAAGGCTGTGTGGGCATGGCGGCAAATATGATAGGCGTCAGGAAAAATATCATTGCGGTAAATATGGGGATTGTAAATGTGGTAATGTATAATCCTCAAATTGTGAAAAAAACAGGCGCCTATGAGACGGAGGAAGGATGTCTTTCTCTGGAAGGAGTGCGAAAATGCACGAGATACCGGGAGATAGAGGTGGAATATCAGGATGGCGGCTTCAAAAAGCAGCGGCAGAAATATTCCGGATGGATTGCCCAGATCATCCAGCATGAGTGCGACCATCTGCAGGGAATTATCATATAAGGAGCGCACATGGACGGTAAATATAAAGTGATCGAGATATATGAAATGGATTTTGGATGTGAAGAACGGGCAGAGGGAATGGAGGATATGGTGCAGGTTCGCCTTTGTTCCACTTCAGGGGAAATAATAACGGTACAGGCACCAGACGCCAGTTTATATGAACAGGATATTATTGAGGGAAGTGAAGTCTCTTTGACGGATGGAAAATTGAAAAAATATTCGGAAATATTCGGATGATGAAAGGATGATTTTGGTTGAAACGGGAAGAAATTTTAGAATATGCAAAAAAGGTGTACGGAACAGTGCCGGAATACCTATGGAATGAGCATCCAACGTATGCTGTCCTTAGGATGAAGAATACGGATAAATGGTATGCGGTAATTATGAAGGTGCCCAGAGATAAGCTTGGAATGGATGGCGATGGGGAAGTCGAAATTATGAATGTGAAGTGCGAGCCGGATACAGCGCGTTCATTATGTCAGGCGCAGGGGTTCTTTCCGGGATATCATATGAACAAAGAACATTGGATTTCGATCCTTCTGGATGGAACAGTTGGTGAAATAAAAATTTTGGATTTTCTGGACAGAAGTTATGAGCTGCTTGACAGGAAAAACCGTAAGTA
This sequence comes from Eubacteriales bacterium, assembly GCA_030539395.1. GTDB lineage: Bacteria > Bacillota > Clostridia > Lachnospirales > Lachnospiraceae > Marvinbryantia. Next base: position 40,742 of record JAUNSC010000020.1, read on the forward strand.
GAGTCATGCGGGACAATATATAGAATTGGAAAACCCGCAAAAGGAGAAGGGCAGAAATGTTATTGACAGTAAGAGGCGATATTACAAAAATTGATACGGTCAGCGCAATCGTGAACGCGGCGAACACAAGTCTGCTGGGAGGCGGCGGAGTAGATGGGGCAATCCACCGGGCAGCAGGAAAACGGCTTCTGGAGGAATGCAGGACGCTTCATGGCTGCAGGACCGGTGAGGCGAAGATAACTGGAGCGTATAGGCTGCCATGCAAGTATGTGATCCATACGGTAGGGCCGGTATGGAACGGCGGCAGCCGCGGAGAACCGGAGCTTTTGGCAAACTGTTATAGAAATTCGCTTCAGGTAGCTGTGGATCATGGAATACGGACGATTGCCTTTCCGTCCATATCTACAGGCGTGTATCATTTTCCAGTCCAGCTTGCGGCAGAGATTGCTGTCAGAACGGTAAGGGAGTTTATCACTGCACACCCGGATAAGCTGGATGTGGTGATGTGGGTATTGTTTGATGAACGTACCGAAGCGGTTTATCAGGCGGAAGTGGAGAGCTATGGAAGAGATAAATAGGATGGATTTGCGGATCTATGTGGATGCGGATGCCTGCCCGGTGGTTAGTATTGTAGAGAAACTGGCAAGGAAATATGAAATCCCGGTGGTGCTGCTGTGTGATACGAACCATATATTGGAGTCTTCTTATAGTGAAGTGAAAGTAATCGGAGCAGGTGCGGATGCGGTGGATTATGCCCTGATTGGGCTTTGTCATAAAGGGGATATTGTTGTCACGCAGGATTATGGGGTGGCGGCAATGGCGCTTGGAAAAGGTGCTTATGCAATCCATCAGTCGGGAAAATGGTATACGGAGGAAAATATAGACCGGATGCTTATGGAGCGCCATCTGGCGAAAAAGGCAAGAAGAGCCACAAAGAAGAATCATTTGAAAGGACCGAAAAAAAGAACCAGTGAGGATGATGAGCGATTTGAAGCTTCTTTTGATATGTTGATACAAAAGGTGCTGGAAAACAGATAAACAGGAATTGGCGTGAAGGTGTGAAAACAAAGCTTTAAAAGTGGCTTTGGAGAAGTTAAAATATATCTGAACAGTTTAACGTAGTGATGTAACAGTTGATAGTGCTGAAAAGCAGAAAGAGAGGTACAGAAATGGAAGGAAACATGGAAAGAGTAGTTGATTTTTTAAAGAAGGCCGGTACATATTACCTTGCAACTGTAGAGGGGGATCAGCCCAGAGTGCGCCCGTTTGGTACGGTACATATATTTGAGGGAAAATTGTATATCCAGACTGGAAAAGTAAAAGAAGTCTCAAAGCAGCTCCTGGCAAATCCCAAGGCAGAAATTTGTGCGTTTATGAAAGGGGAATGGATACGCGTGTCCGGAGAACTGGTGGAGGATGATAGAGTGGAGGCGAGACAGTCTATGCTGGACGCATATCCTTCTTTGCAGAAGATGTACGCCGCAGACGATGGCAACACACAGGTATTCTATTTAAAAAACGCTACGGCAACCTTCAGTTCCTTTACCCATGAACCGGAGATTATAAATTTTTGATGAGAAAAGAAGATAGATGAAATTGCGATACATATGCGTCTATATTGCGACTGGTATGATATTGACATATGATTTTAAAATTTATACAATGGTAAAGTAAAGTTTTGTGCATGCGCAAACATGCATGGAGAGCCGCAGAGCATTACATTTAAAGGCAGCCATATTGTGTGGTTGTCTTTTTTTATGCAAAATCATAGAGAGGAGGCGGTTGGTTGGCAGGAAAAGTCAAAGAGAAAAAAACGGAAGCGCAACAGTGTTTTAGATCGGGGAACCAGCGATTCGTGCGGGTTCCCCGGTTTGCGTTTATCACCTTTTTAACAGTTACGCTCTTTACCATGACAGGTATGCCGGTATTTGCGTCTGACATTTTTGGCACCGCAAAAAATGCCATGCAGACGGTTTACACAGATGTGGCCGGCATCGCAACGGTAGCGGCGGTTGTGTGTGCCGCGGTATGCCTGTTCCTGATGAACTTTTCAAAATCAGGCAGGACAGTGGATGAATCGCGGGCCTGGCTGAAGCGTATCGTGGTCTGCTGGGCGGCACTGATGACGCTGGGTGCTATCGTGACATATCTGGAAAAGATCATTCCGAAGAGTATGTTCACAGGTTAACCACTGAAAACAGATAGTTTTATAGCCGGCGCTCTCCCGGCTTTGGAAAGGAGGATATCCTTTACGGGTATGAGTAACACATGGGCTGGTTATTAGAGTTATTATTGGATGGAATCAGGGAGATCTGCTCACAGTTTATTGTGGACATGATGGAACTGGTAACGGAAATGTTTACAGAACTGCTGTCTTGTAACCTGTCGTTGTTTGAAGAATTGTTTTCGGTAGTCAGTGCCCTTTATAAAAATGTGATCGTTCCAATGGGCATTGCTATATTGCTGCTGATCCTGATCTGGCAGTTGTTCAAATCTATGTTTGGGAAGAGTGTAAATGGAGAGGAACCAATCGAGCTGCTCATTCGGTCCGCGATCGCACTTTTCTTTGTAGTAGCGGCTAAGCCGATTGTGAATTATATCCTCAAATTTGCGGGTACGCCTTATCAATGGGTTGTTGGTACAGAAATTAAGGTAGAGAGTTTTTCGGGATTTGTCTCTGCGCTGGAAGGCGTTACAGAAGCGTTAGGGATTGGAAAACTGAGCATATCCCTGCTTATGCTTATCATGCAGTTTGTGGTCGCGTGGAATTACTTCAAAATGCTGTTTGTAATAGCGGAGAGGTATGTCCTTTTAGGTGTGTTCTCCTATACAGCGCCGCTGGCTTTTTCAACAGGAGGCTCCAAATCTACAAATAACATACTTGCCTCCTGGTCAAAGATGTTCGGCGGTCAGGTTGTTCTGATTATACTGAACGCGTGGTGTATGAAGATGTTCTTATCCGGTTACGGTAACCTGATGGCAAGCAGCTATGGTTTTACTAAATTTTTTGTCGCCACACTTTGTCTGGTGGGATTCTGCAAGATCACATTTAAGCTGGATTCCTATCTGGCGTCCCTCGGAGTAAATCTTGGGCGGCCGTCCGCTGGAATGGGAGCAATGGGGCTTATCATGGCAGCTAGCCGGATTTTATCCCAGATTGGAAAAGCAAATGCTGGGGACGGAAGCAGTGGGCCATCAGCAGGAGTAGAAACATCCGGCACATCCGAAGGAAGTGGTATGACAGAAGGTTTTGCGGGACCGATTCCCATGATGCCGGGAGGAGGTTCCGGGGCAGATATGGATATGACGGATATGCCGCCTGAAAGCGGATTTGAGGAAAGTACAGAGTCCTCCGGAGAGGGCAAGGACAGTGGTGATTTTGCCTATCCTTCAGAAAATCCAACGGGTGGCGGAAGTGTATTAGAGGAACTGGGAGTTGTGGCATCAGGAGGGGCAAACGAGACAGGAACGGATTCAGGTATCGATATGGGAACCGGAATATCCATCGGAGGTACTGGGGAAGCCAGTGCGGAAGCAAGCTCTTCACAAGATCTGTCAGGCATAGACAAAGACACTGGAGCAAATATGGATGTCCAGGAAGCCGGATCTGAAATGGATATGAACCTTGCCGGTATCCCGGAATATGATGGACCGCATGAAGGAGAAGCACCAGAGGCAGGTGAAGGCGCTGGAACTGGAGAAGCGGTAGCGGGTGTTTCAGTGGAAAACGGATACGGGAATAGCAGCGCGGGGATCATCAGTGAAGTTGGAGATTACCCGGTAGAGGAAGAAACGTTTGACGACACAGGTGAAAGCCCCATGGAACTGGATGGGAACACTATTGACAGTATGGGAAGCCCCGCAAGTACAGAGGGGGTTTCTTATGGTAATGCGGGAGACGCTTTTGGAAGCACAGGCCTTGCAAGCAGAGGCGACAGTCCGGCCAGAGGCAGGGCAGCGGATACGGGAGCGGGTGGAGCGGCAGATGCTATGTCAGGAATAGAACCGATTGGCAGTCCGGAAGGCATTCTTAGTGAAATGGGAGCGGATTTCCAGTCTGGAAGGATAGAGCCGTATGGAATGGCAAAACCGGCAGGAACAGGAGCTTCAGAATCTGCAGGTGCGGAAATGGGCGGAGCATTATCTGATATGGAATTGGGAGAAAACAGTGGTGCCCTATCCGGAATGGATTTTGGTGAAAGCGATGGTGTACATTTTGGTCTGGGTTCCGGAGAAAATGGCGGCGCGCATTCTGGAATAGATTCAGGAGAAGATGGTGGTATGCCGCTTGGTATAAGTTCCGGAGAAAACAGCGGAGCGTATTCTGGCATGGATATGGAAGAGAATGGTGGTATGCCATTCGGTATGCGTTCAGAGGAAAATGGTGATAGGTTATCCGGTATTGGCGCAGAAGAAAACCTTGGAATGTCAGCGGGCAGGGAACCGGAAGGGGATGGTGCGTATTCTGACATGAATCCGAAAGGGAATGGCGGCATCCTGCCCGGTATGGAAGCTGTAGCCGGAGGAATCGCAATGCCGGAAACTTCTTTTATGCGAGAGCAAGGCGGTACTGCAGATGAAACGGGGCGAAAAACAGGAGGTGGCAGTCCATATGACGCGGAAGGCGGAAGTGCCGGAGGGCTGAATGCGGAAGGAACATCCATGGAAAATGGGGTTTTTGAAGGAATCTCCATGCCAGAGGGAAAAGGAACGCAGGAAAAATCGGAAAAAGGCGAAGATTTGCGGGATGAAGCCGGTAAGCGGCAGGATAATTCTGTTTTTGAGAGTGAACCTATAGCGGAAATGGAAGGCCAGATGAGCCATATGGGTACTGGACAGGCGATTCCTTCCGGAAGCCAGAAGGGATCTGGGCGAAGGAAACACGCACGGGAATTTCGGGAGGTTCCGAAAACAAGAGAGGAACTAAGACGCAGGCAGCAAAACAGGAGTGAACAGAAGCCGACAGACGGCTCACCGTTTGCTTGAAAGGGGTGAGATGATGCGGGGTGACGAAAGGGATTCCTCGCCCCTGGACGCGGGGGCAGGTGCGGCCGCCCATGCCGCTCATGCCGCGCAGGCTGCTTATGCGGTGAATGCGGCGGCGAAAGGCGGGACAGCCGCTGCCGGAGCCGCAACAGGTACAGCCCTCGCAGGGCCGCTTGGGGCAGTGATAGGAACATTCGTTTCAAGTAAAACATTCTGGAAAGTGGTTGCCGGGATTTTCCTGTTTCTTTTCCTGTGGATGTTCATTATTGCGAACCTGATTGGTATTATCCTGAGTTATCTTGGGTTTGCGAACGCGGATTCTTTTGCAAATGAGGCCCAGTCTGCCCAGTTGTCTAATCTTCGGACAAGGGTGGAGGAAGTTTTTAACAATGAGAAATATGCAAAAAAGATCCTTGCGGTAATTGAAGCGGAGCGGGATGAAAATATGGAAGAAATCAGGGCTGACCAGACAAAGAATTATGCGGAGCATGAGCTTGTTGTGGTGGATGAGTATGAGACAAAGCTGAAGCGCAACATCAGCTATTATCTGGCAGTAATGATGGCAGAAAACTGTGATAACGGAACGATGTATTCCTTTTTGGGGTTTGCAAACAGCCTGGGGCTTGATATGTCAACCGATCTTTCAAGCCCATATGACGCTTATTTTCAGGAGGCGGCGAGAACTTATAACGTGCCTGCCGCTCTTCTGATTGCGATGGCGAAAGTAGAGTCAGAGTTTAACCCAAACGCGGTTTCCGGTGCCGGTGCTATTGGTATCATGCAGCTTATGCCGGCAACAGCGGCAGGGCTTGGGGTGTCTGACCCGTATGATCCACGGCAGAATATCATGGGTGGAGCAAAGTATATCGCACAGAATATTGAGCAGTTCAAGAACTATTCAAACTGTTTGGAACTGGCAATCGCGGCTTATAATGCGGGTCCCAACGCAGTGGTGGAATATGGGTATCAGATTCCGCCTTATTCGGAAACGCAGGCATATGTACAGAAGGTATTGGGCTATGTAGAAATCCAGGAACGCAGGACAACGCCTTCCGCGTCCCAGGACACGGGGCAGCCGGATGATGATTTAGGGAAAGCATACGAGATTTTGAAAGAGACCGTGGAAAAGAATGTTGACGGTTTTTTTGCATGGTCCGTTACGGATGAGAGGGAGACAGAATCCACACAGACAGTATATTGCCGCCAGACAGAGGAAGGACGGCAGGAGATTGATAAGGCAACCTATGAACAGCTTCTTGCTGAAGGCGGCAATGTATGGGAAGAAAGCAGGACGGTGCAGGCGAAAAGGGTGGAGTATACACTTGCCCTTCTGCTGAACGCGCAGCTTACAAGTACCGGGGGCGGTTACCAGTATAAGTTTGTGATGAATGAGAGTATTTTTAACCTGGTAATCAAAGTATTAAAGCTGATGCAGGACGGAATAGACGCACTGAAAAATGGATTTTTTTCGTTGTTCCGCTGGACAGACTTCATTACAGGAGGTACTGGAGGGGAAGATTCCTATCTTGGGGATATAGACGCGACAGGGGATATTATCACTTACGATACAGTAGCAAACTGTCAGAAACGGGTCGTGTATTACAACCAGGGGGAAGAACCGTGGGCGAATATTACATATGGCACCAGTACCATTGGATATGCGGGATGCGGCCCGACTTCCCTCGCGATTGTCATTTCCACGCTGACCGGGCAGACAGTAAATCCCCAGATGACCAGTGCTTACTCCATAGCAAATGGGGAATATGTAAGCGGGGTAGGAACGGCACATTCTTTTCCAACAAACGCGGCGCACCATTGGGGGCTTACCTGTGAGCGGGTAGGAAAAGACCGGATGGGTTATGTGGTCCAGTCTTTAAAAGAAGGAAAGATGGTGGTGGAGATCTGTGAGGCTTATACCATAACCGGCAGTGGCAGCGGGCATTTTATTGTCCTGACCGGGGTAACGAGAGATGGCTATATCACCATCGCGGATTGCGCGAGCAGGGAAAGAACCGCGAAAGTGTACAGTCTGGAGACGATTACATCCTATGGACGCGATCTGAGTGAGGGAGCGTTCTGGATTATAGGAAAATAGCAGGAGGGAAAAAGAATGCTGTTAAAAAAAGGGTTTATGCTGGGGGCATTCCTGTTGGCAGGTGCTTTCAGTATGGTTCCGGCTTATGCAAAAAGCGCTGACTCCGAGCTGCCTGTGATAACCATGTGGCAGGATGGGCATGGTTATCGGGAGGATGGGACACAGATTACCGGAGAGTGGGCGTATGATTCTGTAAATCCGGCGGGTAAGTATGTCCTGTTTGGGGAAGATGGCGCAGTCATAAGGAAAGCGGAAAGCCAGGATGCGGAAGATATAAGGGAAGACTTCACCGGGACGGAACTGGTTCCGGCAGTTATAGCATTAAGGGCGGAAACTTTTGAAGGTTTCCATGGGACAATCCAGATACTGTTGGAAGAAAAAAGCGGTATGCGAAAGGAAGCGGAATTGAATGAAGAAAATTTCTACTCCCTGAACATCTGCGTGAACAGTGGAGATTATGCTTTGTGTAAAGTAGAAGCGAAGGACACCGCGGATTCCTATGTGGCGGAGTTTTCTTCAGAAGCCGTGCTTCTTCCGGAAAAGGCAACGCGTGTTATGAAAATCCGCGTAACAGATACGAAAGTGGAGCCGCCGGAAGATTCTCTGGATGAAAAGGAGCCTGCAAAGCCCCAGGCAGAACCGCATACAAAGCAGCAGGCAGAGAATAAAGAAGGAAAGGAGGGCGGCAGTATGCAGGAAATGGGCGTAAAAAAAGTGATGGCAATATTTGGCGGCATTGGGGCGGCTTGTCTGGCCGGTGTTTTATTGCTGCGCAGGAAACACAAAAAGTACAACTGAGATTAACATTGCAGGAGGTATGATATGTCGCAAAAGGAACGGGTAGATGTCTACACCATACCACCTAATTTTGCAAAGGAAGGGATGATCCTATCCGGAAGAGTAGAGGCCAGGAACGCCGTAGAAGCGGCAGTCCTGGTTCTTCTTTTACTCCAGATTCTGATGATGCTTGATATAGGGGTAAAGGGAAAAATCTATGCCGGGATTATTGTAATCCTTCCGGTAGCGATTTTTGCGGTGATCGGGGTGCAGGGTGAGAGTCTGACATCATTCATTTTCCAGTTTTTCTGTTTCCTAACCAGGCGCAGGGTGCTTACCGTGCCGGACGGCCAATACCGGTTGAAGCGAAACAGGAGGTTAAGGAAACAGCAAAAGAAACAATACCGGAGGCAAAAGAAGAAAGAGAAACAGAAGGGAGGTGGAAACCATAGGAAGCGACGAGGTAAAGGAGCTGAAACAGAAGCTCAAAGACGCGAAGCGCGAAGAAAAGAGAGAGCAGAAAAATTCGAGAAGGCAGCACAAGGAAGAACGGAAACGGTACAACGAACGCATGAGGAAGGAAACGCAGAGACGCCGTGAGGATGAAAAAAAGGAACACAAAAAAATCCGTGAACAGGAAGCCCAGGAGAGGGCGCTGAAAAAGGAACTCCTTCAGATTTCGCCAGTGGAGGAACGGCAAAAGGCATCTACGGAAGAAAAGGGAATAGAGGAAAGGACGCGGAAGAAAGAAAAGGAACCGGTTCTGGATCTGCTGCCAGTGACATGGGCGGCTTCTTATCTGCCGGTCAAGCAGGTCAAAAATGGCATTATCATTACCTCTGATAACCGTTATGTCAAGCTGGTGGAAATACTGCCGATCAACTTTTTGCTGCGATCACCAGCCGAGCAGCGGAATATTATCTTCTCGTTTATGTCCTATTTAAAGATTGCCCCGGCGAAAATGCAGTTCAAGGTAGTATCGAAAAAAGCGGATATTTTGGAATACATTGAGAAAATCAAAGAAGAAGCAGAGAAGGAGACGGATGAACGCTGCCGTATTCTTCAGGAGGATTACGCGCGCCTTATCCGGACACTTGGTACGAAAGAGGCCATTACAAGACGCTTCTTCCTTATATTTGAGTACCAGTCCTACAATGGGAACAAGAATCCGGATGAAAAGGATGTATTTTTGTATATGAAATCCGCCGTCCAGACTGTAAAGAAGTATCTTGCGCTGTGCGGGAATGTGGTACTGGAGCATGAAAATGAGACAAGGTTTATTGTAGAGACATTTTATCAGATCCTGAACCGCCAGACCAGTATGAAGGAAACGCTGGATGACAGGATACGGAAAGTCCATGACTATTATCTGGAGGAAAACGGGCGGGAAAGTATCCGCCAGATTCCGGTAACAGAGCTGTTCGCTCCGGAAACGATTGAATTTCGGAACTGGAATTATGTGGTAATTGATGGGATATACCACACGTATTTATTCATTCCGTCACAGAAATACCGGACAAAGGTACCGGCCGGCTGGCTTTCCTTGTTGATTAACGCGGGAGAAGGCATTGATGTGGATGTCTTCTTTTTTAAGCAGGATAAGACAAAGAGCATGGAACGTATTGGAAGGAGAATCCGCCTGAACCGGTCTAAAATTAAGGATACCTATGATACAAACAGTGATTTTGACAATCTAAGCGAGTCGATCCACGCGGGCTATTACCTGAAGCGGGGGCTTAGCGGAAGTGAGGAATTATATTACATGAGTATCCTTATTACAATTACCGGATACAGCGCGAAGGAAGTGGAGTGGCGGGCAAAGGAAATGACAAAGCTTTTAAACTCACAGGACATTGGCACCGCAAGCTGTATATTCCGGGAAGAACAGGCGTTTCTCTCGTCATTGCCGCTGCTTGACCTGGATAAAAAGATTTACGCAAGGGCGAAACGGAATGTCCTTACATCGGGAGTGGCGGCATGCTATCCGTTCGCTTCATATGAGATGTCGGACAAAGACGGTATCATGATGGGAGTAAATAAAGCGAACAGTTCCCTGGTGATCGTGGATATCTTCAATACACAGATTTATAAAAACGCAAATATCGCAATTCTGGGAACATCCGGGGCAGGAAAAACCTTTACGATGCAACTTATGGCGCTGAGAATGCGGCGGAAAAACATTCAGGTATTTATCATTGCCCCGGACAAAGGGCATGAGTTTGCAAGAGCCTGTACGAACATCGGCGGTGAGTTTATTCAGATTTCCCCGGCTTCCCATAACTGTATCAATGTAATGGAAATCCGTCCGACAGACACAGCGACCAGCGATATTCTGGATGGTTACATGGCAGAGCGTTCAGAGCTTGCGATGAAGATACAGAGCCTCCATATATTCTTCAGCCTTTTGATACCGGATATGACACATGAAGAAAAGCAGCTTCTCGATGAGGCGCTGGTGATTACTTATCAGGAAAAGGGAATCACCCATGACAACCAGAGTCTGGAAGACCCGCAGCGTCCGGGGCAGTACCGCAGGATGCCGATACTTGGTGATCTGTATGAGGTGCTGCAAAGAAAACAGGAGTGCAGGAGGATTGCGAACATCTTAAACCGGCTGGTGCATGGTTCCGCATCCAGCTTTAACCAGCAGACAAACGTAGACTTGGATAATAAATATGTAGTTTTGGATATTTCAGAGCTTTCCGGAGATTTGCTGCTTGGTATGTTTGTCGCGATTGATTTTGTCTGGACAAAGGCTAAAGAGGACCGGACCGTAGAGAAAGCAATTTTTGTGGATGAGGCGTGGAAGCTGCTGGCGTCCAATGAGCTTGCCGGAGAGTACCTTCTGGAAATTTTCAAGGTTATCCGCGCGTATGGCGGTGCCGCTGTCTGTGCCACGCAGGATCTGGCGGATTTCTTCGCACTGAAAGGCGGTAAGCTGGGGCGCGGAATTTTGAACAATTCAAAAACAAAAATTATCCTGAACATGGAGAATGCAGAAGCAGAGCATATCCGGGAGGAATTGGATCTGTCAGAAGCAGAGATGAATTCCATTATCCATTTTGAACGTGGAAACGGGCTGATATCCACCAACAACAATAACCTGATCGTGGAATTTAAGGCAAGCCAGTTGGAAAAAGATTTGATAACCACAGACAGGAGAGATTTACAGGAATTAAAGAGCAGAATCCAGAAGTATGGGGCGGATGCGTATGGAAGAAAGGGGTGAATAGGCAGATGAAAAGATAATGACGGATTGTAGACGCATAACAGGCGTCAAAAAAGGTGTCTATTATGACGCGTAGAAGGCGCATTACCGAAAATATGGAAACTTTTTCCTGTTATACGTCATTAAAAGCGCAATAAAGACGCATAATGGGCGCCATTTATAACGGAATAAAAATTATAGCGGAAAGGATGCAAAAACTAATGGAAAATAAACAAAAAGCCGTGGAACGTGAGGTAAAGGATTTGATCCAGAAATACAACGCGCTTTATAAGAGCCAGGTTTATGAGTTCTTTGCGAAGGACGGCAGGGAGCAGTTTGTGGGAAGGGCGCTGAAAGCACTGGAAAAGGAGCGGGATATTTATATCAATCAGGAGCTGAAGCTGATTGCCGTTAATGAGGAATCTTATGGGGCAAGGGAATATGGCACGCTTCAAAGTGTATGGGCGCTGCTGGGGATTATGGACCAGAAAAAGGTAGAACAGCATTTCCTCGCTTCCCGTGAGGAATATCCGGTGCGCATTGTATTTGTCGGGGATGGGGAGATCTATGATATCCTGTATGTTTCGGAAGCAGAGGTGTGTGTGACGAATCACCTGTTTGCAAGAAAGCGGATCGATGGGTGCGGCCATATTGTGGTGGTGGAAAATCCGGAAAATATTCCGGAGATCCAGATTCCGGATGTAGTAGGTTTTTGCACGGTAAAGGAGGATGGAAAAGTCGAATATTACCGCAAGGATGAGTGAAAATGAGGTCCTTGGCAAGCTGAAAAACCAGTTGGATGACGCGCAGAAAACATCCGGGGAGGTGGCGCAGCATCTGGCAGAGGCGCGGAGCATTCTATTTGCATACACAAGAAAAAATTCCAATCTGCAATATACAAACTTTTGCGATATGGTGCTGGAATCCTCTAAAAATGCGGAAAAGCTGACAGAAAAGCTGAGAAGGCTCACACTGGAAGTAACTTTGGACGCACAGCGGTATGAAGACTATAAATCGGACCTTGTGCTGATACACGGAATCGAGCTTGACTGCATGGATGGAATACTTAAAGTTTCCATGCCGGTTCTGGTTCCGCACAGAAAGGAAAGCTATACGGATTATCTGTATAAGCCGCTGCATACCGCATGCCAGCATTGGTGTATCAAACAGATGGAGATGGGCAGGAAAACACCCGTGTATACAAAATGTACGGTATGTTTTATACATATTTATGATGAAACGCTGCCTCTTGGAAGGGTGCGGGACCATGATAATTACGAAGAAAAGCATGTATTGGATATACTGTCGAATTTTTTCCTGAGATCAGATGGCGGGCTTTATGTGGATACGTGCCACATGACAAGGCTTGGGAAAAAGGACAGGACGGTGATCCTTGTCATGGATGCCAGTTGTTTCCCGGGATGGGCTGCCAGGTATTGGACGAATTCTGTTATCGAAAATAATCATGCTTTTTTGGACGGAAAATCCGATAGTATGAAGTAGCTTAAAAAAGGCGGAAATAAAGTGTTTTTGAGGGCTGCGGGATATTTCTTTTTTACCCAGGTATTCAACGTATAGGGTATTGTTTTACTTTTCAACCGAAAGGGGATGGAGCCATGAAAAAACAGGATCGGCTGCTGCTGATGATAGCCATATGCGGAGAATTGCCGGCAAACTTAACGGGGCAGGTTGTTGGCTCCGATTCTTATGCGGCGGCATTGATTACCAGGCTAAAGCGGGAAGGATATATTTCAGCCAGAAGCAAAGACGGGTGCAGAGGATATGTGCTAAGGGCCAAGGGACGGCGCCATGTACTTACGATTTGTGAAGATGACGCCGGATTTTTTCTCCATGGCGCAATTCAGACGAGCCATGTAAAAAGTGAAGTAAATAAGAGGATACGTCTGCATAGGATGAGCGAGGTTTGGGTCTTCTTATGGAAGGCGGGAGTTTGCATTTTTCAGAGCCAGAAGCCTGCGTGGAAGACGGTGTCTGAAGGCAACGGAGTGGAAACGGCGGTATACTATGGGAGTCTGGAATTTAAGGGGGATTCTGACGCGATCAAAGGTTCCAGGGCCTGTGGTGTGCTGTTGTCCGGGAATGCTGCCTATGTTGTATATAACACGATGGGACAGAGGATGAAGTGGGCAAAAAAGATGGAACGCTCCATGCGTGTGTGGACGGAACGGCTGCTTTTAAAAGGCGGCAGCTCCCATATGGCGGACGCTCTTATTTTGGGAGAAAATCCTGTATTCCTTAGAGAATTACTGGAGAGTGATGGAGGGATACGGAAGAATCTGTTCCAGGTAGACGATATCTATGAGCATTATTATTATGTGCCCGTGTGCGGCAGTGCCGCAGTTCAGATATGGCTGCTTGTGGATGGGGAAAAACGTACCAGGCTGTACCAGTTCCTAAGCGGCGCATTGTCAAAGAAAAGGGAGAAGGAATACGCCATTTGTGACGGGTATGACGCATATGGGAACCCAGTGTATTTTTGCCATGAACTGGAATTGCGGCATCTTTTGCGGGTAAAACAGGAAATTGCCTGGAACCAGGCGGGATGCGTGCTATGCCTGGACTATCAGGAAGCGGCACTGAGGATGTATTTTGGGGAGAAAATGAAGATACAGGCGGTCATAACAGAGAGATTAACAGAGTATTTGCAGCAGGGCGTGTAAAGAAACGCCCAAATCTAACTGCAGGAGGGAACTTCTGGTATGAAAAATGCGTTTGAAACCGGGTGTCCGGCAGTGGATAGAATGAGCCGTTTGCAGATTACAGGAAATGTCATTCCCGTTTCATGGTTTAAAACCATCCGAAAGGAAACAGGAAAACCGAACTTAAATGCGATTATTATCCTTGCGGATATCGTGTACTGGTACCGTCCCGTTGAGGTTCGGGATGAAGTGACGGGGCAGCTTATAGGGCTGAAAAAGCGTTTTGCCGCAGATCTTTTGCAGCGAAATTACCAGCAGATGGCGGACCAGTTTGGGATCACAAAACGGGATACGACAAACGCGGTGGTAGAGCTGGAAAAACTTGGGGTGATCAGGCGGGTGTTCCGAACGGTGGAAAAAGGCGGGCATCTGGTATCTAACGTTTTATTTTTAGAGCTTAACGTGGATGTTTTAGAGGCGCTGACATACCCTAAGCAACCGGCAAAGAAGGATACGGGGGAAGTGCGCAGGGGGTATCACCGATTTGAGGGAGAGGTATCACCCAAATCAGGGGGAGGTATCACTGAAAACGGGGACACCCTCCCACCGGAAATGGGGAAAGGTATCACCCAAAACGGGGAGACAAATACAAAGAATAACTACAGAGAATACAACAGAGATTCCCACATCTTATCTTTCGATGAAGCCCAGAAGCACGTCCGGGGGCAGATCGATTACGACATTCTGAAATTCGACTATCCGTATGATGAGCGGATTGATGAGATTGTGGGGATCATGGTGGATGTGATGACATCAACGGCACAGGAAATCCGTGTGAACAAAGAGAATAAGCCGGCTGCTGTGGTAAAAGGGCAGTTTGCGAAAATTGGGAAAGGGCATGTGGAATACGTCCTTCACTGTTTGGATGAAAACCAGACGAAGGCAAGGAACATACGTGCGGTGCTCATTACCGCGCTCTATAATTCTGTCCACACCATTAGCAGCTATTACGGAAACCTGTACCAATATCACCAGTCACAATGCCAAGTGCAGGACATCTGGCAGGGAGAGGGGGAAGCGAAAGGCGGAAAGATTTAAAAAATGGGATTTACCCAGGAAACTGTTATTTGCGGCGGGAATGATCCTGCTGGCTTTTTATGTGGGGGGATTTTTAGCCACTCTGTTCTTACAGGTTGAGGTACAGTTAAATCCCCTGTACTGCATCCGCAACGGGATATCCACTCTTGCAGGAATAAAATGTTCAGTGGCGGCTATCGTTTTGTTTGCGGTGGTGGCGGTCCTGATTGTTTGGCAGGGAAAAGGAAACGGCGAGCAGGATGAACGTAACTTTAAGATATCTGCTGAGGGAACCTACGGGACAGCCGGTTTCATGAAAAAAGAGGAACAGGTACAGGTACTAAAGACGGAGAAGAATACCGAGCGGACAGAGGGAATCATTTTTGGGAAAGAGCTTGATACCGGAGATATTATCAGTCTGCCGGTGGATTCCAGACTAAACCGGAACATTGCGGTATGCGGTTCTCAGGGGTCCATGAAATCCAGGGCATTTGCCAGGGTAATGGCCCTGCAGTGTGTGAGGCGGGGAGAGAGCATGTACATAACTGATCCGAAATCAGAGCTGTATGAGGACCTGTGCGCATACTTAAAAAGCGAAGGGTACACGGTGAAACAGTTAAATCTGATTCAGCTTATCCATTCCGATGCGTGGAACTGCCTGGCAGAAATTGACGAGGGGGAACTGATCGATGTATTCTGTGATGTGGTGATCCGCAACACCACGGATAAGTTCGACCATTTTTACGACAATGTGGAAATGGATCTTTTAAAGGCACTCTGCCTGTATGTGTATGAGGAATATCCGCCGCAGCAAAAAACATTTCCGGAAGCGTACAAGCTTTTGCTGAATAAAAGTGTGGAAGCATTGGATTCTATCTTTGAACGCCTGCCGGGGAACCATCCGGCGAAAGGTCCATACCAGCTATTCTCAAAGGCAGAAAAAGTAAAAGGAAACGCGGTGCTTGGCCTTGGTACAAGGCTGCAGATCTTGCAGAATAAGCTGGTGCAGCAGATTACCAGCCACACGGACATTGACCTGACACTGCCGGGAAGGGAAAAGTGTGCTTACTTTTGCATTACTTCCGACCAGGATTCCACATATGATATGCTGGCAACACTATTTACTTCCTTTTTAAGCATCAAACTGGTACGGTTTGCGGATAGGACAGAAGAAAGAAGGCTTCCCATTCCAATGAACTTTATCCTTGATGAGTTCCCCAACATAGGGGTAGTGCCAGATTTTAAAAAGAAATTGGCAACGGCCAGGTCAAGATCGATAGGAATGAGTATTCTCTACCAAAATATCCCGCAGCTCCAGAACCGCTATCCGGACGGCCAGTGGGAAGAGATTCTTGGAGGCTGTGATTTTTCTATTTTCTTAGGCTGCAATGATATGACAACCGCCTCCTATTTCAGTGACCGTACCGGAGAAATTACGGTGGCGGTATCTTCTATAAGGAAGAATTATTTTACGATAAGGGCAACTGACTATGTTCCGGAGTATTCGGAATCTTCATCGGTAGGAAAGCGCCAGCTTCTTCTCCCGGATGAAGTGCTGCGTTATCCGCTGGATCAGGGACTTCTTATTATTCGTGGACAAAAGGTATTGAGGTTCAGAAAAATGGACTATACGGAACACGTTGACGCAAAGAAGCTGAGAATGGAAAAAGTGGAGGCCCATATTCCGGACTGGTATCATGAATGGAAACGGGAAAAAGCGCAGTTTAATATACAGGATGATACGGACACAGAACCGGGCAGCAGGGAAGAAATGAGGGAGCAAAGGAAAATGGAGGAAAAAGGTGCCAAGGATACACTGGAAGTAGATGCGGCTTTTCCAAAGAAGGAAAAGAAAGGCAGCAGGAAAAACGGAAAGACAATCATGAAAGTAGAAGATCTGTTTTCTCCGAAGGAAGGGGGAAATTAAGTTTGCATTTACCGGTGATTGACATAAAAGAAAATTCCTTGGTACGGTATGGGTTCAGGTACCTGTTAGAGCACGAATTTGACCTGTACCTCCACGAGGATGATGTGGAAAGGCTGGAGCTGGCAAGGAACTGTATTGAGATATATGAAACGGAGCAGGAGTTTTTTGACAAGACCGGCTGGAAAAAGGATAATCCGGAGATTTCGGATTTCCACTATTTACAGGAAGAACGGATCTGCCGTTTGATAGACGGGAAAATATGGTATTTTTCCGGAATCCAGTATGCGGATGGGCTAAGAAAACTGGCGCAATCAAATTGAGAACGAATTGCGACTGTATTGCAACTGGCGTGATATTGACATTCGATTCTAACCATTATACAATGATATTCGTAAAAAGAAGGCACATGAAGAACATATTTTATCTGATTGCAGAAGTGTAAGTGTCAGCAGTTTGGTGTTCGATGACATGATTTTTTGGTAAAAAGATTGCTATTCGCTTGCCGCAAGCAAAATGGATATGCTGTATTCAAGGAGGCGATTTTATGGCGAGAACATCAAATGTATTTGCGCGTGTGGAGCCTGAGATTAAGGAGCAGGCAGAACAGGTGCTTGACCGTCTGGGGATTCCAATGTCGAATGAGATAGGGATGTTTTTGAGACAGGTAGTGCTGCAGCGTGGGCTTCCATTTGAAGTGAAGCTGCCGCAGGAAACACCTATTGCATACGGTTCCCTTACAAAAGAGCAATTTGACGCGGAGATTGAAAAGGGAATGGAAGATATTCAGGCTGGCAAGATATATTCGGCTGATGCAGTTGAGGGAGAATTTAAGCGGGAGTTTGGCATATGAAGTTTGAAATAGCCTATACGGCCAGCGTTAAGAGTGATCTACGGAATATATTGCGAAAGATCTGTTAGCACCGGAAAACGCTGCCGGACAGGTACAGCGGATTATGAAAGAAATCCGCTCCCTTGATGAATTACCTATGCGTTTTCGATTGTATGGGGATGAACCGTGGTACAGCCGGGGACTCAGGTTTTTTTCCGGTAGACAATTATCTTGTATTTTATTTGCCGGACGAAAGGACATATACAGTGAACATTGTCCGAATTATGTACGGTGGCAGGGATATCCGCAGACAGTTACATGAAACAAAAATAGAATATTGATTCAAGAGAACAGCTTTTTCATAAGGCTGTTTTTTTTGTGCCATTTTTATTTCAAAAAAGACTGGAGGGAAAGCATGGACGAAACAAAAAGAAAGTCTGCCGCACTGACGGCGGAGAAAGAAATTCCAAGGGCAGCGCTTGATGGGGTGCTGACGATCGATGTGGATTCCAAAGTGGAAAGCATGGAAGAGCAGGAGGATGCCAGGTGGCACCAGCTTTTAAATGCCCACCGTACCAAAAAGATCCTGACTGGTGAGTTGGGCGGTGTAGAAAAGCTGGAGAGCGGCTGGGTTGTGGCCGTTACCTATTTTAATGGTTTCCGTATTATCATTCCGATGAATGAGATGATGATCAATTTAAGCGGTGACGGACGGGAAAACGCGGATACCTTAAACCGGCAGACAAGGATTGCCAATAACATGCTGGGATGTGAAATCGACTTCATCATTAAGGATCTGGACACAAAAACCAAAAGCGTGGTGGCATCCAGAAAAGATGCCATGCTAAAGAAACGCCAGATGTTCTACTATTCCGAAGAGGAAGGAGGGCAGCCAATGCTCTATCCGGGCCGTATGGTTCAGGCAAGGGTCATTGCTGTGGCACCGAAGGCGGTGCGGCTGGAGGTGTTTGGCGTGGAAGTGTCCGTAAGAGCCAGGGATATGGCATGGGAATGGATGGTTGACGCGGCAGACAAGTTCCAGATCGGGGATCTGGTGCTGGTAACAGTCAATGAGGTCAATCTGAAATCCATTGAGGAGGTCACTGTGGCAGTAGACGCAAAAAGTGCCACAGCCAACATCAATAAAGATAATCTGAAAAAATGCCATAAGCAGGGCAAATATGTGGGAACCATCACAGATGTCTATAAAGGCACCTATTTTATCCGGCTGGATATCGGGGTAAATGCGGTGGCGCACTCCTGCAATATGGCAAGCCTGCCGTCAAAAAAGGATAAGATTGGTTTTGTGGTAACACGGATCAATGATAATTATGAAGTGGCAGAGGGGATCATCACCCGTTTGATCAAGCGCAATCCGTAAAAATTTTCCACCTGTGCGGTTGAAATATGAAAAATATGGTTTTATTCGGGAAA
>JAUNSC010000021.1 GCA_030539395.1 Eubacteriales bacterium
CTGAAGCTTCTGTCTGCATATACAGTGATAACTACCGGGATGATCAGATCGCCCTTATCGGCTGTCCTTGCGTTAAACTCCTTTGTAAACTGAACAATATTAACACCATGCTGTCCAAGTGCCGGACCAACAGGTGGTGCTGGTGTTGCTTTACCAGCAGGAATCTGTAATTTAATATAACCTGTTACTTTCTTTGCCATAATAAGGCACCTCCTTGTGGTATTGTCGGGGGATTTCCCTCCCACTGTCTAACCGCCTGCGAATTGACGGATGACTTACATTTTTTCAACTTCTGCGAAACTTATTTCTACCGGTGTTTCGCGACCGAACAGCTCAACGTTGATCGTTACGATCTGCTTGCTTTCATTGATTGTCTGTACGACACCAACGGTGTCCTTCCAGATGCCGCCGATAACATTCACGGTATCTCCAACCTCGAAATCAACCTTAACGCTTTCAGCCTGAATTCCCAAAGGTCTCATCTCTGCTTCAGTAAGCGGTACAGGCTTCGACCC
Source organism: Eubacteriales bacterium (assembly GCA_030539395.1). Lineage (GTDB taxonomy): Bacteria > Bacillota > Clostridia > Lachnospirales > Lachnospiraceae > Marvinbryantia. The sequence goes on from JAUNSC010000021.1 coordinate 516, forward strand.
CGGTCCTACAAATCCTGTAACACCTCTTGTGTTTCTTACAACATACCAGGTGTCATCATTCATTACCATGTTGAGAAGAACATATCCCGGAAACATCTTTTTCTGAACTGTTTTCGAAACACCGTTTTTCACTTCCACAACATCCTGCAGAGGCACACGCACCTCCAGGATCTGATCTTCCAGATGTCTGTTTTCTATTGTTTTTTCAATATTAGCCTTGACCTTATTCTCATAACCTGAGTAGGTATGCACTACATACCAATTTGCTTCTGACATATGATCACCTTGTCCTTACTTAATCAAGAAATCGATTCCGTACTGCATAATCGTATCTACAATTGAAATGATAACTCCAAGTATCACGGAAACAACAATCACCGCGGTCGTCTGCTTTGTGAGATCTTTTTTATCGGGCCAGATAATTTTACGGAACTCTGCTTTCAAGCCGTCTGTCCAGCTTGTTTTTCCAGCATTGTTCTTTTTGCTAACTTCTCCCATATCGTTCTCCTTTCACATACGCCGTGACTATTTTGTTTCTTTGTGCAGTGTGTGTTTCTTGCAGAATCTGCAGTATTTCTGGGTTTCCATTCTGTCAGGATGATTCTTTTTGTCTTTTGTCGTATTGTAATTTCGCTGTTTACATTCCGTACATGCCAATGTGATTCTTGTGCGCACAACTTCCACCTCGCTCTCAAACTTATTTTGTGCCGCCTCTGTTCTCTACCAAACATCAGCGATTTTAGGCATAAAAAAAAGACCTGCTTCCATACGCCTGTTCATTCTAACACAGGTGTATGGAGCACGTCAAGTTATTTTTTAAGATGGTTTGGGTACAGCTTTGCCGCGTTCTTTCAGTCCCTTGGCTTTTGGATAAATCCTCTTCATCACAGCATCATCAAAATGATCATCTATCACTTCCTGCCAGGCATATTTTGCCGGTATGCCGTCCTGGCGTTCCTGATATCGTGAAAGCGCAATTCCCGAAATCACGATATTGACTGTCATAAAAATAACCAGGATCCATGTCAATATTTTTCCTGCAAGCATAGGTATTTTCTCTATCAGGTTCGAAATCCTGACATATATAACCCTGAACCAGATTACAGAAGCGATCCCCCAGAAAAAGCAATACAGCAGATTTATCCGTCCCATCAGGTTAAAGGGAACTTTACTGTAATCCCAGAAAATCGTCCCAAAAACAATTTCTGTAAATACACTGCAAAAATATTCAAATGATCCGCCCAAAACCGTCCCTACCACAAAAAGAAAACTGTCCGAACGGTTTCTGTGCTGGTACAGAAGAAGTGTAAACATGGCTATGCCGATTCCCCAAACCAGACTGAACGGTCCCCAGACCACACTGCTGCGGCTCATCCACCATCCCAGCGTGATCCTGCAGAATACGGTTTCCACCAGGTCGCCTATCAGCGCCCCCGCAAGAAAAAGCCAGAACACTTTATAAAATCCGCATCCCTGGGCAAAAATCTCGCTTTTTTGTTTTACCGTATCTCCCTTTTCTTCATAGACCGGATGGGCTTTAGTAATTCTGTTCTCTATGCTGTTAAAAATCCTTTCCCGTACAGCCGCTGTAAACTGAGCTATCATACGGTTGGATTCCCTGTATTTTTCCACCTTCTCCTTATCTCCGGACAAGGCCGCATCCGTACCAAGGAGATCCACAATCGTCAATCCCGCAAGAATCCACAGAACCGGTGTCCGTATCATCCCCGGGCATGCATCATACAAACGCAGAAAAATATCATTCAGCCATTTGATTTCTATTACGCCGAGAATCCCCCATAACAGAGAATGGCTCAGACAAATATATCCGTCAAAATTGAATTTTTTACCCGAGTAATCCCACCAGCGTGCATGATAACGTGCTTCCAGCAATTTTCCCGCAATAAGTTCCATCACTGTAGTGTAGATCAGGCTCCCCAGAAACAGAAAAAAACCATTATACTTTAATCCCGGAAGTGCCATTGTCAGCAGAACAGATGCCGAACCATATATCATACAGAGCGGTCCGTTCAAAAAACCCCTGTTTACAATCTTTTTCCACTTAAATGCTGCCGCACATGTTTCCAATATCCATCCTATAGCGGAATACACAAAAAATAAATAAATTAATCTCATCATAATTGTTCTTTCAGTCTGTCCTCTGTAACTTGTATCCTGTCATGTGAAAATGGCTGTAAAAATTCTGCTTTATATGCACACAGAGCAGTCTGCGTTTTGCCTCTCACTCCATTGCCATAAAGAGGATCACCTGCAAGAGGATGACCCGCCCATTCCATATGGACACGTATCTGATGCGTTCTTCCTGTCTCAAGCCTCAATCTCACTTTACCGCCCTTTATTGCCAGATAATGTGTCACTGCTCTTTTTCCATCCGGGTCAATACACATCTTACCCGGATAATCCCTGCATTTTCCTATGGGCATATCGATGGTTTGTTCTGTCTCATATTCCTCCGGCGCAAAACTGCCTTCACACACTGCCAGATATTCTTTTTGAAATATCCCCTGCTCTTTCTGCGCCCACAGCCTTGCCGCCGCTATCCTGTTCTTTGCAAAGACCAGAACGCCACTGGTATCTTTATCAAGACGGCCGATACTGCGAATCTGCACCATCTCATTTTTCTTCCGGAAATATGCCGTCAGATAATTAGAAATAGAATCCTCTTTATGACATCCCACCGGATGCACTACGATACCTGCCGGCTTCCATATGCAGATTACGTCTTCATCTTCATATAAGATATCCAGATCACCTTCTACCGGCACCAGCTTTTCCTCTGCATCCCGGGAATTTTTTATTAAAACTTCCAGAAGATCGCCTTCTTTTAAAAGACAGGTCACCCGCTCCTGACAGCCATTTACCCGCAATGCATTCTCCTGGTATTTCAGTCTGCGAATCTGCGCTTTCGTAAGTTCCATTTCTGTTTTCAGGTAATCTCCCAGTCTTCTCCCGGCATCTTTCGCAGATATCTCTTTTGAAATCAACTTCTCCATCTATGATGCTCCGTTTTCTAACGCAGTTTCTTTTACCATCAAAAGTTCTTCCATATAAATACAATGAGGAATCCGGTTTTCTCTCACATTCTGTTCACACTCTTCAAAATCGAACCATCTCACATCCGAGATTTCTTCCTTCTGGAGACAAAAATCCCTTTCCTCACGGTCCAGCCATAAAATATATACATTGCTGACCTGATTATCATGAAAATGCTTTCCATGAAACTCTTTTTCAAAGGTAAATTTTCTCTGTCCGCAGCAGATAAGCTGCTGCACACCGACTTTCACGCCCAGTTCTTCCTCCAGTTCCCTCAATGCAGACGAGACAAAGTCTACTCCTGCCGGAATATGTCCCGCGCTTGAAATATCAAAACAGCCCGGATAAGAATCCTTTTCCGCACTCCGTTTCTGCAGCAAAACCTGGAGACGTTTTTCTTTATACCGCACAATCCATACATGAGACGTTCTGTGCCTGATTCCCTTTTCATGGGCCATATCTCGTTCCACTCTCTCTCCCGTTGGAACGCCCAATTCATCTACCACATCCAGAATTTCCATCTTATGCCTTCTTTCTCACAGCCATGTCAGGCTGCTCACCCAACCAAATCCCGCACCAGTATCAATATTATGATATGTGCGGGATAAAAAACATAAAAGAACCATTTTGAAAAAGTTCTTCCTCTTTTTCCTCTCCGGCCATTGTAAAAATTCATAATGACAATGCCTGACAAAACAATTCCCACACTCGACAAAGCTGCCCTGATCAGGGCCTGACACACCGGCAGATACGAATTATAATTAAAAAAAGCAAACATCAGCGCTGATACACCATATGACATCGCCATTTTTCTCCTGTCCCAATATCCGTCGCTCCTGCTCCACATAAACAAAAGTGTAAATACAGCCGCAAATAACGGCCAGTCACAAAATACTGTAGTAAATACCAGAAGTGCTGTCAAAATACGTCTGATCCGGATATTTCTCATCGTTTCCTGAACATACAAAATCAAAAAACAAATAAATAATGTAAACAACATATTCAACTGCTGCATGCCAAATGCAAAAACATAGGGAATCTGCGAAATCACTGCAAAGGCTAACAGTCTCATACCATATTTCTGTCTGGACCGGGTATATCCATACCCTTCCACCAGAAAATAGACCATTGTAATAGCAGTAAAATATCCAATGTATTCAAAAACTAAATAAAGCATCGTTCCCGGCTCCATAAAAACATGAGCTGTATGATTCATCAGCATTGCTGCCGCGGCCAGATATTTTATCGCATCCCTGTTTAACGGTCTGCTCTTTTCCATATTACTCACCTGTGAGATGTACCACTGTATAGTCGTGATGAACCGCTTTCAGAAATTTTTCGAAAACATCTTTTGTCTTCAATTTCAGACTGGATGTATTTACACAGGGATGGCATCCCAGATATTCCCCTTTTAAAACATCCTCATCTACCAGAAGGCGGACATGGTTTTCTGTATCATTCATAAGTCCCATAATACTGACCGCACCCGGATGGATGTCAAGATATTCCACCATCTTCTCTTCCGGTGCGAAGGACAGCCGGGCGCTTCCTATCTGAGGCGGAATTTCTTTCGTTTTAAACGGCTTATCTCCGGGCATCATCAGCAAATAAAAATCTGTCTTCTGCCTGTTGCACAAAAAGAGATTTTTGCAGATCAGCACTTCCAGGATCTTATCAATTTCATTACATGCTTCCATTGTATCGGCAGGTCCATGGTCTGTTCTCTGATATGGTATGCCAAGCCTGTCCAGCAAATCATAAGTTCTTATTTCCCTCTCCTGTCTGCCCGACACATTTTCGGGACGTCCGCTATATAATTCCATTCTTTCACCCTCCTTCAGCCCACTTTTCTCACAAGTTTTCTATCCGGATACACCGTATCATAAATATCCTGATACTCTGCCCAGGTCAGTTCGCTGTCATATACCAGTACTTCCATCTCCACACCAACCAGTTCTACCAGATACTCCATACATCTCATACCGTTTTTCAGATAAAATTCTTTCCTGCGTATACGCTGCTCATGATTTTCCGCCTGAATATTTGTATTCTCAATCTCCAGTATAAACCGTTTTCCTCTGCTGCGCTCCTGCATCATGCGAAGAGCTGCCGAGCCTATGCCTCCTCCCCGTCTGTTTCCTGCCACAGCAAAGTAATCCAGCAAAACAATATCTTTATGCAGTATTGTAATAGCCAGTCCATAAAATTTGCCGTCTGCATCTTCGAGGGACAAAATCTCAGTGATACCTTCCTTCTGCTTTTCAATGATTAATTCAAAGGGTTTGCGCTCCTCTTTTGGGAATGCTTCAAAATACAGCCTCTGTATCTGTTCCAACTGTTTATCTGTCTCAGCTTTTTTCCAAAATAATGTCTTTGTCTGTTCCATTTTAATTACCTCTTATTTGCAAATCTTTTCTATTGTAGCATAAAACCGTTATATATGCAAAACACAACTGCGAAAAGTCCTCCGTCATTTCGGAGGACTTTCCAATTTCACACTATTTTGTTTAAAACATCACCTGTATTTCAGCATGCTTTCTCCTACAGATTTGTATAACCCATCAGGGATTCATCCACTGCTTTGGCCGCTTCGCGTCCTTCACGGATTGCCCATACCACCAGAGACTGGCCCCGGTGCATATCTCCTGCGGTAAATACGCCCGGAACACTGGTCTGATACCCGCCCGGCTGCGTTGCCACGTTCGTGCGCCCATCCACTTCTACTTTGAACGCATCTGTCACATATTTCTGTGAACCGAGGAATCCTGCCGCGATCAGCACCAGATCCACATCCACTATTTCTTCGCTGCCTTCCACCGGAACCATCATCATGCGTCCTGTTTTCTCATCTTTTTTGCTTTGCAGTTTCACCAGTTTTGCCTGGCAGACCTCTCCCTTTTTGTTGGCAATAAATTCTGTGACTGTCGTCTGGTAAACCCGCGGATCATGGCCGAATACGGCAATCGCTTCTTCCTGACCATAATCAGTCTTGCAGACTCTGGGCCACTGGGGCCACGGATTGTTTGCTGCACGCTCATCCGGGGCTTTCGGCATCATCTCAAGCTGCAGCACACTTTCCGCACCCAGGCGAACAGACGTTCCCACACAGTCATTTCCGGTATCACCGCCGCCGATGACCATTACCTTTTTCCCCTTTGCCGGGATAAATTTCTTATCTTCAAAATTAGAATCCAGCAGACTCTTAGTAGTGGCTTTCAGGAAATCTACCGCAAAATAGATTCCTTTTGCCTCTCTTCCCGGCACTTTGATATCACGGGGATTGGAGGCTCCGCAGCAAAGCACAACTCTGTCAAACTCTTTCAGCAATTCCTCTGCTTTTATATCCTCGCCTATATTTACATTTGTCTTAAATTCAATGCCCTCTGCTTCCATCACTTCCAGACGGCGGTCAATAATCTGTTTCTCCAGCTTCATGTTCGGAATACCGTAGCGCAGAAGTCCGCCGATGCGGTCATTTCTCTCAAATACAGTTACCGAATGTCCGCGCATGTTAAGCTGCATGGCTGTGGCAAGCCCGGAAGGCCCGCTTCCCACAACTGCCACCTTTTTGCCGGTACGTACTTTAGGCGGATCAGGTTTTACAAGGCCCATAGCAAACGCATTTTCAATGATTGCTCTCTCATTTTCCTTTGTACTGACCGGTTCTCCGTTTAAATTGCAGGTACATGCTTTTTCGCAAAGTGCCGGACATACACGGGATGTAAATTCCGGAAAACAATGGGTTTTCATAAGTCGTGCATAGGCCTGCTCCCAGTTTCCTGTATATACCAGATCGTTCCATTCCGGCACGAGATTCTGAAGCGGACAGCCCGATGCCATACCTCCGATCATCATGCCCGCCTGACAGAAGGGTACGCCGCAGGCCATACATCTGGCAGCCTGCTGACGCTGTTTTTCTCTGGAGAGCGGCGTATGGAATTCATTAAAATTCTTGATTCGCTGCCCGGGCAGGGCCGCTTCAGCCGTCTCTCTTTCATATTCCATAAATCCTGTTGGCTTTCCCATCTTCGTCGCCTCCTAACCTTTCTTAATCGCATTGAACGCTTCTATCTGCGCCTGTTCACTGCTGAGTCCTTTTTCTTCCATCTGCACAATAGCGTTCATCATCTTCTTATAATCGTTCGGAATGATCTTCTTAAATTTCGGCAGATATTCCTCAAAATGTTCCAGTATCTCCTTGCCCTTTTCAGAGTTTGTATAAGCCACATGGTCTTTGATCATGTTTTTCAGTTCTTCCACATCATACTTGCTGCTCAATTTTTCAATGGAAACCATACTCTTGTTGACCTTCTTATAAAGATCGCTGGCTTCATCGAGAACATATGCAATTCCACCGCTCATGCCGGCTGCAAAGTTTTTGCCGGTCTTGCCGAGAATGACTGCACGGCCGCCGGTCATATATTCACAGCCATGTTCTCCAACACCTTCCACGACCGCTACAGCGCCGGAGTTTCGTACGCAGAAACGTTCTCCTGCCACACCGTTGATATAGGCACTTCCGCTTGTTGCGCCGTAAAGAGCCACATTACCTACAATGATGTTCTCATCCTGTTTATAAGTGATACCTTTAGGCGGATATACAATCAACTTTCCGCCGGAAAGTCCTTTTCCAAAGTAGTCGTTGGAGTCACCTACCAGCTCCAGAGTCAGTCCCTTCGGAATAAATGCGCCAAAACTCTGTCCGCCCGCACCATTACATTTTACAGTAAAGGTATCTTCATCCAGACCATCCTGATACATCTTTGTGATTTCCGAGCCAAAAATTGTACCGAATGTACGGTCAACGTTGCTGACATCCACCTCTATGCTGCGCTTCTGTTTCTTTTCCAGCGCACTCTTTAATTTCTTCACCAGAATTTTTTCATCGGCTGTCTTCTCCAACTGGAAGTCATAAACCTGCTGCGGATCGAATGTACATTTTTGTCCCTCATACGGATTATTCAGGATCGCACTTAAGTCCACGCGGCCGGCTTTTTCTTTGTAGAAGCCCTCTCCCTTTTTGAGCAGGTCACTTCTTCCCACCAGTTCATCCACTGTGCGCACACCCAGTTTAGCCATGTACTCACGCAGTTCCTGAGCAATAAATTTCATAAAGTTTTCCACATATTCCGGTTTTCCTCTAAAACGTTTGCGCAGCTCAGGATTTTGTGTAGCCACGCCCACCGGACATGTATCCAGATTACATACCCGCATCATGACACAGCCCATGGTTACAAGGGGAGCTGTGGCAAATCCAAACTCTTCCGCACCCAGAATTGCCGCAATTGCTACGTCACGTCCGCTCATCAGCTTTCCGTCTGTCTCAATTCTCACTTTATTTCTCAGGCCGTTCATCATCAGGGTCTGGTGGGTTTCTGCCAGACCAAGTTCCCACGGAAGGCCTGCATTATGAATAGAACTTCTGGGGGCTGCGCCTGTACCGCCGTCATATCCGGAAATCAAAATAACCTGTGCTCCGGCCTTTGCCACACCGGCTGCAACGGTTCCGACACCGGCTTCTGACACCAGTTTTACGGAAATCCTTGCATCTTTATTTGAATTCTTCAAATCATAGATCAGCTGCGCCAAATCCTCAATAGAATAAATATCATGATGAGGCGGCGGAGAGATCAGACTCACACCCGGGGTTGAATGTCTTGTCTTTGCGATCCACGGATATACCTTTCCGCCCGGCAGATGTCCTCCCTCGCCCGGTTTTGCGCCCTGAGCCATCTTAATCTGAAGCTCTTTTGCACTTACCAGATATTTGCTGGTTACACCAAATCGTCCGGATGCCACCTGCTTAATTGCAGAACTGCGGTCATCTTTTGTTCCTGCTGTTGCCAGACGTTCGTCACTTTCGCCGCCCTCACCGGAGTTCGATTTTCCGTGAAGGTGATTCATGGCGATTGCCAGTGTCTCATGGGCTTCCTGAGAAATAGAGCCATAAGACATGGCACCTGTCTTAAATCTTGTCACGATAGATTCCACCGGTTCCACTTCTTCAACAGGAACGCCTTCTTCCGGATAATTGAAATCCATCAGGCTGCGCAGATATCCGGACTCCTCCCTGTTAACGCGGGCAGTATATTCCTTGAACATCTGATAATTTCCCTGTTTTGTGGATTCCTGAAGCAAATGGATCGTAAGCGGATTATAGCGGTGTTCCTCACCCTGACTTCTGGATTTGTGACGTCCGATGCTGTTCAGTGTCAGATCTGTTTTCAATCCCAACGGATCAAAAGCCTGATTGTGAAGCGCCTCCGCATCATTTTCAATATCTTTCAGCGTAATACCGCCGACACGACTTACTGTATTGGTAAAATATTTATCTATCACATCTTTGCTGATTCCGATTGCCTCAAAAATCTGAGATCCCTGATAAGACTGGATCGTAGAAATACCCATCTTAGAAGCGATCTTTACGATTCCGTGCAGTACAGCATTATTGTAATCATTGACTGCAGCATAATAATCCTTTTCAATCATCTTCGTGTCAATCAGCTGACGAATCGTCTCCTGAGCCAGATAAGGATTTACCGCACAGGCACCGTATCCCAAAAGTGTTGCAAAATGATGTACTTCTCTTGGTTCACCGGATTCCAGCACAATTGCAAGAGATGTTCTCTTCTTTGTCTTTACCAGATACTGGTGTACCGCAGAAACTGCCAGCAGGGATGGGATTGCCACATGGTTCTCATCCACGCCGCGGTCTGTTAAAACCAAAATGTTGGCACCGTCACGGTGGGCTTTGTCTACTTCTACAAAAAGTCTCTCAATAGCACGTTCTATGCTGGTACTCTTATAATAAAGAATCGGTACTTCTGCAACTTTAAATCCTTCCACCTTCATATGCTTAATCTTCAGCATATCCGTATTGGTCAGGATTGGATTGTTAACCTTCAGCACTTTACAGTTCTCCGGTTTCTCCTCCAGCAGATTTCCGTCCTCTCCCACATAAACCGTGGTGGATGTAACAATTTCTTCACGGATAGCATCAATAGGCGGATTTGTAACCTGAGCAAACAGCTGCTTAAAATAATTGAAAAGCGGCTGGTGCTCATCAGACAATACCGCGAGCGGTGTATCTATACCCATAGATGCGATTCCCTCCGCACCATTTAATGCCATATTGCGAATAGAGGTGCGGTATTCTTCAAATGTATAGCCAAAGGCCTTCTGCAGTCTGGCACGTTCATCATCAGAATACTCCGGCACGCGCACGTTTGGAATCTTAAGATCAGCAAGTTTTACAAGATTGGAATCCAGCCATTCACCATAAGGTTCCCTGGATGCATAATATTCTTTCAATTCTTCATCATCAATAATCCTGCCCTCTACTGTATCGATCAGCAGCATCTTGCCCGGATGAAGGCGTTCCTTCATTACAATTTTTTCAGGAGCGATATCCAGTACGCCTACCTCTGAAGAAAGGATCATATATCCGTCATTCGTGATATAATATCTGGAAGGGCGAAGGCCGTTCCGGTCAAGTACGGCTCCCACCATATCACCGTCGCTGAACATAATAGAGGCAGGTCCGTCCCACGGCTCCATCATGGTCGCATAATACTGGTAGAAATCCCGCTTATTCTGAGAAAGGTTTAAATTGTTTGCCCAGGGCTCCGGAATCAAAATCATCATGGCAAGGGCCATATCCATGCCGCTCATGATCAGGAATTCCAGAGTATTATCAAGCATGGCGGAATCAGAGCCGGATGCATTGATCACCGGAAGTACCTTATGCAGATCGTCTTTCAGGAATTCTGATTCCATAGTCTCTTCGCGTGCAAGCATCTTATCCGCATTTCCTCTGATGGTATTGATCTCACCATTATGTACGATAAACCGGTTAGGATGAGCTCTCTCCCAGCTTGGATTTGTATTGGTACTGAATCTGGAATGCACAGTTGCAATGGCAGATTCATAATCCGGGCTCTGCAGATCTTCAAAGAAGTTTCTCAGCTGTCCCACCAGAAACATGCCTTTATAAACGATGGTCCGGCTGGATAATGATACTACATATGTATTTTCATTACTCTGCTCAAATTCACGTCTTGCCACGTAAAGTCTTCTGTCAAATTCAAGACCTTTTTTCACATCTGCCGGCTTTTTCACAAATGCCTGCATGATATACGGCATTTTGTCAAGAGCTTTCTGTCCCAGAATAGACGGTACAGTCGGCACTGTTCTCCAGCCCAGGAATTCCAGATCTTCCTTTTCCAGAATAACCTCAAACATTTTCATTGCCTGTTTTCTTTTCAGTTCATCCTGCGGAAAGAAAAACTGTCCGATTCCGTATTCTCTTTCCCCACCAATAGAAATGCCGAGGGATTTACAGGTTTTAGAAAAGAATTTGTGTGAAATCTGTAAAAGGATTCCTACACCATCCCCTGTTTTTCCCTCGGCGTCTTTGCCGGCTCTATGTTCAAGATTTTCTACAATTTTCAAGGCATTCTCAACCGTTTCCCTGGTTTTCTTTCCCTTGATGTTCACAACTGCTCCGATACCGCAGTTATCATGCTCAAATTCCTGCCTGTACAAACCGGGAATCTGAGGTGCTCTCTGCATACATGCATTTTCCATAGCACTCTTCCTTTCTTCTCGGTAATCCGCTGTTTCTTTCCGGATATTTACCTTTTTCATAAATTCAATTCATTTTACGAATCGAACTATTTTCTATCATTTTCTTTCTGCATCATAATACACCCACTTTTCCAAATTGTAAATAGGGAATTTTTAAAAAATTGTCAGATAATTTGACGATTTGATAATTTGTTTGAAAATTGTATTGAAAATCGACAAGTTTTTCTTAATTGTTTCTGTCCTGGTAAAAAAACAGCAGGAAAAAACCCCTGTCTTTCCTGCCATATTTTTTAAAAATTTTTCAATTCCTGATAGACTCTCCCGATTGGAAGGCCCACCACATTATAATAATCTCCACAGATACCTTTAATATATGCAGCAAAGCTTCCCTGAATGCCATAGGCTCCGGCTTTATCAAGGGGATCCCCGCTCTGTACGTAATCTTCTATTTCCTCCTCAGTCATGGGATACACCGCAACATCCGTCTTTTCGTGAAAGGAATGTATCTTATCACTCCGCATTAAGGTCACACCAGTATATACCTGATGTGTTCTTCCCTGTAAAGTCCGAAGCATTTGGCGGGCATCTTCTTTATCCTCCGGTTTACCCAAAACCCGGTTATCCAGAACTACAATCGTATCAGCGCCCAAAACTGTGTGCCCCGGATATTTTCTTGCCACCAATTCTGATTTACGCCATGACAATTCTTCTACAATTTCTCCCGGCTCACTTTTTGTTATAATTTCTTCGGCATCACTGACAAGAACTTCAAACGGGATTCCCGCCTGCTCAAGAAGCTCCTTTCTCCTGGGAGACCCGGAAGCCAAAATTATCTTTTCCATCTATATGCGTTCTCCGTTTTCTCTATTTTTTACGGCAAAAGCCATTTCTGAACAGTATAACGTTCCAATACATATTTTTCAACCCGTCCGGGCATACTTTTTCCAGAATCAGAAAGGAGATGTTTTCATGAACAAGGAACAAAACTGTCACCGCACAAAAAATAAACAGACTTCTAAAACAGAAAATCTGCATGTAGAATCTGAATATGATGACGGAAATATTCCCGAAATCGATTATAACGGTTTTTCACCGGCTGAGCCGCTCCCCGAAAGCAGCCGTCCCCGTAAAGACGGCCCTGGCGGTAATTAAAAGAATTCTCTCATACAGAAAACCCCGTGAAGGCTGCGATGTGAGTCTTCACAGGGCTACTCCATGATTGCTTTACCTGCAATATTTAAACTAATGCTGCTCCCAATTTCCTGCAGTTTTCTGTTGCATCATCATCAGGCATTTCACAGCAGATTACACTGTCACACGCAAGAACTGCTCCTGCCTCTTTAATGTCGCTTTCCCAATTGCGCATCCATTCGCCGTCTCCCCACCCGTATGAACCGAAAAGTGCAATTTTTTTGCCGTCAAGAGAACCTCTGCAATCATCGTACATCGGCTGGAACTCTGTTTCCTCCAACACTTCGTCTCCCATTGCCGGGCATCCAAATGCAACAGCATCAAAGTCCGCCATCTTTCCTGCATTAAAATCGGTACTTTCAAACAGGGATACTTCCGCCCCTTTTTCTTTCGCCCCATCCGCTACTGCATTTGCCATAGCCTCTGTATTACCTGTACCGCTAAAATATACTACTGCAATTTTACTCATCTTTTAAATCCTCCTGCTTTATAATTTGTGCCTTTCCGGCATAATTTATATCAAGCAGCCACTGTGAGCTGCAAGACACTCCTTCCCTGATTCCAGAGACGCATATATACTTCCTTGCATTTCCTGTACTTTGCAAATGTACGGATAGCCTCGCATTCATTACAATACACCTTCCAGCACCCGCAGCATTTACTGTTTCTGCCTGCATTCTCAATAAAACCTGTTACATCCCCCAACGGATAACTCAAAAACAGTCCAATCTCATGGGGAAACTCATCCCTGCACTGCAGCCTGCTCTTTAATCGTTCCAGCGCATATGCAGGTTCGATTGATTCATAACCATATCCTTTCAGGAAATCCCTCACTCCTGGTTTCTCCAAATCACGCTTCAGGTAATTCAGACGGCTGACATAAATCAGTGCCGTCCTGTTTCTTTTTCTCAGGATCAGAAGCGAAATTCCTTTTTCTTTTACACTCTGGTTCCAGAAATATACCTGGTTTTTTAATTCCTCTTCCGTCTCATATGCATAAGTAAAAAGATTTGCTGTTTTTATGGATGCTAATGTCGGCGAACAATGTTCTATTAAATATTTCTCCAGCATACTTCCTCCTGTCTGATCGTGCCTGCATTTTTTGTTACGCTACTTAGTCTCTGCGCAAAACTGTGTTTTATTCTGGTTAGTTTTGGCTAACTATAAATCAAAAACAATGACGCATGAGAGGGATATGCGCCTGTTTTATTTGTTAGTTCAAACTAACTTCTATTACTATATGATATATTCTATAAAATGTCAAGCATGGAAATATCTTTTTTCCAGTCAAATTTTTTTCCATTTAAAGCTGCTGATACAAGCTTGTCCGATCCGTCATACACAAGCTTCAGTGAAAAGAATTTTCTTGTCATCTCCAGGAGACGGAAGAAAATCATGTCCCCCTCCCACAGGTTCAGTTTTCCCACATCCTTTTTATCGACCCACTCCAGGATTCCTTCATCACATTCGACAGGTGTTCCCTCATAGCCATCTGCTGTAAACAGCGACATATATTCTGTAATTCCGTTTCCTGAGACAAAGGTGACGATACCGCGGTATTGATATGAGGTCAGTGTATAACCCGTCTCCTCCTTCACTTCCCGCAGCACGCACTCCTCCGGACTTTCTCCTTCTTCAAAATGCCCGCCGACACCAATCCATTTATCCCTGTTTACATCATTTTTCTTTACCGTACGGTGAAGCATCAGATACTGATCATCTTTCTCAATATAACACAATGTACTGAATTCAATCATGACTGACCTCCTGTTTTTTCCCTGTTTGCTATTCAGATGATGATAAAGATTAAATTGAAAGTTATGTCCCGCGCGGTAATATCCTCATCTGAAATATGAACAAATAAAGTCAAATGCCTGCCTGTACCAGCCATTTGCCCAATCTTCCCTTTTCACAAAAATGAATCTGTCCTGTTTTTCTTCTTTCCCATAATATTCTATCGTCTGCCTTTGTATTTCCAGCAGGCAATCGGCCTCTTTGAGCGGTTCTTTGTCTGAGCAAATCAAAAGCAGACCACATTCGTATTGATTTAATATCTCAGAAATATCATTGCTGCAAATAATGTCTTTATCATTCCAGAATACACTGTGGGAATATTCTGGCAGCAGATTACTTAATCCTACTGCATAATAATCCTTTTTCTGCAATTCCTTAAGTAAAATATATGCCTGCTCACATATCTTTTTGCCTTTATCCGTATGCAAAATACCGGATGAGATCCGAATCCAGACTATCGGCACTTCTGTCAGAAGATCTTTTTGCAGAGATAATCTCTTTTTAAACCACACATCTGAATAAAATGCATCCAAAACCTCCAAATTCCGGCGTCTCTCCAGTATTTTCAAAATCTGCTTCTCATTTACCTTCCTATCCCTGTCAAATATGCCCCCGCCGGCAAAATATCCCGTCACTGCAGCGGCCTGATAACTGTTAGAATATCCTATATACCTTCCATATGTTTGCAGCAGGCTGTCCGGTATCTCTAAATCACAGCATATTTCCCAGGCCCCTTTTGATTTCTGTACCAACCTCTGCCCGGATTTTGAAAATCCTGCACTGGAAACAGCCCATACGCCTGGCAATGCCGCAGGCAGGGAAATTCTCCCGGAATTACTTTTCGCCGCAACCAGACAGATACGGTCGGCTATCTCCCATATTACTTCCTCTAAAACTGCAAAATCATGCCACTGAGTCGTTCCAAGACTCATATGCGCAACGTCTACTTCATTCTGTATGCACCAGTATAATGCGGGAATAAGGTCATAAATATTTCCTTTATGGTCCGGCTTATGAATAATTTTAATACTCCCCATGCCGAGTCCGGCATTTGCAGACTGGATAATTTCTCCCACAACCGTTCCATGTGATCCTGCCGCAGCCGGCGTTTTCCTTTCCTGTACCTTCCTATCCTTACATTCCAGATCAAACTCTAACTTTTTGACATATAAAGCAGAATCTAAACAGATTCCATCATCAATGACCGCTATCTTCATCTTCTTCCCTCATAACGTATTTATCCGCCTGATAATGAAATAACTGCCTGTACAAATCACAGGTTTTTAATAATTCATCATGTTTACCCGATGCACAGATACGCCCATTTTCCATAACCATAATCTTATCTGCCAGAAAGACATTGGATAAGCGGTGTGAAACAAACAATAATGACTGATCCCGACATTCCTTTTGGAGCGTCTGGAACAGTTCATATTCTCCCCGCGGATCCAGCGCAGCGGTAGGCTCATCCAAAACGAGTACAGAAGCATCCCGGTAAAACATCCTGGCAAGTGCGACTTTTTGATTCTGTCCTCCCGATAGTTCCACCCCTTTATCGCTGTATGCTCTTGTCAAACAGGTATCTTCTCCCTGGGGAAAGATTTGTACCAGCTTATCCGCTCCAGCCATGCGCATTGCACGCTCCTGTCTTGCTTTTGCGTCTTCATCCGGCTTCCCTATCTGCGAAATCCTGATATTCTCCCGCAATGTAAAAGCAAAATTTGATGCATTTTGAAAAAAACAACTGAACTGGCTTCTAAGGCTTTCCACATTATACTCCTGCATCGGCAGGCCGTTAATTAAAATCTCGCCTTTGTCAGGTTCATAAAAATGAAGCAGAAGTTTCAGTATCGTTGATTTTCCCGCACCATTTTCCCCTACGATACACAGCTTCTTTCCAGCCGGCAAACGAAAACTCACATTTTTCAGAACATATTTCTCCGTGCCCGGGTAACAAAAGCTGACATCTTGAAACTCAATATCGACCGGCTTACTTAATATTCTATTTCCTGATCTGAGTTTTTTGCAGACAAACTTTCTGAAATCACTGAAATGATCAATTTTCAGCTTTTTCTCATAGAGCGCCATAAATGCTGATACAACAATCTGTAATCCGCCTGCCATTTGGGCCAGCATCCCGCTGTAAAGCGTAAAATCACCAATTGTATTTTCCCCCGCCAGCACAGACATCCCTACATGGGCCAATGCTGCTGTCGACAAAAATTCCGGAAGAATAGACAATAGCAGATTCCAGGCAAGCCGTTTTTTTGCAACGGAACGCTTTTGAAAAAAGTAATCACGCCACAGACTCTGATACTTATTGATGAGATATTTTCCTATGTTATACAGGCGTACTTCCTGTGCATAAGCACGTTCTGTGGCAGTCCTGTAGAAATACTGCATCTGCCGTTCTTCTCTGACATGATCCAGCCCCCAAAGATAAACTTTCTTTGTAAAACTGTATTCCGAAACAGCTTCCGGCACATAAAGAATCAATATCACAACCGTATAAAGCGGTGCGATCCCCGTCAGGAAAAAGACACAGCTGCAGACAGAGATGCCATAACTGATAATGGATATTCCGTCATATACTGCTCCAAGTATGGAATATATATCCCGCTTTACTGCTTCGAATGCGTCATAATATGCGGGATTATCAAAATACTCCAGTTCCATCTCTACAGCAGTCCGGGCCATTTCACATTCAATATACCGCATTAGCAGATCCTGCTGCATTGCGCTGGCGTAAGTTTCAATCTGTACGGACAGGAGCCGCAAAAGATACAGGCATAATAGAAAAAACATATACATAAAAAACACACCTGAAGGTCCGGAAACCTGGTCCTCGTTTCCGAATAAGTCCAGGATTTTCTTTGTGTTCCACGCCGTCGCTACAGGAATCAGCGCCGTTATAATTCTGGAGGACAGTTGAAGACATGTATATGTTTTTGAAGCCAGCCACGATAGTGTCATGCAATATTTGAAACTGTTCCATACCTGTCTCAATTTGTGTTTATCCGATATTTCTTTTGTCATACAAACCTCTCAGACATCGGGCTTTGTCATTTTGCCCATAACCCGCCTTTCAATTGTTATATTAAGGCAGCTCCTGTATAAATCCTTATAAATTGGGCAGGCTTCCCGCCTTTGGTACATATCTCTGGTACAGCTATGCACAAAAACCAGGAAGCCTGTGTAAGACTTTGAGGCAAACAGCCATACAGGCTATTTATCAATAAGTCAGGCTGGCATTTATAGAAGCAATATTCCTGCCACTTGCAGAGTCACTTACGCGTACGAAATCTCTTGGAGAACTTGCGCAGCTACAACTGCCTGCCACACATTCGCAAGTGCAGGCATACAATTCCATTGTACTCTGTCTTAAATTTGACTGCTTCTTCAATGTCTTTTTCATATTACGTTTCCTCCTTTCTCACTATTTTACCAATTGAAGCAGATGCTCCAAAATATGGTTATATGTATCAAATGTCCCGCTGGTTATTACATTAGCCGGAACCTGAATCTGAAATGCTTCTTCTATTTTGAACAGCGCCGCTAACAGTTCACGTGCATTCATTTTTACCCTGCCACCAAATAATTTTGCATCTCTTAATCCAGTTTCCGATTGAAAATCAATTCCTGTCATTTCCCAAAAAATCTCTGCCGCCTGATGATCTGCTTTTTCATACGTCCACATACCAATACCTCCATCGCCATGTTAAGACAGGACATCCCGAATGAGAATCGCAGCCTTTTTTGCAGAGTCCTTATCCTGCATATTATAAATATTTCTGGGCTCATAAAAGTCTTTTTTTCTGTCTATATATTTTCTGTCTATAGATACAAGATGCCGCTTTCGCTTTTCAAAAAAATCCTGTGTGTCGGGCACAGCCGCAGCAATATGGCAGCATACGGTATGAAATCCCAGCCTGTGCGTCACATCTGATTTAATATCATCATATTCTCCGGAAAACTGGGGATTGTAGGCCATGCACATAACCGCGGCATCACAGGAGACGGCAAAAGAAATCTCATAGGCCAGTATGCCAAAATTATTATCATCGATCTCATTAAACGGGAAAACTCCGCCCGGAATTCCCACTATGATTAAATCAGGGCGCTCCCTGCATTCTACCGCTTTTATAAAATGATTATATTTTATTATCTTCTCTGATTCACTGTACCTGTTGCTGAACATAAAACCGGGAATAGAATACATCCCCAGCAGATCACTGTCCAGTCTGGAAGCGACAGAAGCGACTTTGTATCCCATATCCATAAACTGCCTGCGAAGTGCTATTTGGACCGCCAGTTTATCTACGCCTGTTTCCAAGCCGTACACTGCCAAAACAGGTGTGTTTATTCTATGTATACAATATGGCCCGCTGCTTCGGACCTCCAGAGTCTGTCTGACCGGCGTAATGTTCTGCCCGTGAGGTATCATTTGAACGCTTTTATCAAAGGATATTGCATCATTATATCTTGTAAAAATTATTTTTTTACCCTTTGCAATTGCCTCTGACAGCCGCTCTTTCAATAGCGTTTCCGGTAAAGCATCTTTTTCATCATCCACAAACCATACCGCTGTACACTCCTCCAGAGCCCTGGAAAAATCGCTTAAAACAGTAAGATATTTTTCTCCGCATGCTATTTCCCCGCCTTCCAATCCCCATCCCTTCGGACTGACTAAAGCGGTAATCCTATTATTTCCTATTAAATCAGAGTTTAAAACATAAGGCTCATATGCCCTGCAATAGGGATAAATCATTATTTCTTCCAAAATTATTGCCTCCCGGTTCCGTTAATCTAACTCATAATCGTAGCCTAATTCCCGCAATACAAGATAATCCTTCAGATTTTCTTCCGCGTTATACCGGCTGCTTCCACAGGCCTCTAATATTTTTTGTTCTGATATATTTTTCCCGTCATCCGCCTGAGCAACACAGATGCTGCAGAACATATAAGCCCAGCAATTCCTGCACCTGCCGGATGTCACCTTTTCAATATTAAGTATTTTCAGCGCCTTTTCCAAATCTATTCCCGTATCAATATGTCCCATATATGCTGCCCGTGAACTTTCGCTTACCCTTTCGCACGGATACAGTTTTCCTTCAGCGGTAACAAAAAGTTTTCTGACTCCCGGCAGGCACGGACCTCCCCGATGGGATTTTTCAGGAACCTCGCTGCGGTTTACTCTCTCCAGCGCCGAACCGATTCTTTTAAATTCCCTAAAATGATTGCGCATAACCGGAGATATATCTTTTTCTTCTAAACGCCCCAGTTTCCATAACAATACTTTAAATTTTTCATATTCATATTCCAGAATAAAATTCCCAGCCGTTCTCATTTGTGTTTTTGCATTTACAGGATTCACCAGAGTAGATGAAAATTCGGAATCTCTGACAATGTGATTTGATAACGTAAAATTCACCACTTCATTTAACGGATTCTCCGAATCAAGCACCGTATTAAAGCTGATATTTTTTTGAAAATAATCCGGATACTGTTTTTTCAGATTACTCAAATTTTTAAACAGCGTGTCAAAAGAACCTTTTTCTGAATTCGCAAATTTACGGTGTCTGTTGTGGAAATTTTCCGGCCCGTCAAGACTTATAAGCAATGAAAAATCATTCCTGACCAGAAACTCATATTTTTCCTCCGTCAATAGGGTTCCGTTTGTAGTAAAGCTATAGCTGATCCGCTTTCCCTCTCCCGCATGTTTTGCATATTCAACACACTCTTTTATTAAATCAAAGGCAAGCAGCGGCTCTCCGCCATAAAAACTGATTGCCAGGGAAGTAACATCCCTTGAATGCATGACTGCATAATCAATTGCTTTTTTGGCAGTTTCCAATGACATCTTTTTATTCGCATGCCCCCGGTTCTCGTAATTGCCCGAATATACGCAATATTCACACCGCAAATTACATTGCTGTGTGACCTGCAAAGTAATCTGTCCCAGATTGTGATTTATAAGGGACTCATAATATTCTGTCACCGGATTTTGTGAAACCTGAACGTGTTTATCCTTTAAATACCCCTTTTCTTTTAACCCATCTATGCAGGCAGCTATTTGTGCTTTATTCTCCGCCCCTGCTTCACCATTTAAATAATGGTATACTTCTCCCGGGATTTCTAAAATCTCATTGCAATTCACATCATAAATATAGTATCCCAATGGAGTTTTCAGCAGATGTATAAACGGTTTTTTTATTATCTCTTCCATGCCCTCACCCTTCCTTACGTTCAGAAAAAAGCTTCATGGGTTCATACTGCAGGCTCCTGTTCATTTTACGGGATGATATCCAGTAACCAAACAGGATTGCCAAAGCGGCGCAGCATACCCCTGTCAGCACAGACACGCTTACGGGATAACTCTCAGTCACCTCGTTCTCCAGTGTGACATCCTGCATCACACTGTAGGAGCGGTCATAGTAATTGCGGTCCAGACTCTTTGCAGAAATGTTCCGTGAGAGAAAGCTTCCGCTTATGGAACCCGCAATGCTTCCCAGAATTATCAGAATCATCAGTCCGGACAGAAGCGACCTCCTGCACTGCTTTTTCGTCATTCCCAGAGACCGTTCAATGGCTGTCCGCTCCTTCTGCTTTGTGATAAACAGGTTCGTAAAGAACAGGATCAATATAGCGGTCACGATCACTCCCACCGAAAGTACCATCAGGGACAGGTTTCTCATATTCCGAAGTCCGGCCTGCAGCTCTGTATATCCCATATCATAAAACGTAAACTCCAGTTCCGAAATCCCCTGCTGATTCCATCTGGTCAAAAAGGTATCAATAGTTCCGTTTGGAATCTCAAAGGAAGTGTTCATATCCCTCATGGCGCCAAAAGCAACAATATTGCATTCGTCCCGATGCTCGATTGAGTTCACGGGCACCACCAGTTCCCCCTGCCCCATTGTCTGATTCGCCAAACTCGGCGTATCCACCACATCATAAATACCAACCACCGTGTATTCACTCGCTTCAAAGGGTTCCAGCGTGCGGTTATCCGTCCCGGTAAGACTGAAATTACCACCACCGCCATAACGATTAAAATTCACATATCCTGCCCGGTCAGCATTCGTATAATAAAGGCGCACCGTGATGGCATCTCCCAGCCCCAACTGATTATCCTGCATAAAATCCAGGGGTGCAAGACATACCTTTTCCCCCGCCTGGTATTCCTCCTCACTGATGTCTCTTCCCTGGCAGATACGGGCAGTCCCATCATAGAAGGGAAGAATCAGCTTTGTCTTCTTTGTCCCTGTGACCGGCTGAGAATTTCTCATGTATCCCGGTTTATCTGCCACGGATAACATTCTTTTCCCGATTTCTGTCTCGTAAAAGTCCTCCGACACCTCAAAATACGTTTTTTCCACCTGAAGGGGGTCCGGTACCGCCGTCCCGTCCTGCTGATATAAAGTAAGCGAAATATCGTTTCCGGAATATTCATACGGAGACTCCCCCGTATCACTTTTTGATTCCACCACAGCTCCATGGGGCCTCGCTGTGCTCATCCCCGCCGGGCCTATATATGCAACATAAGTTTTGTCCTTATACATCTTCTCCGGATCCGGATTTTCATGGTCACAGAACCACAGCTTCTGCCCTTCGTGAAAGAAACTGACTCCCTCTCCCAGTACCTTTCTGACCTCAATCTGTACGGCTTCCTCAGGCACACAATCCTCCAGAGGGGAAAACTCTATCACGCCGGTCGATCCCGGATTTGTGCCTGCTGCGCTCTCAGAAGGATGCACATATTCCGGAGTATACGAACCGTAATAGGAGCGTTTTTCCGGCCCGGAAAGATAGTCCGCCCCCTCAAAGAGCAGTTCCGACACCGGTATATAACGGTCATATTCTGACCGGTTCCATATCACATATTCTTTTCTTTCAGCGTCCCAGACAAGATTTCTGGAAATGGAAGAAGCCTTTTGTTTTACGGTAGCAATTGTCATGAACTTATTTTCATAAGAGGCCATGGACTTCTTATTTACAAGCCACAGATTTGCCCCGAATGCCGTCAGAAATGCCGCAAGAACCAGCAAAATCAAAAACAGGATGGTCCGTACCGGCGTCCTCAGCATCTGCTTTAAACTGTTTTTCATCTGCTCTCCTCCCCTGATAATACGCCGTCCGACATCCAGAAGACTACGTCACTTTCTTTGGAAACATTTTCATTATGCGTCACAACAATCACCGCATAACCGTCTTCATGGGCCATTTTTTTCAGCAGCTTCACGATCACTTCTTCATTATGACTGTCCAGATTTCCGGTAGGCTCATCTGCCAGGAGAATCTTTCCGCCGCATGCCATGGCACGGGCAATTGCCACCCTCTGCTGTTCGCCGCCGCTTAACATGCCCGGATATCTGGAACCCATCTCTTCTGAGATTCCCACTTTTGCAAGGAATTCCTTTGCCCGCTCTTTCGTCTGCTTTGCATCCATATGCTTTAACTGCATCGGCAGCATGACATTCTCTTTCACAGTCAGAAGCGGAAAAAGATGGAAAGCCTGATAAACAATGGCCGCCTGCTCCATCCGGTACCGGTCACGGTCAATGGTACGCATCTCCCTGCCTTCTATGTACAGATTTCCCTTCTCAGGTATGTCCAGCCCTGCCAGCAGTGAAAGAAAGGTACTTTTTCCGCTGCCGGATTTTCCCATGATCGCATACATTTTTCCCGCTTCAAACGAGCAGGTAACATCCTTAAGCGCCTGTGTCTTCTGATATTTTGTCTGATAAACATAACTGACATGCTGTGCCTCGATCATCTTTGTCATATCCTTCTCCTTCCTCATTTCCCACAGGGTTGTGAGCGCATTGCGCAAAGCGGTCTCTAAACCAGTTTTGACACCTGAATCAATTGATGTTGGGGTCAAAAGTATTTGACCCCATGATGCCTTCGGATTTTTCATGCAAGCATGAAAATCATGACCTTTTGACCCTGGTATCATCAATTTTGCATGAATAAAAGCTGCATTGCATTTCTTCTTCCCATCCTCCAGAGAGCTGCCGCACATCCAATCAGATAACTGACAAGAACGACCCCATTTACCGTAAGCGCCACAGACAGGTTCCCTGCAAAAAGGAGAGCTGCCAGGCTGCCAGCCGCATTTCCCGCCAGCGCCAGGAAAAACTGCTCTGTCCAGAACATACGGACCACTTCATGTGTATGCTGACCGATTGCCCTGAAAAGAGCAAATTCCCACTGCCTGCTGCTGCACAGCAGATAGCTTACCACATATCCGATAATCAGAACGACCGCACAGATAATGGGGAAAAAGGCATTTAATATATCAATAGATTGTCTCAGATGATTTGCAAAGGAAACGAACATCTCATCATCCACAGACAATGCATTTCCGGTATAAGAGAACATGGAATCCGCTGACTGCTCCGCCATGCCTGCGGCCTTCATCTCCTCTTTGAATGCATCCAGATTCAGAGGGTCCGCCACATAAAAGGAAGCAGAATTGGCTGTAAAAGGAACCTGCTTTCTGGATAAAATGTCTCTTACCGTCCCCAGAGGCAGGAGCATATCCGGATATATGCCGGCTGTTGCGGCAAACATCTCATCCATCGTTCCGATAATCTTAAATTCCTCTACGCCCATCATTTCGGACCGGATCTCATGGGTTGTATAAATATACCGGATCAGATTCAGCGGAACCACATCTCCAATCTCCCACTCATTTTCCTTCATGGCAGATTCATCTACGATACAGACTCTTTCATCCGTACCAAAAAACTCTTTCTGTTCTTCTTCACTTAAACTTATATTATCTGCTTCCATACCCGGAACAGCCTCCACCCGGTTCACCCCCACCGGGAAATAAATTGTATGCGCCTTCCACTCCTCCATGGGAAAATCCTCTATGCCCGCCGCCAGCCAGTGGGAAAGAGACAGCTCTTTTACATAGACAGAGTTCTGCAGGACATCCACAATCTCCGCCGGAATGGCTATGTCATTATCGCTGCTGCCGCTGGCATCCGTCACCCTGCAAAATACCGGTATATTCTTTGAAAGGTCTTCAAGCTGCTGCCGGTAACTGCGGATATTTTCAAAGTACAGATTTAAAAGGAGGACTAAAAAAATACTCACCCCCACAGTAACCATGCCTCTTCTCTTTTTTCTTTTCATGTTGCAAAGGATATAGTGTAACATCCATTCCCCTCCTTGTTTTAACTGCAAAAATGTTCAGAAAAGTATAATGTCCGGTTCAGCAATTGTGTCCGATTAAGTAAATCCAAATTAAGTAAATCAGTTAATTTTATAAATTAATTTCTTTGATTGATTTTACCATAGATACTTATACTTTTCAACAATTTTTTGTGCAATCGGCTAATTTAAAATTCACATATTCCATTCAAAATACACATATCCATGAGACTGGACAAATTGGCTCAAATCTTTTATAGTTAAATCATTAATTCAACCAGAAAGGACCACAACCATGAAATCATCCAGAGAACTTCAGGAGCTGCTGCGCAGTCTCAACCGCAAAAGCTATCCTGCATATAAAGCCCTTCGGGGCAGTTATCAGTTTAACGGCTATGTATTATCCATTGACCACGTACAGGGTGATCCCTTTGCCTCGCCCTCTCACGTCAGCATCTGTGTTTTGCAAAAAGATGCAGCATTTCCCTCTTTTTGCATGGAAAACAGACTGACTCGGGAAACTCTTGCCGATCATCTCAACCGTCAGTTTGAACAGCAGGTAACTCATTTCACCTTCCGGGCAAAGGGTTCCGGAAAAAGCGGCCTGATTTCCGTCAGCCACTGCGGTCAGGAAATCCTTTGCCGCACCGCCTGTGAAGTTACCGAAAAGGAAATCACAGCCCGCTTCTTTATTGGTTTTCCTGCCAACGGCCGGACCATCAATGCCCCTGAGCTTGAAAAAATCCTCTTTGAATTTCTTCCGGTCTGTGTCCAAAAAGCCTTTTATTACAAAAATCTCAACGCAAAAGCGCTGGAACAGGCAATCTTTCTGGCAGAAGATCAGGATTATATCCGCCGCTATCTGAAAGATCATGATCTTGCCGCTTTTGTCGCGGACGGATCTGTACTCCCAAGACAGAGCGGTGTCTCCTCAAAGCCCATGAGAGAAGCCGTTCCCTTTTCCTCGCCGGAAAGTCTGCGTATTTCCCTGGATCTGCCCCACAAAGGCCGCATCTGCGGCATGGCTGTCAAAACAGGCATCACTTTGATTGTGGGCGGCGGGTATCACGGAAAATCCACGCTTTTAAGTGCTCTTGAGCTGGGTGTATATAACCACATTGCGGGAGACGGAAGAGAGTATGTCATTACAGATGAAAGTGCCTTAAAACTCCGCTCGGAGGACGGTCGTTTTATTAAAGATGTGGATATTTCTCTTTTTATTAATGACCTGCCCAACAAAAAAGATACCCGCAGCTTTTGCACGGAAGATGCCAGCGGAAGCACTTCCCAGGCTGCAGGTATCATAGAGGGCATGGAAGCCAAAAGCCGCGTTTTTCTTCTGGATGAAGATACTTCGGCTACTAATTTTATGGTTCGGGATGCATTTATGCAGGAAGTGATCCGCCAGAATAAAGAACCGATCACTCCCTTCCTTGACCGCGCCCGTGATCTGTATAAAAAAGCAGGCATCTCCACCATACTGGTTGCCGGAAGCTCCGGAGCTTTTTTCCACATTGCAGATACCATTATCCAGATGGATAATTATCATCCGGTTGACATTACTGCAGAGACAAAATCACTGTGCAGAAAGTATCCGCTCTCTGATGCGGTTCCCGCCGCTTTTTGCATGCCGGCAGCCCACCGGATTATGACTAAATCCGCTTTGGGAGCACCCACTCGCAGAGATTACCATAGCGGACGCCCTGTTGCCGGAGAGCCGGAACGCCTTAAGGTAAAGGTTCACGGAAAAAGCGGTTTTGCCCTTGGAAAACAGGACGTGGATCTGCATTACGTGGAACAGCTCATTGATACGGAACAGACGGCTGCTCTGGGACTCATTTTAAAATATGCCGTGGAGCATCTGATTGACGGAAAACGCACGCTTTCCGAAATTGTGGATTATATTTCCGGACAATTGCACCAAAAGGGACTTTCCTTTTTCTCTGAAGGAGGACATATCCCGGGAGGATATGCCATCCCACGAACGCAGGAAATTTATTCCTGTTTTAACCGCTACCGCCGGATGTAAAACAGAGTGTACCCCGGTACATTTTGCGCAATGGGAGATTCTATTTCTTTTCTCCCAATATTCTGGTATTTGTCTCTACACGTTTCCGGTCCAGCGGATACAGATATTTCAATGCCAGTGCTAAAATTGCAAATCCAACCGCCGGCACCAGACAGCTTAAATTAAATATGCCTCTTGTAACTGTGGGATCATAGGCGGTTTCTGCCGTATATCCTATAACGGAGAGAAGCAGTCCCGTTATACCCGCGGATGCCGCCTGCCCCAGTTTTCTGGCAAAAGAATACACGGAATAGATCGTTCCGTCACTGCGTTCTCCCGTCCTTACTTCCGTATCATCAATCACGTCTGTAATCATCGCCCAGCAAATAAGCTGGAAAATCGCCAGTCCAAAATATGCCAGCGCATAGAGTATCACATACAGCCATGCATTGTGGGTCTGCGTCATCCATGCCACAAAGAAAACCACCGCTCCGAATATAGAGCCGTAAACTGCAAGTTCTTTTCTTCCCAGTTTAACCTGAAGCCCGACCACAAACGGGGAAAGTCCCAGCGTCACGATCAGTCCCACCATGCCGGAGGCAGACTGGGCTGCCACATTTCTGAAATAGTTGGGATAAATATATGTTGTCATGGACTGCATTGTCAGCTGTACAAGCAGCATCAGGATGGAACAGATGACAATACCCGTCAGTGCCCTGTTTTTTACCAGGTCTCTCATCAGATCCCCAAAATAAAATTTTTCTGTTTTCTGCGCAACCTTCACCCGTTCTGTCGTAAGGCGGTAACAAAGTGCATAGCAGATAACCGCACCGATGGAACATATCAGCGCTGCAACCATTGTTCTGGTTCCTGAAAGAATCTGGTTTCCGGCAGCATCCTGGTAGTAGACAATGAGCGGCAGTGCTACCCCGATAAGGCTTCCGGCCAGAGTTGCTCCGATGGTTCTCCAGCTTGAAAGCTGGGCTCTGTCTTTTGTATCGGCAGAAATCGCAGATGCCATAGAACCATATGGGATATTAATGCCTGTATAAAAAATACTCCCCCACAAAAGATAGGAAAAAAACATCCAGAAAATACGAAATCCCATAGGCATGTCCGCAAACCAGGATGCATACATCAAAAAAGACGCAATCGCTACCGGTGCGCTCATTCTGCGTATCCAGGGGAGAAATTTTCCTTTTCTTCCCGGCCTGCTCCTGTCCACGATCTGTCCCATTGTCACATCTGTAAATGCATCCAGAAAGCGTGCTGCCATCATCATTGTTCCCACCAGACCTACCGAAACACCCATGACATCCGAGTAAAACTTCATCAGCATAATACCGGAAAGAATAAATGTAAAATCATTTCCAAAATCACCGAACATATATCCCAGCTTGTCTTTTATTCCAAAAGGTTTCATTCGCATTCCTCTCTCGCCCGTCTTTTTTAAATATCTGACTTTTATCCTAACCACATTTTGCAATGTTATTCTACTTATGTCATACAATGCATATTTTGCAGTCTGACTGGTGCAAAATATATCTATAAGCAATATATAAGGAGGTATTTATGAGAGAAATTATCAGTTTAAATGACAGCTGGAAATTTATACAAAAAGATGCAGGGCTTCCTGAATTTTTCCCCGCTGAGTGGGATGATGTGACACTGCCCCACACCTGGAATGCCATAGATGGGCATGACGGCAGCGGCAGTTATGACAGAGGCAGCTATTGGTACGCACGAAATTTTACCACCCCCGGACAGCCCCTTAAAAACGGCAGAGTATATGTGGAAATTCCGGCGGCAGGCCAACAGGCTGCCGTGTACGTAAACGGTCAAAAAGCGGTATATCACGAAGGCGGATACTCTGCTTTCCGGGCAGATATCACCGGTCTTTGCAAAGATACGGGCGATAATCTTCTTGTTGTTAACTGCAGTAATGAAAATAAGGACAGTGTCTATCCCCAGTCCGCAGATTTTACATTTTACGGCGGCCTGTACCGGGGAGTAAATCTAATCTGTGTGCCTGAAACTCATTTTGATCTGGATTATTATGGCGGGCCGGGGCTTAAAGTCACACCAGAACCATGTGATGACGGCGGAGCATTTTTTGAATTAGAAGCATATGTGGTAAATTCTGATGAAAATTTTACCGTTCTGTATCAAATTACCGATGAAGACGGCAGGGAAGTGGCCTGTGCATGCCGCCCCGCTGATAATACAAAAGTTACCGTCCATGTTCCGAATGTAACACTATGGGATATCGACAATCCATATCTTTACACTGTTACGGCCCTTCTTGAAAGGCGCAACGAATCCTGTGATGAAATCACGCTTAAAACCGGCGTGCGAAGTTTTTCCTGTCATCCGGACAGAGGCTTTATCCTCAATGGGAAGGAAACCCCTCTTCGGGGTGTCAGCCGCCATCAGGATATGTTATACAAGGGCAACGCACTGTCAAAGCAGGATCATTACAGAGATGCCAGACTCATTAAAGAGCTGGGCGCGAACACCATCCGTCTGGCACACTACCAGCACTCACAGGATTTTTACGATGCCTGCGATGAATCCGGTTTTATTGTCTGGGCGGAAATTCCTTTCATCTCCGTATTTAATAAAGACCCACAGGCACACCAGAACTGTATCACTCAGATGACCGAGCTTGTTGTCCAAAATTATCATCATCCGTCCATCTGTTTCTGGGGTATCTCAAATGAAATCCTGATCGGGGGTATTTCTGACCGGCTGGTGGAAAATCATAAGGAACTGAATCAATTGGCGAAGGAACTGGACCCCACCCGCCTGACCACCATTGCCCACGTTTCCATGACGCCCCTGGAAAGCCCCCTGCACCACATCACAGATGTCATCAGCTGGAACCATTATTTCGGCTGGTACGGGGGAAAAATGGAAGAAAACGGTCCCTGGCTGGATTCTTTCCACAAAAAATATCCGGATCTGTGTATCGGTCTTTCAGAGTACGGATGCGAAGGCATCATCACCTACCATACAGATAATCCCCGCTGCAAAGATTACAGTGAAGAATATCAGGCTCTCTATCATGAGCACATGGCAAAAGTTCTGGCAGAACGTCCCTGGCTCTGGTCCAGCCACGTCTGGAATATGTTTGATTTTGGATGTGCTGCCAGGGATGAGGGCGGTGTCTCCGGAAGGAACAACAAAGGTCTGGTCACGATGGACCGAAAGACTAAAAAAGACAGTTACTACATCTATAAAGCCTGGTGGAATAAAGAACCGATGGTCCATATCGCCGGAAAACGCTATGCCCAGCGTTCCGGTAATCCCGCTGAAATTAAAATTTATTCCAATCAGCCCTCTGTTGCGCTGTATGTAAACGGCGAAAAACTGGATGAAAAAACTCCGGTGGATAATATCTGCACTTTTTCTGTCACTCTGAAAGACGGCTTCAATACTATTTTAGCAGCAGCAGAAGGAGTCTCTGACGCCACCACCCTTGAAAAAGTGACTCGGGAACCTTCCATTTACACACTTCCCGAATTTGGTGACCGCATGGAAGGTGTAGCCAACTGGTTTAAATTAACCGGTGATCTGGATTTGAAAGCTCCCATGAAATTTCCGAAAGGAAAATATAACGTGAGGTTTACGATTGAAGAGCTTGCCAAATCTCCTGAGGCTCTTTCCGTCACATCCGAAGCAATCTTTCTTGCAACCGGCTTTAAATTAAGTCCGGGACATGGAATGTGGGATATGATGAAAGCTATGACTCCGGAATCTATGACCAGCCTTTCAGTCAGTACTATGCCGGAAGGATTTATAGAAAGCCTGAATACCAGGCTAAACAAAATAGACGTGATAAAACCGATTTAATAAAGAGCAGAAACCCGCTGTGAAATCCTCACAAAAGGATTTCACAGCGGGTTTATTTCCTGTTTCGCCAAAGATCCATTTATCTCCCCATACTGCGCCAATAATCTTATATCTCTTCCTCTGTCATATCTTTCTTACGGTTCAGTATATCATAAATACACGGCACTACAAACAGCGTCAGCAGCGTACCATAGACCAGACCGCCAACCGTTACGATTGCCATTGGCTGCACCATATCGGCGCCCATACCCATACCGACTGCCATGGGAAGCAGGCCAAGGATTGTGGTAAGCGCTGTCATGATTACCGGACGAAGCCTTGTTCTTCCGGCTTCCACAAGAGCTGCCTTCTTTTCCATACCCTCCCGGCGCAGCTGGTTCGTATAGTCAACCAGAACAATACCATTGTTTACAATGATACCCGAAAGCATTACAAAACCAATCAGAGCGATTACGCTGACCGGACTGTCTGTCAGATACAGTCCGATGAATCCTCCGGTGAAAGCCAGTGGGA
Source organism: Eubacteriales bacterium (assembly GCA_030539395.1). Taxonomy (GTDB): domain Bacteria; phylum Bacillota; class Clostridia; order Lachnospirales; family Lachnospiraceae; genus Marvinbryantia. Next base: position 31,678 of record JAUNSC010000021.1, read on the forward strand.
TCGTAAACATTACGATAAACGGGGAGAGCAGCGACTGGAACTGGGCAACCATGATCAGATACATAAACGCCACTGCCAGAAGGAGCATCTTCAATACCTCTCCCATAGCCTCATTGATTGTCTCATCCTCACCTGCCATCTCCAGACTGTATCCCTTTGGAACTTCATAATCTTTTAACGCGTCTTCCACATCTGAAGATACCAGACCAATGTTATGGTCACTGTCAATTTCCGCTGTTACTGTCACATATCTCGTCTGGGCTTCACGGTTGATGGAAGAAAATCCTTCCGTATTCTGGAATTCCACCAGTTCGGCAATGGGAACTTCCACATCCTTGCTTTCCTCATCCTTTCCGGTGATTGTAAGCTTCTTTATTTTATCCCTTGTCAGGGTTTCGTCCGTATCGCTTACCACCAGCACCGGATAATCTTTTGACAATGTGGAAAGCGTTGTTGCCGTGCTGGCATCCGCAAGCTTTTGCTGCAGGAACTGGTATACCTGAGCAGTGGTGAGCTGATAGCTCATTGCCTTATCCTTATCCACCACAAGACGCATCTCAAGAGTCTTCTCTTCGATTCCGTCAGATATATTCTGTGTTCCCTCTACACCAGACAGGATTTCTGCCACTTCACTCGCCATCTCTTTCAATTTGTCAAGTTCACGTCCTTTAATTTTGATGGAAATTCCCGTTCCGCCAAGGGCTGACATATCCATTGTGGAAGTTTCCACATTCAGATCACATCCCAGGTCTTCTGTTTTTGTCAGAATCTCTTTTACCAGCTCATCGTTTGTAATTGTCTTTTCTTCTGAAAGCAAAACATATATGGAAACCTGCTCTGCAGACGCTTCCTGGTTCCCACCCATCAGGCTGGCCATCGTATTGCCTGCCGCCATGGCGCCCACATCTGTTACATCCTGGATTGCCATAATCCGTTCCATCACCTTATCAGACATTTCTCCTGTCTCTGCAAGTGTGCTTCCCTCCGGCATATTCAAGGTAACCGATACCTGGGTGCTCTCCATTTCCGGCATAAATGCGGTTCCCTTTGATACAGCCAGTTTTGCTGATACCACAAGAAGTCCTACCGCCAACAGAAGAACCAGAAATTTGATTTTCAATGACCAGCCAAGAAGCTTTGCATATGCATTCTGGATGGCATTAAAAATCCGCGCTTTTTTCTCCCTGGAATTTTTCAGCAGTCCCGCCCCCATCATGGGAACAAGCGTTAAGGCGATAACCAGACTGGCCAGCAGGGAATACGCAATAGTAAGACCCATATCCACAAAAAGCTGCCTTGTAATTCCTTCTGTAAACACAATCGGAGCAAATACACAGATAGTAGTCAGTGTAGACGCTGCTATCGCACCCGATACCTGTTTTGCACCTTCTACTGCAGCTTTTTTGGAAGATACTCCCTCGCCCCGCATCCGGTAGATATTTTCAATTACGACAATAGAGTTATCCACCAGCATACCGATTCCAAGAGCAAGACCCGAAAGAGAAATAATATTCAGGGTAATTCCGCTGAAATACATCAGCACGATTGCCGTCATAATGCTGATCGGGATGGAACACGCAATAACAAATGTGGAGCCGATGCTCTTCAGGAACAGCAGAAGCACAATGATTGCCAGCCCTGCACCTGAGAGCATGTTCTGGATTACAGAATCCACCACAAGGTCAATATAAATTCCCTGATCCATCAGACTGACAATATGGATATTTCCGTTGATTTCTTCCAGCTCTGCAAATTTTTTCTTGATTTTATCTGATACTTCTCCCGTGGAATAACCCGACTGCTTCTGCATGGAAAATACAACGCCCGGGTTTCCATTTATCTTCGCATATACCTTATCGCTGTTATCCAGAATCACTACATCTGCCACATCAGAGAGACGCACAGGTTCCAGATCATCCATATGCATATCCAAAATCACAAGGTCTTCGATTCCCTTTGTGTCTTCCAGCTTATTTCCCACACGTACCAGGAAATCAATCCCATCTTCTGTGACGTAGCCTGCCGGCATACTGAAATTCTGTGCTGCAAGAATTCCTTTTATCATATCAGCAGTGATAATTTTCGTTACATCAGCCTGTTCCATAGCGGCATCTTTCTGTTTCTCAATTTCCTCCAGTGCCGCATCAATCTCTTTCTGTCCGGAATTTAATTCCACCTTGCCGACTGCCATCTCGATGGTTGTTGTAATTTTGGCTTTGTTCAGTTCACCCACAGCTGCAGAAACCGTGCTCTGCCCGCTGGAAATCTTTTCCTTTGCCCCATCAAGCTGCGCTTTGGCAGTTTCAAGCTGAGTTCTCTGAGCAGCCAGTTCTGTTCTGCCTTTGTTTATACCTTCCAGCCCCGCTTCCAGTGTTGCCATCTGCCCGGAGGAAGCCTCAATCGCCTGATCAAGCTGGGTGATATTTCCCTGGAGCTGCACCCGCTGGGCAACCAGATTCCCTTTTGCCGTATCAATACTGTTTATTAATGCCTGACCTGTTTTCGACAGATCCACACCCAGATATGCCAGGGCAGTCTGTGCTTCTACCTTTTTCAGCGTCCATTCCTCGAGCTGACCTGCCAGTATCTCCAGATCCGTAATCATCTTAATCTGTTCTATGGCAGCCTTAAACTCCGGATCTTCGGCAACCATCTCAGCAAATGTTTTATCCAACGTCTCAAGGGCCGCCTTTACTGCCGCATCAACAGCATTTTCTTCCTGAGCCGTCTGTGTAACCTCCGTCTCCACTGGCACGGCTGCCGATGTCTCTGCCTGAATCTGTACTTCCGGCTCAGGCGCTGCCTCCTGTACCTGCACTTCCGGCTGCGGCACTGCTTCCTGCACCGGTGCTTCCGATTCGGGCACAGTCTCCTGTCCCTGATCTGACGGTGCCTCTGTTCCCGCAGGCTGTCCTGCTTCTGCGGATTCATTTCCCTCTTCCGGCTGTTCCAGTTCCACAGACGGATTTCCGTCTGCCGGTGTCACTGTTTCCGCAGGCTGCTCTGCTTCTCCCGGCTGCGGCGTTTCTGTCAATTGCCCGATTGCATCCAGTACCAGCTGATACTGAGCCTGATAAGCCGCAAGAATTCCTTCAATATATGCAAGATTCGTCGGTGCGTTTTCCAGCTGGGAAATCCCATCCGAGAGCTGTGCAAGACCTGCCTCCGCCTGAGCTTTCTGTCCCGGCAGTGCGAGAAGCTGCTCTTTTCCGGCCTGTATCTCCTGCTCTTTAGCATTCAGTTCCTGTTCCGCAGTGCTCAGCTGCGCAAGTCCCGATTCCACCTTTGCAAGATTCTGGTCAATCTGTGCTGCCCCCGTGATCATCTGATAATTTCCGGTATTTAGCTTACTGTCCGCCTCAGAAGTCTGATCAATCAACTGATTCTGCCCATTTTCCAGCTGCTGTTTCCCCGATTCCACCTCATCCTGGGCTTCCTCAAGTTCACTCTCAGCCTCGTCAAATTTCTTTTCTAACGCATCACGTATTTTTCTGTTGGCTTCTTTTATTTTGTCTTCGCGCAGAGTAACCTGCACCTGTTCTTCGATCGTACCGGATGTGCTGACAGATGCAACTCCCTCTATACTTTCCAGTTCCGGAAGGATTTCATTGTTCACCAGATCCGTCAGATCACTCTGGTTCATATCTCCGGCTTCCAATGCAGCTACCATTACCGGCAGCATATCAGGATTCAGCTTCATAATGATGGGACTGCCCACAGAATCATCCCAATATCCTTCTATCTGATCCAGATTTTCTCTCATTTCAATCGTTACTGCATCCATATTTGCACTTTGAGAAAACTCCAGAATAACCATGGAAATATTTTCACTGGAAACAGAACTTACATTTTCAATATTACTAATAGTGGCCATGGACTGCTCCACCGGTCTCGTGACAATCGTTTCCACTTCTTCCGGGCTGGCTCCCGGATATGTTGTATAAACGATTGCATAAGGAAGCGTCATATCCGGCAATAAATCTGTCTGCATACTGGTAAATGACACGTATCCAAGAATAATGATCAAAACAATACCCACAACTACTGTATACGGGCGCTTGACACTAAAACGCGGCAACATTTATGTATCCTCCCCTCTTATTCCCCATCATGCCTGCAAATTGCTGCATATTTTTTGATATCATACATTATAAACACATCCAAAAATACTTCAACAATATACGAAAAAGTTTATAAATATTTAATTTATGCACACAATACGGCAATCAGCGGTATGGTTACAACCGAAAGAACCGTACTGAAAAAAATCCCTTTTGCTGCAAGCCTGGTGTCTCCGCCGTATTCAATGGAAAGCATTGTACAGTTGGTAGCTACCGGCATGGCAGCCATAACAATCATTATCCCCACGATCAGGGAAGATGCCATCGGAAGTATCTTAAAAATAACCATCATTGCAAGCGGTATTACCGCAAGACGAAATACCGTAAAGATATAAATCCTCCATTCATCAAACAGCTCCTTCACCGGCATGGATGCAATCGTTGCCCCGAGAATCAGCATTGCCACGGGCGTTGTAAGATTCCCCAGATAACCAAAGGATGTCATCACAACCTGCGGAAGTCTGATCCGCGCAAAAAACATAATGATAGAAACTATTGCGGATATGAACGACATGTTTATCAAAAGCTCAGGATTGAACCGAAATTCTCCTTTTCCTGAACTGATAAACAAAATCCCCACGGAATATACAAGTATATTAAATACCACGTTAAAGATGACAGCATATATCATTGCCTCGTCTCCAAAAATAGTTGTTATCACCGGATATCCCATAAATCCCACATTTGCAAACATAGACATAAACAGGTATGTTCCCCGCTCCTGCTTTTTTACCCGGATCACATTAACAAACACAAGAGCCAAAAGAAAATACACCAGATAACTGAACAGCGAAATTCCAAAAACCTGCAGAACTTCCATATTTGATACAATCCCCTGATTTTCCACAAAAGATGTGATAATCTGTGCCGGAAGTGAGATATTAAGCACCATTTTTGTATACCGCACCGTGGCTGCATCGTCGATCACCTTTACTTTATACATAATATATCCAATGATCATAATGATAAATAACGATACCATCTGGCTTACAACTGTTAAAAAATCCATACCTTTTTTCCTTCCTGTTCTATTCAAACCTTTTCCAGAACTGTTCTATTTTATTTCCTGCCGACTGCAGGCTGCATACTTCAAAATCTGCCCATTCGCGTGGAAAAATACTTCGGTATCCGGCATTGCAAAATCTCTCATCCAGAAGAAGGATCACGCCCTTATCTTCATCCGTACGTATGACACGGCCCGCAGACTGCATCACCTTATTCATACCCGGATATTGATATGCGTAAGCAAACCCGTCCATATCTTTCCTGTCATAATATTTTTTCAAAATCTCCCGCTCATTACATACCTGCGGCAGCCCGGTTCCCACAACCACTGCCCCAATAAGCTGCTCATGCTTTAAATCTATTCCTTCTCCGAAAATGCCGCCCATGACGCAAAAACCTATCAGTGAACAATTATCTGCCCGGATATGTGAAAAATGTTCCAGAAATTCTTCTCTTTCCGCTTCCGTCATACGGCTGTTCTGAGAAATTACCTGAATCTGCTCAGGTGCCTTCGTCTCAAAGATATCTCTGACTTCCTCCAGCATCTTATAGGACGGAAAAAACACCAGATAATTTCCTCTTTTGGCCTCGACCATCTTCCATATATAATCTGAAATTTTTTTATATTCCGCCATATTTCGTCTGGTATATCTGCTGCTCACATCATTTCCTACCAGAACCTTTTTCATCTCAGGGGAAAATGTAGACTGTGCATATACCGCATAATCTGTTTCCTTTCCGGAAAGCAGTTCCATATAATAGCGCACCGGCAGGAGTGTGGCCGAAAAGAACACCGCTGCACGGCCCCTGTCCAGACACTCTCCGATTTTTCCCGCCGTGTGGATACAAAATAATTTCACCTTGAATCTTCCGTCTGTCTCCTGCTCAGCGTATATCTCATAACTGTCATCCAGATCTTCATAAATATCCAAAAAATTTCTCACCTGAAAATAGAATTCCAGCACCTTTTTTCTCAGCAGAGCCGTGTCATCTCCTGCGGGACTTGCATGAAGCCTGTTAAGCGGTCCCTCCCTGTCCTCTAAAAGATTTTCCAACTGGGCGCTCACATTCATAAGTCCGATGATATACGATCCGATATCACGAAACAGTGTGTATCCCTCACACTCTCTCTTCCACTCCAGCATGATACGGTTACATTTCTCCAGGGCTCTTTCCGCTTTCTTACTCACAGGTTTCAAGAGTCGTTTTATCTCCAGAAAATCTTCCTTATACAGCGATGCGCTGTACATCTCTCTGCCCCGTTCCACAAGGTTGTGTGCCTCGTCAATCAGGAAAATATGATCACCCTTTACACCATCCGAAAAAAAACGTTTCAGCTTCGCCTGGGGATCAAACACATAGTTATAATCACAAATTACCGCATCTGTCCAGAGAGACAGATCCAGGGACATTTCAAAAGGACATACCTTCCATTTTTCTGCATGAGATAAAACAGTTTCCCGTGTATAATCTCCATGGGGAGTTGCAAGGAGCTCAAACACTGCATCATTAATTCTGTCGTAATGCCCCCTGGCATAAGGACATTTTTCCGGGTTGCAGTCCGGCTCTTCACAGAAGCAAAGCTTCTCCTTTGCAGTCAGGGTGATCACTTTATATTGCAGGCCATTCTGTTTTAACAGTGAAAACGCCTCCTGGGCCACCGTTCTGGTTATGGTTTTTGCCGTAAGATAAAATATCTTCTCTCCCAGTCCCTGTCCTACCGCCTTTACTGCCGGGAAGACTGTAGAGATCGTTTTTCCCACCCCCGTAGGAGCCTGGATAAACAGCTTCTTTTCCCGCTCGATTGTCCGGTAAACCGCTCCTGCCAATGCTTTTTGCCCATCTCTGTAGGGATACGGAAAATTCACCTCAGCAATGGATGCCTGCCTGATTCTACGCCACTTAATCTGAAAAGAAGCCCATTTCTGATACTGTTTCAAAACTTCAGAGAACCATTCTTGTAATTCCTCCAGTGTGTATTCCTGACGAAAACGGCGTATCTCTTCGGTATCCAGATTGGCATACGTCATCTGTACCCCGATTTTTTCCAGATTGTTCTGAGAAACATAAATACAGGCATAACATTTAGCCTGTGCCAGATGTACCGGTACAGGCTCTTCCATTCTGCCGATATCCCGGCAGACACCTTTTATCTCATCAATCCATGTATCCTCTTTTTCCGTAAAAATACCGTCCGCACGGCCTTCCACCACGACCAGATAGTCCTGGCAGTCTATCTCTTCTTTTAACTGTACTTCCGCACGATACGCTGCTCCCATCTGTCTCTGGATCTTCCGGTGAAGGCGGCTGCCCATCTGCATTGCCTCTTTATCAGCCATCATCCCCTGCCGGTTGTCAATATCGCCGCTTCTTAAAATAAATTCCACCAGATTGCGGACAGAAATTTTAATGATTTCCACCTGTATACTCCTATGACTTTTCTTGTCTAAAACGTATTTATTATAGCTCAATCCAAAAATAATGTACACCATTTTGTATGCTGCCTCTTTTCAAAATGAAAATTTCTGTATAAAATGATACCAGGAGCAAAGAGGCATGAATTCCATAAAAGCGCGAAATGCTCAGAGATCCATTACAACATAAGGGATAAAATTATTGACTCAATCAGGAGTATCATTATGAATTACCGCATGAAAATACAATATGACGGCACACGTTACAACGGATGGCAGCGTCAGCAATCCACTGATATGACAATCCAGGGAAAAATTGAAGATGTACTGTCGAAAATGGTCGAAAAACCTGTAGAAATCCACGGAGCCGGACGTACTGATGCCGGAGTACATGCCCGAGGACAGGTAGCAAATGTTCACCTTGACACCTCTATGTCCCCGGATGAAATCTGTACTTACCTGAACCGCTGGCTGCCCGATGATATTGGTATCCTTTCCGTGGAAAATGCACCGCAGCGTTTCCACAGCCGGTTAAACGCCGTCTCAAAACGCTATGATTATCGTATCTGCACAAATCCGGCTCTCCATGTATTTGACCGCAAATATTTGTATCCATTTGCAGAAAAACCGGATCTGAATACCATGAAAAAAGCCGCCGGATATCTGACCGGTGAACATGACTTTCAGGGATTCTGTGCGCGGAAAATGAAAAAATCTACGGTACGAAAGCTTACCTCTGTCACCTTTCACGAACTGCCCGGTGAATTATGTATTTCATATGAAGGGAATGGATTTCTTTATTATATGGTGCGGATCATGACGGGAACTCTTCTGGAAATCGGCACCGGAAAGCGTTCCCCTGAAAGTATTTTGACAATTTTCGACACCAGAACACGTGAACAGGCCGGTTTTACCGCTCCTGCCCGCGGACTTACACTGATAGATATCCAGTATTAGAAAAGGAGATTACCATGGATAACGAAAAAATGATTATGATTGCTCTGGAAGAAGGTTTTGCAAATGCCGCTGTCATCTCTACCGATGAGCTGGTATTCCGTCCGGAATTCCGCATGTTCTGTGAAGATAATGCCTGCGGAAACTATAACCGGAATTACGGCTGTCCTCCGGCATGCGGCTCTGTAAATGAGATGCGGGATCGTGTCCTGAAATATAAGAACGCCATTGTATTCCAGTCAATGACGGAGATGGAGGATATTTTCAATTCTGCAGCCACCAAAGTATTAAAAAAGCAGCATACATCACGTACACTGCATGTTCTAAAACAATATGAAAAAGAGGGACTGCCGCTGAACGGTCTTTCCATCATGGCAGGTCCGTGTAATTACTGTCCGGAATGTAAATTGATATCCGGCGAGCCATGCTGTTTTCCGAAAATGAGATTCTCCTGCCTGTCAGCCTATTGCATCGACTCAAATAAGCTTGCAGAAACCTGCGGCATGGAGCTTTCCTGGACAAACAATATCGCCTCTTTTTTCAGCATTTACTGTTTTTAAAAGAAACTCTTTACAACAAAGAAAATGACCGGAACTGCAAGAGCCGGAAGCATATTTAAGCTCTTGCAGTCTTTTATTTTCAAAATGCCAAGACCTGACGCTGCAATCAATATCCCACCCACGATACAAAGCTCCGCAATCATTGCGTCCGAAAAGAAACTTCCTGACAAATATTTTGCCACAAGATAAATCATTCCCTGCCAGCAGAATAAAACCGGCGCCGCAAACACCATTCCAATCCCGTATGTAGAAGCAAGCACTGTAGATGTAACAAAATCAAGTGTGGCATTTGTAAACAAATATGTATGATCTCCATAAAGAGCGCTCATCACCGGGCCAAGGATTGAGAGGGAGCCTATACAGTACAGCAGGATTCCTGTGGAAAGTCCCTGACCGAGATTTGATTTTGAGTATTTGCCTACAAGTCCCTGAAATTTAGCATCGATATCCAAAACAGAACCAATCAGACTTCCAAGTGCCAGGCTCACAATAAACAGTACCGGATACTGGCTTTTCGGCATATTGCTCACCACGGCGTTAATTCCCAGCATAGTTGCCGCCAGTCCCATGGCATTATAAAGGGCAGTCTGGTATTTTTCTTTCACACCTTTTCTCAATGTGCTTCCCAGGACACTTCCTGCAATGATTGTTCCTGTATTTACAATTGTTCCTATCATCTTCTTATACTCTCCTGTTTTTAAATCAGGGCATATCTGTCATACAGACAGATACGCCGCTTATTTATTTTAATAGAAAGAACAGAGATTGACAATATCTTTTTATTTTTTTAGATTTTCCAGGTAATCTTCCAGATTAGATTTAATCACAGTTACTTTGGGACCGTAAATAATCTGGACACCATTTCCTTTATGGATAACTCCTGCTGCGCCGGTAGATTTCAGCAGTTCATCATCTACCAGTTCAGAACTATAAACTGTACAGCGAAGTCTGGTTGCACAACAGTCCACATCAGAAATATTTTCCACTCCTCCCAGTCCGATGCAGATACCTTCCGACACACCATCTGCATCTTCTCCACCGTCTGAAACTGCCCTTTGTTTTCTGGCATCCACATCTTTTCTGTGGTATAACTTCACTTCTTCACTGTCATCGCGTCCCGGCGTTTTCAGATTCAGCCTTCTTATCAAAAAAGAAAACAGAAAATAATATACAATAAAATAGACAATACCTGCAAATATAATACGGATCCAGTTGGTCTTTGCATTTCCCTGAAGGACTCCAAACAGGAACATATCAATTAATCCTCCTGAAAAAGTCATTCCCACGCCTACCTCTAAAATGTGCATCAGCATATACGAAAGTCCCGCAAAAACACAATGTATTCCATATAAAAGAGGTGCAACAAACAAAAATGTAAACTCCAGCGGTTCCGTAATACCTGTGAGCATAGATGTCAGCGCCGCCGAGAGCAAAAGTCCTCCTGCTGCTTTTCTTTTCGACCGATTTGCAGTTCTGTACATTGCAAGAGCTGCTCCCGGAAGTCCAAAAATCATCAGAGGGAATTTTCCTGCCATAAATCTGGTGGCAGACACTGCAAATTTTTGTACGGAAGGATCTGCCAGCTGTGCAAAGAAAATATTCTGTGCCCCCTCAACAGTCTGGCCCGCCACCACCATCGTACCTCCCACAGCCGTCTGCCAGAAGGGAAGGTAAAACACATGATGCAGCCCAAAGGGAATCAGAAGGCGCTCCATAAATCCGTATACCCATGTACCCGCATATCCGGAATTGAGCACCACATTTCCCACGGCATATATTGCTCTCTGGATGGGCGGCCAGATATAGAACATCAATATCCCCACAGCTGTATAAACAAGAGCCGAAATGATCGGAACAAATCTTGTTCCTCCGAAAAAAGATAAAACCTGCGGAAGTTCTATTTTGTAGAAACGATTATGGAGAGCTGCCACACCTGTTCCTACAATAATTCCCCCGAATACTCCCATCTGCAGAGAAGTGATACCGCAGACAGAAGCCACAGCACCTGCCAGCATATTTTGTTCACCGCCATAAATTGTGATCATTGCGCTGATAGAAGCATGCATGATAAAAAAAGCAATGGCGGCTGCCAAAGCTGCCACCTCTTTTTCTCTTTTTGCCATTCCAATAGCAACACCGATGGCAAAGATAATGGGAAGATTGGCAAACACAATATCGCCTGCATCACTCATCACTTCAAAAATTGCTGCAGGAACTGTTCCCGGGCCCAAAATCCGAAGCAGTCCATATGTCTCAAGCATGGTTTCATTCGTAAAAGATCCCCCGATTCCCAGAAGAAGTCCCGCCACCGGTAAAATTGCTATAGGAAGCATAAAAGATCTTCCCACTCGCTGAAGCACACCAAATACCCTATCTTTCATTTTCATTCTCCTTCACAAAAGATAGTATATTTTTCCCTGTTTTGCCGCAAATATACCACAAGAACAAAAGTGCTCTTCGCTCACCCTCGCATTCTTCTGCATTTGCATGCACATATATGTTTTTTATGATAGAGGAAAGTGAGAACTTTCCTCTATCATAAAAGAATACCGCATGGATCACTCCATGCGGCCTGCCTTTTTATATTTAAACTGTCTCTACGCTGCAGCGTACTTATTCAAAACATTCTCAAACTGTGCATCTTTGCCGCCGTATTTCACCGTCAGCACCTGGGATAAATCCAGACTTAATACACCCATAATGGATTTTGCGTCTATGCTGATGCGATTATAAAAAACATCAATATCAAAATCACATTTTTCGGCTGAACTGACAAATTCTTTAACATCCTGAATCTGGCTAAGTTTGATTTTCTTTTCTGACATCACAGACACCTCTCTCATCATTTTTAATTTGCTATAGTATGTCACGCCCTCCGGCATTTGTCAACATTTTTTACGAGATTCATGCCATATTTCGCAATCGATTTTATTGTCTATTTTTGCCATTTCCTTTTTTCTTTAAACACATTTTTTTGTATTTTTTTTATTTTCTGTCGGATTACGCTCTCAGATCCATTTACATTTTTTGTCATTTTTTGCTTGTCAATCTGCCAAAAATCTTACTTTATGACAATTTTTCAAAATTATTTTACTTACAACTACACCCAGTATCACACCAATCAAAATACCGGCCAGTACATCTGTAGGCCAATGCATGTACAGATACAATCTTGAAAAAGCCACAAAAGCCGCTACTACTAAAGCAGCTGTTCCCCACCTCTTATTGTTCATATAAATAGACGTAGCCGTCACAAAACATGCCGCCGAATGGCCTGACGGGAAAGAAAAATTATCAGGACTTTTAACAATTGTCTCTATTAAAGGATTCACCCAGCAGGGACGCTGCCTTGCCACCAGAGGTTTTAAAGTAATATTACATACAATGGCATTACAAAACAGCGCTGCCAGCACGCATATGCCGCATGTCCTTGTTTTTTTGGGAATCAGAAGTATCAGTCCAAGGGCAATGCAGAAATACCCTTTATCTCCCAACATCGTCACGCTCTTAAAGAAAAAATCCAAAAACGGGGTCCGTATCCCCTGTATAGCATCCAGTATCGATAATTCCCACGCCATACAAATTCCTCCTGCCTCTTTTATATACTTCAATACTGCAGTGCCAGCTCGAAAAACTGTCGTTTTCGCACTGCTCACTGGTTTTGCGCACATATTATATCATGTCCCCAAATTTCCTGTCAATGCGCCATGCTTTTCCAATTCAGCTCCAATTCATATACATATAGATGTGTGTTTCTCTCGCGGATATTTGTCTTTTTCATGTTGACATATTTAAAAAATATGGTATACTATGCAGGTGACATCTGAGAAAATATCATCAAAATTTACACGTAATCAGGAGGAAAATGTACATGTATTCTTTTGAAGAAATACAGAATGTGGACAATGAAATCGCAGAGGCGATCCAGGCAGAAATTGCCCGTCAGAATTCTCATATTGAGCTGATTGCATCTGAAAACTGGGTCAGCAAAGCTGTTATGGCCGCTATGGGAAGCCCTCTGACCAACAAATATGCTGAAGGGTATCCCGGCAAACGCTACTATGGCGGATGTGAATGCGTAGACGCAGTGGAAGAACTCGCAAAAAAACGTGCATGCGAATTGTTTGGATGTGAGTACGTTAATGTACAGCCTCATTCCGGTGCACAGGCTAATATGGCTGTACAATTTGCCATGTTGAAACCAGGCGATACTATAATGGGTATGAATCTTGCACACGGCGGTCATCTTTCTCATGGAAGCCCCGCTAATTTCTCCGGCGCATATTTTAATGTGGTACCTTATGGTGTAAATGATGACGGAGTTATAGATTATGATCAGGTGCGTCAAATCGCACTGGAAACAAAGCCGAAAATGATCATTGCAGGGGCAAGTGCTTATGCAAGAATCATCGACTTCAAACGCTTCCGTGAAATAGCAGATGAAGCAGGCGCTTATCTTATGGTGGATATCGCACATATTGCCGGCCTTGTTGCAGCAGGCCTTCATCCAAGCCCAATCCCCTATGCTCACGTAACAACCACTACAACACACAAGACCTTGAGAGGTCCCCGCGGCGGTATGATCATGAGCAGCAATGAAATCGCAAAACAATTCAACTTTAACAAAGCTGTTTTCCCTGGCATCCAGGGCGGCCCTCTGATGCACGTTATCGCAGCAAAAGCTGTGTGCTTTAAAGAAGCTCTTCAGCCGGAATACAAAGAATATCAGACAAACCTGGTGAAAAATTCCAAAGCGCTTTGTGCCGGTCTCATAAAGAGGGGCATCAACATTGTATCCGGCGGCACGGACAATCATCTTATGCTGGTTGATCTTCGCGGTACAGGTATCACCGGAAAAGCCATGGAAAAGCTTCTGGATGATGCAAATATCACATGTAATAAAAACGCAATCCCCAACGATCCTGAATCACCCTTTGTTACAAGCGGTGTCCGTCTGGGAACTGCAGCCGTTACTTCCCGCGGTATGAATGAGGATGACATGGATAAGATTGCTGAAGCAATTTCTCTTATGATCCAGAATACCGGCAATAAAGAAAAAGCTGTTGCCATCGTAAAAGAATTAACTGATAAATATCCGTTAAACGCATAGTGTAAACGGGCATCTGCAATTTTCTCTGCAGACGCCCGTATTTTATTTCCGCACCGCTTCTATCTTCCAATGTCCTTCACTTTGCGTTTTCCTGCGGTAATCGCATGCTGCGGGCACATCTCCTGACAACAGTAGCAGCGAATGCATTTGGCATAATCATATATTGGCGGCATATCCTTTCCCTTTTTGAAATTAACCGCCTTTCCGGGCACCGGACAATGGTTTACGCAGATGCCGCATTTCACACAGCGCGTTTTATCTATCACAGGTCTCTTGCTCAGCCGGGTCATGAAATCTGAATATCTGGATAAAAACGTCTTTTTCGTACCTTTGCGGTCCACGTCAAATTGGGGATTACCATATTTCTTTTCCATCTGAGAAAAGCTGATTTTCCCCTCAGCTGTCTGTATTTCTATATCATCTGCATGATATGTGCCGATTCCCATTGCCATACCCTGAGTATTTGTGGGCACCAGCTCGGGGTCTAAATCCACCAAATGGCAAAACACCGTATCCAGCGCCACCGGATCAGTTGAAAACAACATCACTTTCATATCTGTCGGTGTCCCCGATCCCGGTCCGTTTCCTTCCATGGCCACAATTCCATCCATAATATGAAGCCCCGGTTTTATACATCTGTGTATATCTGCAAGCATTCTTGCGAATATACTGGCATTTGGATATTTTACATGACCTGCCGCTTTCCGGTATCCGCAGATAAAACCATACACATTTTTTACTGCACCTGTTATCCGCTCCAATGCATGAGTCTTCATTTTACAGAGACTGATCACCGCATCTGCCTCTGCCACTTCCCTGGTAAAATAGAATTCTTTTGCCGTTATCCCTTCTGCAAAAGAAACATGCACCTCCTCCGACATGTCGGCCATGGATGCTCCATATACTTCTCCCGAAATACCAAGTTTTCCGGCAGCCGACGCACTGCTTCCATGGCCGGGAGAATCACCGTATTTCACATGCATGCAGCCCGCTTCCTGCAGGATACGAAGCATTCCCTTTATAACAGATGGGTGGGTAGTAACCGCTCTGTCTGCATCTGCCGCTGATAAAAAATTCGGCTTCACAAGAATTTTTTCTTCCTTTTTTACAAATCTTTCTATGCCTCCCAGCATCTCTATACCCTGCTTCATTGCGCGGTAAACTTCTTCTTCATCATAACTGCTGCAGGGAATCAAAATAACTTTCGATTTTCCGTCGCCCATGTTTTCACCTAAGCCTCACTTGTAATCTGAGTATCAAAATGATATAATGCTATCATTAAAATACCATATAAACATCGCTTAGAACAAGCGGAAAAGGGGGAATTTTTGTGATTATTGATGAATTGATTGCTATGCTGGAAATGCAGGAAGAAATACTCCAGTTCACTCACTTCACAAATGAAGATGCCTGGGAACTTGGCAATATCATTGTATCTGAAATAAAAAAACGCCAGCTTTCTGTTGCTGTCACCATACGTCTTAACAACGGCTATACCGTATTCCGCTATGCCGCTAATGATACAAATCTGCAGAATGACCGCTGGATGGAACGAAAATTTAATACAGTCCGTCAGTTGGAAAAGAGCAGCCTTCATGCCTGCCTCCTTCTTCAGAAAAATGAAAAGACCATGGCTGACTGGTTCCTGGATGAAAAGGATTACGCTGCAGCCGGAGGCGGCTTCCCCATTCGTGTGGAAGAAGTCGGTGTAATCGGCGCGGTAATTGTCTCCGGCCTTCCTCATATGGCAGACCACGATCTGGTAGTGAAATGCATCAGCCGCTATCTGCACATTGATGAAGTTCCGAGAATCCACGGAGATGTCCGTCTGTAAAAATCCCGCTTTTAAATTTCCTGTTCCATAAAAAATGACCAGGGCGGAGGAATCATAAACTCCATATCCGCTCCGGTTATGGGATGTTTAAATGCAAGCCGGTGAGAATGAAGTGCCTGATGGGACATCAGCGTATAATCCGGATTGTACAGATAATCGCCCGTAAGAGGATAGCCAAGATATTTCATATGGACACGTATCTGATGGGTACGCCCTGTTTCCAGCTTCAGCGAAACCAGGGAGTACCCGTTTTTATATGTTAAAGTCTTATAGTGTGTAACAGCGTGCTCTCCGCGCTGAAAATCTACACACCGTTCCAGTACAGACTCCTCCCGGCGCGCTATCGGTGCATCAATAATTCCTTCCGGTGGTGTCTGCCCGCACGCAATGGCCAGATATTCCCTCTGAATTGCCCGCCGTTTTACCATATCAGAGAGAACAGCTCCGCTGAGCATATTTTTTGCCACAATTAAAAGTCCTGTTGTATCTCTGTCCAGACGGTTAATGCACCGATACACAAAAGCTTCACCCTGCTCCTGATAATAAGCCGCCAGCGCATTTGCCAAAGTATTATCAAAATTATTGATGGAGGGATGAATCGGCATATCCGCCGCTTTATTGATTACCACAATATCCTCATCTTCATATACAATATGAAGAGGCATGGACACGGGTACAATATTTTCAGAAGATTTTTCTTCCACAATCGTGACTGTCAGTTCATCTCCTTTTTGCAGTATATGAGAGGGACGTACTTCTATTCCATTACATACGATACCGTTTTCCGTATTTTTCAAATGAGACAGGATGTGTCTCGAATATCCGCGTCTTCTGAGAAAAAATCCAATGTTATCCCTCTGTACTTCCTCTTCTATCCTGTAGCTGAGTACTCTCTTCATGCCCGTTCACCCATAAGTTCTTTGATCACTTCTCCTGCAATGATAAGTCCTGCCACAGAAGGTACGAATGCCATACTTCCGGGAAGCTGCCGGCGTTTTCCCTCTTCAATTTTCACCAGTGGGGCAAGCGGTTCTTCTTTGGAATAGACGACCTTTAAATGTTTAATATTTCTTTTTTTCAATTCTCTTCTCATTACCTTCGCCAGGGGACAAACCGATGTTTTATAGATATCTGCCACCTCAAAAGCTGCCGGATCCATTTTGTTTCCCGCTCCCATAGAGCTGATAACAGGAACTCCCGCTCTGTCAGCCTGTATAATCAGTTCCAGTTTTCCCGTAACGGTATCAATAGCGTCTACCACATAATCATACTTTGTAAAATCAAATTGATCTGCTGTTTCCGGCATATAAAAAGTTTTATAGGTATTCACTGCTGCATCCGGATTAATTTCCTGAACACGTCTTTTTGCCGCATCTACTTTATACTCTCCTATTGTTCTGGTTGTGGCAATGATCTGGCGGTTGATATTACTGACGCTGACGATATCATTGTCTATCAGGTCAAGCGTCCCGATACCTGTTCTGGCCAGAGCTTCCACTACATAGCCGCCTACTCCCCCTACACCGAATACCGCCACACGTGCTGCTGCGAACCGCTCCATATTTTGTTTTCCAACGAGTAATTCTGTCCTGGAAAAACGTTCTGACATAAATATTCTCCTCCATCCGTCACCGGATATATCCTTATTTATAACATCTCATTCATGCTTCCCATACGGTAACCATTCAAATCCATGGTCACATAGGTAAATCCCGCTGCCTTTAACTTCTCTGCCACCTCCAGACGCACGCTCTCCTGCATCAGTTTTCCAAACTCTTCCGGCAGCACCTCAATTCGTGCCATCATGCCGTGGATACGGACCCTGAATTGATGAAACCCCATCTTAAGAAGCAGTTCCTCTCCCTGCTCCACCATGGATAATTTTTCTTTTGTGATCATCTCACCATAGACAAATCTTGATGCCAGGCAGGCAAAAGAAGGCTTGTCCCATGTAGACAGTCCTATCTCTCTCGAAAGTTCACGGATTTCAGCCTTTGTAAGCCCTGCCTCACGCAGGGGACTTTTAATATCCAGCTCTGCAATGGCCTTAAGCCCCGGGCGGTAATCTCCCAGATCATCCACGTTAGATCCCTCCGCAACATATGCCGCACCGTTTTTAAGAGCAGCTGCTTTCATTCTCCCGAATAAATCTTTTTTGCAAAGATAACACCTGTTCCCGGGATTTTCCTTAAAGCCCGGAATGTCCAGTTCTTCGGATATACAGAATATCTGGCGGATTCCTTCTTTTTTGCAGAATTCCTCCGCCTCTGCCGATTCTCTTTCCGGAAACCAGCATGACTTTGCAGTAATGGCAAAAGCCTTATCCCCCAGCACATCATGGGCAGCTTTCAGAAGAAAAGTAGAATCCACACCGCTTGAAAAAGCCACCGCCACACTTCCCATCTCTCTTAAATTTTCTTTTAATATTTCCAGTTTTTCATTATATTTCATTTAATCATTCTCACTTTGTTATCATCATTCTATACTACAAGGTACACCATGACATGAAAAAAGTCCAGTGAATACCGGACTTTTGATTCCATATTTATTTTATCTGTTTACAAGCCGCTTTCCTTCCAGCCGTACTACCACATCTGCCACCTGAGCAAATTCCTGGGAATGAGTCACAACAATGACACACTTTCCTTCCTCATGGGCAAGGCGGATAAAAATATCCATGATTTCCTTTGCAGTATCAGCATCCAGATTGCCGGTCGGCTCATCCGCCAGGAGAATTTCTGCATTAGTAGAGATTGCTCTGGCTATCGCCACACGCTGCTGCTCACCGCCGGAAAGTCTGTTTACGTTCCGGTTAAAAAGCTCTTCTGACAGTCCCATCTTTTTAAGCAGTTCTCGGGCGCGTTCCTTCTTATCCGCAGCGGATACCCGGGCAATGTCCATAGCTGCCAGTACATTCTGAAGCGGCGTAAGATAATTCAGCAAATTGTAAGACTGAAAAATAATCCCCACATTCCGGTTCCGGTAGCGTCCTTCCCCTGTTTCCCGGATATCTCTTCCCTCAAAAAGCACTCTGCCTTTTGCAGGTGCATCAAGCGCACCGAGCAAAGACAGCGTTGTTGTTTTCCCAGAGCCGGACGAACCAAATATTGTATAGATTGTATGGGAGGCAAATTCATAGGTGGCATCCTGCAAAATTTCCACCGGGCCTGCCTTTGTCGTGTAACTGAAACTGACATTATCCAATTTAAGTACTGTATTCATTCCCATTCCCCTTTTCTGTGAGTCATTCTTCTAAATTTTTCCTGTTCTCTCACCCCATACGAAGCAGTTTTCCCGGCTGCATTCGAAATACAGACACAAGCGGTGCCGCCATTGACACCAGCGTAAAGAAAATTCCGCATCCCATCAAAGCAGCTATGGTCTTTAAATTAAGGCCGAAAGCCACGGCTCCGGTAAACGGAATATTACCCATCATTAATCTTCCAAGCGGCTCCGTAACCAGGTTTCCTAAAAGTACGCTAAACACCAGCCCTGTTCCTATTGGAATCAACAGCTCCGCCAGAAACTGAGCAATCAGCGCTCTGCGTTTTTCTCCCATAGAAAGAAGAATACCAATCTCTCTGACACGTTCCAGCATGGACCAGGATACCAGCAGACTGATGATCAGTCCTGTCATCAACAAAACGCATAAGGTCACGGCGTCCCCTGTCTTTGCCGCATTTTTCAGAGCAGAAGAAGTAGTCAGGTAATGTATGCTGTCGCCTGCAAAAATTACATCCTCTCCCGACTCTTTCGCAATCTTTTTTGCTTCTTCAATAAATGCTTCCATATCATCCGGGTCATTCAGCCCGTACCGGCTCTCCATAATGCCCGGATACAACTGCAGCGCCACATCTATCGGAGCATAGATGAAATTTGCACAGCTTCCGCTGTCACTGTATCCATGCCACGTTTTTCCGTCATGGACTCCTGCAAGTTCCAGCTCTATTCTTACATCATGGTCAAAATAAGACTGAAAATCTGCCTTTTCTCCCAGACGTATCTGATTATCAGAGGAAACCTTTCTGGACATGACCATAATGTACTGGCCTGCATCCTCTTCTGTGATGCCTCTTCCCTCTATAATCCTGGTCTCTCCGTTTCGGAAATCCCAGTAATCTGCCAGATTGCTGACACCCATGATCTGTACCCATCCCTCCCAGTATTCTCCCCAGTCCGGATCCATGATGGGTTCTTTCCATGAATCAGTTGCCATATACGCTGCCGTACCGCTCAGTGCCAGTCCGCGTATGCGCCGGCTGTATACATTAATGGCTGTCATATGGGAGACGTCCTTCACCTGCGGCAAAGCGGCTATCTTTTCCGCCAGCTCCGGTGAAAAATAATTATCCGGATCAACACTGTACCAGTCTCCCTGGCTCACCATCATATTCACATAAGCCGGTATCTCCTGCCGGGCCTGAGTAAGTGCTGTCCCGGCAGTCTGCTTCATTGACCATGCCGGAAGCAGCAAGGTACCCGCAGAGGCAATTGCCAAAAACAATAACAGATTCTTTTTCCAGCGAAATCCAAGACTCGCCAGACTTCGGTTCCACCAATTCATAGCATCCTCCTTCACCTTTCCCCCGACAGCAAAATCCTGGACGGTTTCTCTTTCAGTACAATCTGCATTTGAATCACCAGCGACAATATCATGATCATCAATCCTGCACCGCCGTACAGGGCAATGTCTCCCGCACTTTCCGAAATATACAGCTTCTCAGGCGCCCGGTACACTGTAAAATGTTCCCCAAGAAAATCGTTTCTCAGTTCAAACGCTCCGCTGCTCTCATAGCGGTTCACCTGATCCCGCTGTCCTTCCAGCTGGGCATTTATCTGTGCTCCGGAAGATTGGTCCAGCACCCTGCTGCTGACTGGTTCCACAAGTGCCATGGCAGATAATATTCCAATGACAACCGCCAAAATCAGCGGAACCAGTTCCTCAATTAAAATCTGCATGGCAATGCGTCCTTTTTTCTCTCCCATCGCAAACACAATCCCCATCTCCCGGCGTTTTCCCCTGAGTATCCAGGCACACACCAGCAAAAGAATCACGTAGATGCCTGCGGCAATCATCACCGCCATAATACCCGTCACCCGGCTGATTCCCTCAAAGGGGGCACTGATCTGCGCATACCAGTCTTCATCCCAGTAATAATCATAGTAATACTGCTTTCCCGCTTCAATGAATGTCTCACCCAGTTCCTCAGCCATATCTTTTTTATACGCTTCAAGCTGGCTTATATCATCCAGATAAACAAAAATCTGCTCAATAGGATAAGCGCTGCGGTCCAGATTTGTCAGAAGTTCTTCCGGCAGGAAGGAATAGTTTGCCGGATGCTGCCAGAGCTGGCGGGCACTTAGCTTTTCCTGCTCCTCATTAGCCGGATAAGTAAAGATGCCCTGCACCGTCACTTCTTCTTCAAACTGAAGGGCCGTTGCGGAGGAAGAGCTGATAATGGTAATCCTGTCTCCCACATCCAACCCATTCATTTCTGCCATTACATCCGAAACCAGTATCACGTGTTTGTCCTCATCATTTTTTCTGATGGGTCTTCCTTTTATCAGATGATATCCTCCTCCTGCAAAAAGCGCATGATCGCTGCTGTTTGTCACCCCAAAGAAAGAACTCTGGTCATAAATGCCCCCATAATAAATTCCGCCGGTATCCAGCGCTTCTATCTCATTTACATATTCCAGATATTCTTCTTCATCTATGTAATATGGCCTGAGTCCTTTCCAGCTCCCCTGTCCAACTGTAGTCACTAAATTATAGTCTCTCACCAGCGGATGACCAATCAATACATCCTTTTCATTTGTATAGAATTTCCCGATACTTCCGAAAAAAGATCCCTGCACTTTTTTCTGTACCACCACAGAACTGCCCACCGTTTTTTTCATCTGGCTTACCTGATGACGCGCTGCCATGCTGATGGTCAGCACAAGAAAAAGAAGCGCAAATAATATACCTGCCAGAATTGCAAGCAATAAATTTTTCTTTTTATAAAACAAAAGACTTATAACTGCTCTTTTTACTGCTCCCATAGCTCATTCCCCTCTTTTTTTGTTCAATGACTCCGCTTTATTCCAGCGTCTCCAAAATCTCTTCCATCTCTTTGATGCTTCCGGCACCGGTAAGCTCATATTCTATTCCATCATGAAAGATCAGCGCCTGATAACTGTTGGCCGGCACCAGAAGATATAAAGGCGAATCCCATTCTTTGCTCTCATAATACTGTCCGTCTTCTGACTGATAGAAATAAAAGTAAAACTTATCTATATCGCTTCTGGTAAACCGGTTGGAAAAAATATATGTCTCTATACCGTTCTCTGTCACATATTTTTTTATAAAGTACTCTCCGGCATCAATCCTTCCCTCACTGTCATAGCTCTCTATGTTTCCTCCGCATACGGTTGTTCTTAATGTAAGAAGATTTTTCTGACCTTCACCGGGAAGATATTTTGTCAGAAGGATAGCCGGCTTTTCCGCCAGTTCGTCACAAATAACAAGAGTCGTTTCCGTCTCTCTTTCTTCTCCCGGAAACAATTCCAGCATCGACAATTTCAATTCCTGCTGTGCCTGCCGGCGCGTTTCATAACGTTTTTGGAGATAGTGATATTCTCCCACTTCATCTTCGACACGCACACTGGTATGATTTTTTATCCAGACATGTTCTATCTGACACAGTATTTTCTCCATATCATCGGGAATCTGATATTGTCTGCTTTTAAAAATAGCTCTTCCTAAAATATTGAGTCCTCTCCACTCCCAGATATCATTTTCCGGCCTGTCTCCTACATATAATTTAATCCCCACCCAGGAGTTCTGGGCCATAGAATGAATTCGGTTCCAGTTGGTGCCTGCCAATATTACAACAAACCCGGCCGCCACTGCTGCAAACTTTTTTTGCAGAGCCCTGTATTTTTTCCTGCTCTTTTGATCCGTCACACGGCAGAATATTTCTTCCTTCTCCTTTTCCGGAACAGCAAGCATCTCTATGGATTTTTTCAGTTTATCCTTCATAAACACCAGCCTCCTTTAACTTTTTTCCCAGAAGTTCCTTTCCCTTCGCCAATCTGGAACGAAGGGTGGACGGATTGATTTTCATCCATCTGCCAAGTTCTTCAATCGTATATTCTTCATAATAGTGAAAATAAATAAGTACACGGTATTTTTCAGGGAGTTCCAGAAGCGCTGAAAGAAAAAGCTTCTTCTCCTCCCTCTCTCTGATTTCTTCCTCCGAGGTCTGATTCTTTAGAATCTCATCCAATTCACACATATCCGTACGCCTGCGTCTCCACCAGTGATGCAGCTCATTTCTGCACAAATTACTGGCCACCACCCGCAGCCACGCGTCCAGGTGATGCTCATCGGTAAAATCTGTCATCCGCTTTTGCATCAGTTTCATAAAAGTCTCCTGAACCATATCCAGAGCCTCTTCCCTGTTTTTCATATATATCAGACAAACCCGGTAAACGCTGTCAAAATTTCTATCGTAAATTTCCCGGATTTTCTCTTCTTCCCAAACCATCTCTTTATCCTCCGGATGCCATTTCCCGCCGGTACGCCAATGTACATTGACACTTCAGGGCATTGTGATGGAGTTGATACAATACAGATGCAAGACCATCTGCAGCGCAGCAGCCCCATCACGAAAAAAGCAGTAGACAGGAAATTGATTTCCTATCTACTACTATAACAATTGATACCGGAAGTTTGTCCAATTTTTTTATTGAATGCAGAGGATTTTCTCTAATCTATATATTTTTTGCTCACCTATTCACGCAGCCATATTCCCTCATTAATTAATTGGATGGACTCTATTTTTTCAATTCTTCTATAATAGAAACATACTGTTTCCAAGTAAATTCATTCTCATGTTATTATGCTTTTAATAACACTATTTGTATCCTTTCATCCCTTTCTTTTTTGATTATTTCTGATGCTTTACCTCTACTCATATTATTTATCGTAAATTCATCTATATGTTTAATCATATACTCTAAAATTGCTACCTCAACCTCAATATATTCGCTAGCTTTATTAACTGAATCTAACGGATAATTTTTCATTCCTTTCAAAAGCATATTATAAACTTCATAACTTCGTGTATTTCTCTTGCGTATTCTTTTAAATAACAAATAATATATTCTTGATTTTTTGAATTTTGTAATCAATCCCAAATAGACCATATAAATTGCCAATATAAGCGTCTCAATCATTCCATAAATAAAACACATTTTGCATATATTTTGACTATAATTATTTGTAATAACACTTCCTATCGATAATAAGATATTTATAATCATTAGCAAAAGCATATACAACATACAATCCAAAGCATTAAAATGTCTTAAGACTTTCCACTTAAATAATATACTTTGATATGTAACTCCGAACACTCTTTCTTTTCCATCTGGTAAAATAAGCTGCATTATTGTTATTGACAGTAACGAGATAGATGTTTGTGTTGAAACCATATTTATTATAGATAATTGGCTTAATTTTTCTATTGGTATTTTTCCCAAGATAGTCAAACCTGAGATTATCCCCACTGCAATACACATTTGAATTACAAATAAAAATATATTTTTTACGCTAAATACTGGTTTCTTTTCTATTCTTCTTTCAATATCAATATCTTCTTGACTCTTTACAAACATATTTCTCCTTTTATATTCTACAAGTAAATTGATTTATCTCACACATTGTATCTATAGCCATCTTTCCACATCCTCTGAAATCTCTTTAAAAAGTGCATTATCCGCATCTATATCACTTTTTCCATTTGGCCAGCATTTACCAATTTTCTGTTGCTCTTCTTTTTTCTTAATCAACAAAAACTTTATAATAAGATCTTTGTAACTCTCCCCTTTAGAATAATGAACAAAAAACCACAGTAAAAAAAGAGTTATGGCCGAACCTGCTATTATGTACACTAATATTGGCACTCCACTAATACGAATCTTCCAAAAAACAAGACTATTGTCTAATTTCTTTTTATTAGCCACATATTGACATATCTGTAAAACATAGAAAATCATAATAACACTTGCGCAGGCATAATAAGAGCCCAACTGTGAGCCAACACTAAAAAATGTACTTTTACTACGGCTATCTCTAATTCTTTTTTTTACCTTTTTCAGCATACTATTTCTTGATTCCCAGTGAATTGGACAATCATCGTAACTCTCATGAAATACAACAAGATACGCCGAGGCCTTCCTGACACCAAGCCAATAATTTGTTGCACACATATATGATGGTAAGATAAATAAAAGCGGAAGAAGTTTACTTAAAAAATGCACATTTGCAGAAAGTGTAAATACAAAAGTTGTTCCAACTGCTATATACATCATATTTCTTACATCCTGCATCTTATCCATATAATTAACAAGTTCCTCGCGCATCATATTATATTCTTTAATCCAATCTGGCTTATATTTTTCATTAACCTGATCAAAATCTGAAAATTCTGCAGTCATATCTTTCCGAATGCCAGATGAATCCATATCATCTTTCTTTAATTGTACAGCACTTTGTTTCCCTCCTAATTTGTTCTTATTTCTTCCCATTTTTCGCCTTCTTTCTCGCTTTAATATATTTAAACCTCGTTCCTTAAAATTAGTACCCCATTATTTAATATATATTAATTTATTTAAATAATATCTCTATTTTAAAAATAAATCTACTATTTATTTAATATTTTATATATTTTCATAATGATTCACGCACACCAATCGAATACCATTTGCATACAATCACTCGCTGCCCTATACTCTATTTTAAGCTGTATTTTTTCACCCACTTTCTTACAAAAATCGTAAAAAATAAAGCATACCAGATAAATCTCTACCTAATATGCCTTTAAACATTCAATAAAACAGCTTTATACATTCTGTCTGTGTACCTGCAATGCGCCAAATAGAAACTATTTCTCGCAACTATGCAACACGAAATGCAACACACAGTAAAAAAGAGCCTTATTTTAAAGGCTCTTTTCAAGCTGCTGACGGGACTCGGACCCGTGACCTCCTCACTACCAATGAGGTGCGCTACCACCTGTGCCACATCAGCATCTTGTGTTTTTTGCTTGTTCTATCCTCAAGCCTTAGTTATATTATCACGAGTTATCTCTTTTGTCAACAATATTTTTAAAAATTTTTTCAAGGCTCAGAAAACGGTCAGAAAACCGGTAACACCGCCATATTCCCCTACATAATGTAAAGTAAAAAACATGAGGTATCTTTATGGCTATTTCTGATTTTGACCAGCAGATGATGAATCCTGAAAACAATACCCCTTCTGCCGCCGCAGATTCCATGTCCTCTGCTCATTTATCCGATGCTGATTATGAGCAGGAGTCTCCTGCTGCCCTGGAACGCAGCTTTCCGGCCTTTCCAGACAGCGGGGAATTCTCTTTTCCAACGGCTCCGGCCTTTCCTTCCTGTCTAAACTGTCCTGTAACTGCCGGCTATGGGCAGGTAAGATTTTTAAATGCCGCTTCCAATCGGCTTACTGTCAATATTTCCGTTGACAATATAACTTATGCTGCGAACTCCCGTTTTGGTACAATCACCAGTTATGACCGCATTCCGGACGGTTTCCATACCATAACCGTAAGAAGCGCCTCCGGCCCCCGCAGCATCCTGGCTCAGCAGACCATTCCTTTTTCAGCCGGCGAGAAATATACCGTGGTTCTTGTGGACTCCGCTCAGGGCGGTTTAAATCTGATTCAGGTGGCCGACACAGGCTGCAGCAACATCGGATACAACACAGGCTGCTACCGTGCTGCGAATATGGCATACAGCGGATCCAATTTCGATATTATGCTCTACAGCCATGACGCCCTGTTCCGAAACGTAGGATTTAGGGAAGTTACCGCCTATAAGCAGGCCATGGCAGGCTCCTACCAGTTCTATGTCACCAACTCCAGCCAGTTTACAGTCATCCGGGAACTTCCGGTACTGGTTATCGGCGCCCTAATCAATGGAACCGCCTCAAACAAACCACTGGTATCCTATCAGTTGGATATCTCTGCCGGGGCCAGATATACCTCCTACTTAATCGGAAATCCCTGGGATATGAATTTCCGGATTCTTACTGTAGAAGACTGACAGAGGCAGCATCTTAAGTTTACTGCATCTGGTCAAAACAGTCTCTCAGTATCCGGCAGGAGTTTCCCATCTGCTCCAGCTCTTCCTCGGTCAAAGAAAGCTGCAGCACTCTCTGAACACC
>JAUNSC010000022.1:0-33622 GCA_030539395.1 Eubacteriales bacterium
GAGCATCTGCCTTACAAGCAGAGGGTCATAGGTTCGAGCCCTATAGGTCCCACTTACAACATTTAAGTGTTGTAATATGGATGGATTCCCGAGTGGCCAAAGGGGACAGACTGTAAATCTGCTGCAAATTGCTTCGGTGGTTCGAATCCACCTCCATCCATTCGCTGAAAGCGATTTAGTTAGATATGCCGATGTGGCTCAATTGGCAGAGCAGCTGATTTGTAATCAGCAGGTTATCGGTTCGAGTCCGATCATCGGCTCTTTTCTTTTTTATTTTTATAGTATGTCGCGGGGTGGAGCAGTCTGGAAGCTCGTCGGGCTCATAACCCGAAGGTCATAGGTTCAAATCCTATCCCCGCAATTTTTTTTGCTCATTTTTAGAGCAACAGTTTTTGGGTGTCGAAGCCGACATTTAATACAGAACGACATAATATACATTCAATCTTTTATGCCCAGATAGCTCAGTTGGTAGAGCAGAGGACTGAAAATCCTCGTGTCACTGGTTCGATTCCGGTTCTGGGCACTAAAAACCGACAAATATCATGAAATTATGGTATTTGCCGGTTTTTTTTATGCAATAGGAATTTTTTATAATAAGATTGTTTTCTATATTGTTTCATCTACAAATTTTTTGAAAATCCTTTTACTATTTTGATCTGATTTATGTGAGAACTCCGGATGCCATTGTACAGCCCATACAAATTTTTTATCTTTCATATAGACTGCTTCCACCAGATCATCTGTTGAATATGCCATTGCTGTCAGATGGGTGGATAGTTTTTTTATAGCCTGATGGTGGTAACTGTTTACGTCCAGTTCCCTTATATTCAGGAGTTCATGCAGAGGGGTATTTTCAACAATTTTTACTTTATGGATGGAAATGTCATAAGGTGGAGTTTGATGATGTTCTAATTCTGATGGATGTTGCGTGGGCAGATCCTGATATAAACTTCCGCCAAGTACCGCATTTATAAATTGTATGCCCCTGCAGATTCCCAGAACTGGTTTATCAGCTTTCAGAGCCATGCCAAACAGCTTCTTTTCCATAATATCTCTTTCTTTACAGCAGGCACCACATTCTTTCACAGGTACTTCGTTATACAGGTCAGGTGAAACATCATGACCCCCCGTAAAAAGAAAGCCATCACATTGCCCGACAAGTTGTGACAACATTTGGTCATCTTTTGTCAGCGGCAGCATAATTGGAATACCTCCTGCTTCGATGATTCCGTCCATATAGCCTGGAAGCATCCACAGGCTTTCTTTTTCTTCATCATATAATGGAATCAGTCCAATAAGTGGTCTTTTCATAGATTCATAATCCTCCTCTGTATCTGTTGGATAACATAAAAAAAGCGGAGTCCTGTTATGGATCTCCACATCTTTGTGCTATTCCTATTGTAGCATATTTATCTATATTTTCAATAAGATTTATATGTGAAAGCTTATTCAGAATATGAATTAGCGCAATTTAAAAATCCTGTTTGACAATTATTTGTATCCATACCTATAATTGATATTGAAAAGGGCAACGGAGCCATTGATTGGATTCGCTGCCTTTTTTTGTTTCAAAAAATGTGAAAAGGAGAAATTATTATGAAAAAAGGATTAACATTAAAATTTGTTTCTGCAATGGCAGTTGGCGCTCTTGCTGTATGCAGTCTGGCTTGTATGGCGTATGCATCTGATAAGGTATGGGTTATTACTACAGATACGGCATTTCGTCCGTTCGAGTATACTAATGCAGAGGGCGATTTCGTAGGAATTGATGTGGATATTCTGGCAGCAATAGCAGAGGATCAGGGATTTGAATATGATCTGCAGTCTATTGGATGGGATGCAGGTATTGCAGCTGTTCAGGTTGGTCAGGCAGATGGATTGATTGCAGGCGCAACAATTAATGATGAGAGAAAAGAAAAAGGCTGGATTTTTTCTGATGGTTATTATGATGCAACACAGTCTTTCTTTATTGCGGCTGATAGTGAAATCTCTTCTCTGGAAGAACTGGAAGGAAAAAATGTAGTAGTTAAGATTGGAACGGCCAGCAAAGATTTTGCAGAAAGTCTGAAAGATGAGTATGGCTTTACAGTTACTACAATGGAAACATCTACTGATATGTACCAGGATGTCATCAATGGCAACAGTGCAGCATGTATTGATGATACACCAATTACGCTGGCCTATATTACTCAGGATGGAGTACAGCTGAAAAAGCTGGAATGTGAAGGCGCTGAAAGCGAGTCTGCACCATATGGATTTGCCATTATGGATGAAGGAAATCAGGAACTTCTGGATATGTTTAACGAGGGTCTGAAGAACATTAAAGAAAGCGGAGAATATCAGGAAATTCTTGATAAATATCTGAAGACAGAAGAGTAATTTCCAAAATATTTTCTGTATACTGAGATATTCAAGATATAGGCGCAGAGGGTTTGAATGGCTCTCTGCGTTTTGCCAATAATCGAGAAGGAGAAATATTAATGATAAGTATTATCCAGGTATATGGCGTAATGCTTCTGGAATCCATGGGAAATACACTTGTCTTGTGTGTATTGTCACTGCTGGTGGCCATGGTGATCGGTTTAATTATTGCCTTATTTAATGTCGGAAAAAACCGTATTTTGAATTTGATTGGAACGATCTTTGTTGATGCAGTGAGAGGTGTACCGCTGATCGTATTAGCTTATTTCGTTTATTTTGGTGTTCCGCAGGCTGTAAAGATGATGGGAATTACCGGATTTCGTCTGTCAGCACTTTCTGCCGGTATTGTGGCACTTTCTATGAACTGCGGTGCATATATGGCAGAGATTATCCGGGCAGGTATTGAAAGTGTAGATAAGGGACAGATGGAAGCAAGCCGCAGCCTTGGCCTTTCTTACGGAAAAAGTATGCGTCTTGTTGTAATTCCCCAGGCTATACGGACAATGATTCCTTCTATCATTAATCAGTTTATAATTACATTAAAAGATACATCTATTTTGTCTGTGATCGGTTTTCCGGAACTTGTTAATACCGGAAAAAACGTGGCAGGAAATACATTTATGAATCTGCAGGTGTGGGCTATCGTTGGTATCATGTATATGGTTGTTATCGTTACATTAAGTAAGGTAGCTAAAAGGGTGGAAAGGAGACTGAAACGTGGACAACAGTAAAACGAAAATAAGTGTTACAAATCTGAAGAAAAATTTCGGAAAACTGGAAGTTCTCAAAGATATCAGCATAGATATCTCTGAAGGCGAGGTAGTGGTTCTCCTTGGTCCTTCCGGCAGCGGAAAATCTACGTTCCTGCGTTGTCTGAATCAGCTGGAAACGGTGACAGGAGGGACAATCATGGTGGATGGAAATGATGTGACAGATAAACATGCTGATTTAAATAAGATCCGTGAAAATATTGGTATGGTGTTCCAGCATTTCAATTTGTTTCCGCATATGACAGTGCTTAAGAATATAACACTTGCACCAGTGGAATTGAAAAAAATGTCAAAAGAAGAGGCCAGGAAAAAGGGTATGGAGCTGTTGGATCGCGTAGGATTGGCAGATAAAGCGGATATTTTTCCAAATCAGCTTTCCGGCGGACAAAAACAGCGTGTGGCTATCGCAAGGGCACTTGCTATGAATCCGGATATCATGCTTTTTGATGAACCTACCTCCGCACTGGATCCGGAAATGGTTGGTGAAGTACTGGAAGTTATGAAAGAACTGGCCAGAGAAGGAATGACAATGGCAGTTGTGACTCATGAAATCGGATTTGCGAGAGAAGTGGCACATCGAATTATTTTTATGGACGGAGGGTATATTGTTGAGCAGGGGACACCGGAAGAGATTTTGAAAAATCCAAAGGAAGAAAGGACCATTAATTTTCTGAATAAGGTGTTGTAGATAAAAGGAGTTTATTATGAAAAAGATCATAACAATCAGTCGTGAATTTGGCGCCGGCGGAGGAACTATCGGACAGCTCGTGGCACAAAAGCTGAATTACGATTATTACGATAAAGAGATTATTATGGAAGCAGCATGCCATGCAAATGTAGATATGGAACGTATGCTGCGCTATGATGAAAGAGTTCCCCGTAATTTTGGATTTGCCCAGAGTCTTTTCAATTTTTACAACAGACCTTTAAGTGAAAAAGTTTTTCAGGCACAGAAAGAAGTAATACGAAAAATTGGGGAAAAGGGAAATTGCGTCATCATAGGTCGGAATGCGAATAGTATTCTGCGTGAATATGACCGTGCGCTACATGTATTTGTTCATGCACCCATGTATTATCGGATGCTTCATATGAAAGATCTTATGCCGGATACATCCGAAGAAAAGATAATGGACGAACTTCAGTCTGTAGATCGTATAAGAAAAAAATATTGTACTTTCTATACGGATACGGTGTTTGGAATGTCTCAATTTTATGATTTGTCCCTGAATACGGCAAAATTTGGAATAGACGGCTGTGCTGATATTATTTGTGAACTTGCGCAGATGTAATCGGAATAAGATGCGTTTCTGAGAATCATATACATTTCTTAGAGCAGCATCTTATTTTAATGGTTTTTTCAAAGATGTAAAATGCTGATAAATACTATAAAAATAGTGAATATAGGTACTTGACGCAAGTTATTTTTTATGGTAATATTTAACCTGTTCGTGAGATGCTCTTACGAAAAAAATATTGTGGAGCATTAGCTCAGTCGGTAGAGCACTTGACTTTTAATCAAGTTGTCCGGGGTTCGAATCCCCGATGCTTCATAGAAAGCCAGCAAACATTTGGTTTTGCTGGTTTTTTTGTTATTATAAATATAGAAGCATTTATTTTTTATGCAAAATAAACCCTTTGGAGAATAAAAGCTTCTGACAGTTTACAGAGAGAAAGTTGCGCAGGCAGCAACGTGCCTGGTGAGAGTAATGGTAAAATTATTGTAATTACTTTGAAGGGAGGTTGCAAAATGAATATAGGAGAAAAATACTATTGTTCAAAATGTATGATGGAGATAGAAGATGAGATAATTTGTCCTTATTGTGGTCATGACCCTGAAACCTCCACTGGCAGAATTGCGTTGGAGGAGGGAACATTACTCTGCAATAGGCGTTATCAGATTGGCAGTATTTTGGGAACAGGCGGATTTGGGATAACCTATGCAGCGTGGGATTATACTTTAAGTCAGGCCGTGGCTATTAAAGAATATTTTCCATTTGATTATGCCTCAAGGGATGTGTGGGAAAGTAATACGGTTTTAGTAGATGAGAATGACGAGAACATTTTTCAGATTGGTCTGCAAAGATTTAGCCGGGAGGCCAGGATTCTTGCCACCTTACAGAATATAAAAAGTGTGGTTACGGTTTTTGACTGGTTTGAGGCAAATGGTACGGCATATATCGTAATGGAATTTGTTCGGGGTAAGACAATTGATCAGTATGTAACTGAAAATAATGTATCTCCGCAAAGGTTGATTGAGATGCTGAGAGATTTGGTGGATTCTTTAGTATCTATTCATGCCCAGGGGGTTTTACATCGGGATATCAGTCCCAGTAATATAATGGTTCAAGGGGACGGAATCATTAAATTGATTGATTTTGGCGCTGCTGTGGTGGAGGAGCGCCGGGCTCAGGGAAAAGACAGAACAGTGGTTTTTAATCGAAAATTTGCCCCTGTAGAGCAGTATGATGAGGAGGGACTGCAGGGACCCTGGACAGATGTCTACGCATTAAGTGCCACAATATATTATCTTATCACAGGTAAGTATCCTCAGGAGGCCATGGCAAGAAGAGGAAATGATACGTTGAGATCATTGCGTTCCCAGAAAATTCATTTGAAAAAATGGCAGGAAAAAGCAATACAGGAGGGTATGATTCTTGATCCGGAAAAGCGGATTCAGAGTATGAATATATTTCGTTCCTATCTTTATCATCTGCCTGTACCGGAAGAAATACGAATGAAAAGGCGGTTGATTTGCCAATATGCAGTGGGAAATATAGCGGCGCTGGCCATAGCAGGTTTAGCAGCATTTTGCCTGTTCAGAAATCCCGGATTAGAGTCATCTCATATTCTGATGGATGTTGAGAGGGAGGATTTTAAGGGAGAGAGTCTGCCTTATGATGTTTCCGGGCTTGACATTCATGTATTTGGAAATTCAAGCTATAACCGCAATGAGATTAAATCGATTACATTTCTGGACAGTATGGAAAATACAGGAGAGGATACCTGGGATGTCTCCGAAGATGGTTCGGGTGGTGTGGTGGCCTGGGTAAAAGAGAATGGAGATTTATACGATTTGTATATAGCCGCAGATGGAGAGGTGCTGTCAGGAGAAAATTGCAAAGATCTTTTTGCATGTTTTGAAAATATAGAATATGTCAATTTTAATGATTGTTTTAACACTTCAGATGCTGTTTCTATGGAAAATATGTTTTATAGATGCAGGCAGATAAGGGATTTGGATTTATCAGGAATAGATACATCCTCTGTGACTTCTATGAATGAAATGTTTTATTATTGTCAAAGTATAGAGAAATTGGATGTCAGTGATCTTGATACTTCTTCTGTGACAGATATGTATGGAATGTTTTATCACTGTGAAAAACTGATTACCCTGGATATTTCGGGATTTAATACGGAGAAAGTGGAGGATTTCCGCTGTATGTTCAGTGGATGTGAAAATATTGTGGACTTAAATCTGGAAAATATCAGTACAGTGAAGGCTGATAAAATGGATGCCATGTTTAAGAGCTGCAGGAAATTAATTCAGGCGGATATATCAGGATTTGATATAACAGGTGTGACCAGTATGGTGGGGATGTTTTCGGAATGCAGTTCTCTGGAAAAATTAAATCTCGGAAATTTTTACGCACCAAAGTTGGAAAATATGGCAAGTATGTTTAAAGAGTGCTCCAGTTTGACAGAGTTAAATTTTAACGGAATATTAATGGGCAGATTGAAGGATATGGATAACTTGTTTATGGGCTGTGAGAAGCTCATTTCACTTGATCTCGGAGAGTTTGATACATCAAGTGTGAAAAATATGCGATCCGTATTTCGAGATTGCAAAAGTCTTCAGGAGGTAAATTTATCAGGATGGGATACTTCAAATGTAGAATCAATGTTTGATATGTTTATGGGCTGTGAAAAGCTTACAGGCATTGATCTCAGTATGCTGCAGATGGAGAATTTGGAAAATATGTCTTTTATGTTCTGTGACTGTGTAAAGCTTAAAACAATTCATCTGCCTGAGGAAAGTGCGGGCAGGCTTACGGATATGGCAAAAATGTTTCAGAATTGCTCCAGTTTAATTTCTGTGGATATGAGCAGATTTCAGGTACCTGCAGTGGAAGATGTATCTTTTATGTTTAAAGACTGTATTAATTTAAAAGAGGTAAATCTTCAGGGAATTCATACGGAAAATGTGACGAATATGTCTTCCATGTTCAGAGGATGTGCCAGTCTGGAGGAATTAAATCTGAACTATTTTGATACATCCTCTGTGAGAGATATGTCCTGGATGTTTTATGAATGTATAAACCTGAAAAAGCTGGATATCAGTAATTTTGATACGCTTGAGCTGCGTCACATGGAGTATATGTTTGGGGGCTGTTCAAATTTATCTGTTGTGGATTTATCCGGATTTGTAATAGCAGAGGACAGCATTATTTTTGATACAGGGATGTTTTACGGATGCAAAAATCTTGAGGATCTTGATGTGTCAGGATTTGATTTCAGGAGTACATATCAGGAGGATTATGCTCTCACAGAAACCTTGTGGGACGGAATGACCTTGAAAGAATTAAAGAAAGAGCAATCTGTTGCACAATAAGCAACAGAAAAAGATATTTCTGTGTTACAATGTGATTATAAAAACAGAGGCAAGTATACAGAAGCAGATACTTGGCGGTTATGAAGGAGGTAGAAATATGAAATCTATAAGAATGGCACTTACTTTTAAACTGGCAGCGCTTTTTTTAGGAATTTTGATATCTATGGGATTTTGTCCGGTAAAGACGGAAGCATCCGCAAAGGTTATCGGCTTATATTCCGTCAAGGTTGACAGCGGATATCTGGCTTTGAGAAATGAAAAAGCCTACGATTCCTCCAATGAGATTGGAAAGCTGTACACAGGTGATTATGTACTTCCCATCGGAAGCACAAGCTCAAGCGATGAATATTGGTATGTTTACTCCTACGATCAGGGAAAGCTTGGCTATGTCAACAGCAGCTACCTTGTATACGAAGGAAGATTAAAAAACGAAGAATATTACGATGTTAAGGTTGACAGCGGATATCTGGCTTTGAGAAAAGAAAAGGCTTATGATTCTTCTAATGAGATTGGAAAGCTGTACACAGGTGACTCTGTTTTGCTTTTAAATGACAGTGATTCTTCTTACTGGATTGTTTATTCACCGGATTTAATGAAGGCGGGATATGTAAATAAAGATTATCTTAAATAGATAACAAAGATAATATTTCTCTGAAAAAGAGGTATTAAAATTTTTAAGAGGAGGATTCAAAATGAAAAACAAGATGAGAAAAGTGATGTTACTGTTGATATGTACTTTGGCTGCTGTGATGTCTGCAATTAGTGTGCAGGCAGAGCCTAAGGCCGTTGACAAATATGATATTGCCAGCGGAATTAAGACAAGGTCAAGTGAGGGAAATGCATTTTTGGAGACAGATCATTTTAGTCTCTATCTTCCGGGAGATATCAGCTGGGAGTATAAAGCTGTAGATAATAATACTATTGCTATTTATTACAGTCCTGCAAAGGATGCGGGATTTGGTGGTCATGTGGTTACGATCAAAGCGTATGATTGGGGAGATAACGCCTATAGCGACATTCCAGAATATTCTATTGCCGGTCTGAGCAATGATAAAAAATATGTGGCGATTTATCCCACGGATCTGCAGTACGATTCCAGCGACTCCACCCAGAAGGAGGAATATGAGCGTATGCTCAAGGTAGCAAAAAGGATGGATTGCGAAGATGAAACTCTTGCAAAGGATAATCCCTTTGACGTGTGGGATAATTAAGTAAAATTAAAAGAAGGGGCTGGAAATAAGGAAGTCAGAGTTTTAATCTCGTTATATGCAGCCCCTTTTTACATTATCAGCGTTTCGCAAACAGATCCGGAAGGTTATGTTCTGCCAGAATATCACTTATTTCTGAAATTGTTCTGTTATGTATGATTCCGTCCATAATATAGACATCTCTTGGCTTACTGCCGCTTAGAGAAGCGCAGTTACCGCATTTTAATAATTTTTGAGTTTCCTCGATGTCCATATCAAGAACACGGGAGAGGCGGATCAGAACGTTGGGTCTGGGATTTAATTCACCGTTAAGGATTCGATACAAAGAGGTTTTATTTAAATCTGCCAGTCCGGCAACAGTATCAATGGATACATTTTTTTTGCATATAAATTCAAACAGGTATACGCCAAGAGTAGGCAGCTTTGCCTCCTGTATGATGGTGTCTAAAGATTTTCCGCGTTTTAGTAAATCGATGGCAATTTCTGTGGGGCTTAAATCGTTCATTACAATACACTTCCTTTTGTAGATAATTAGAGTTCAGTAAATATGATTTTACTTATTGTATCATTGTTTTTTCTTTTGGGATAAGGAATTATTCAATAATTCACAACATTTTTAGCTTTACAGGAAGTGGGATGTGAGAAAATACCAGTAATAATCAAATATTGACAGAACGGACAGTTGATTTCAGCTGTCCGCTTTTTTATACTCATTTATCTCATGGACGAATTATATCGGTGTGGAAGAAATGTGTGCTGTCGTTAACCATACAGCAGGAGGATATGCATTTTACAAGACACCTCAGTATCACAGAATTATAAGATTTCGCCCTAATGGTGTTCCAATGGACCGTCCCGGACATTATGTATATCTGAGGGATGATGAAGATGGAGATTATTGGAGTATTTCCTTGCAGCCGGTTGGAAAACCGCTGGATCAGGCAGAGTACATTTGCCGGCATGGCATGTCATATATTTACGAAAATCTTACTTCTCTTTTACAATATGCTGATGATGGATTTTACTTTCTCCTGATAGGATATCGATACAGAACAGAAATGGTTCTGAAAAATCAAAATATGAGGAGAATAATAAAATGAAGAAGATTGCGAGTATGATTTTAGCAGCAAGTGTAGCGGCAAGTCTGGCAGCAGCACCGGTAATGGCAGCCGATCTGGCGGATTCTACAATTTCTGTAATTTCCCGTGAAGACGGTTCCGGAACAAGAGGAGCATTTATTGAGCTGTTCGGTGTGGAAGAAAAGGATGCAGACGGAAACAAAGTGGATAATACCACTATTGATGCAAGTATTACAAATAATACTGCTGTAATGATGTCCACAGTAGCGGGTGATACCTCAGCTATCGGTTATATTTCACTGGGCTCTCTGAATGATACGGTAAAAGCGGTAAAAATTGATGGAGCACAGGCAACAGCAGAGAATATCAAAGATGGAACATATAAAGTATCCAGACCTTTTAACATTGCAACAAAGGGTGATGTCAGCGAAGTAACACAGGATTTTATCAACTATATTTTAAGCCCGGAAGGTCAGGCAGTTGTTGAAGAAAATGGCTACATCGCAATTGATGTATCAGAAACAGAAAGTACGCAGCCGGAGGGAAAAATTGTAGTTGCAGGTTCATCATCTGTAACACCGGTTATGGAAAAATTGAAAGAAGCTTATGCAGAAGTTAACCCGAATGCAGAAATAGAGATTCAGCAGAGTGATTCTACAACGGGTATGACATCTGCAATCGATGGTATCTGTGATATCGGTATGGCATCCAGAGAACTGAAAGATACTGAACTGGAAGCAGGTCTGACACCGACAGTCATTGCATTAGATGGTATTGCAGTCATCGTAAACAATGAGAACCCAATTGAAGAAATGACAGCAGATCAGGTAAAGAGCATCTTTACAGGTGAAACTACGGTCTGGGGAGACGTAAAGTAATGCGAAAAGAAAAAATAATGCAGGCGGTATTTCTGGCAGCCGCCTGCGCTTCTATTCTGGCAGTGGCACTGATCTGCATTTTCCTGTTTGCAAACGGTGTTCCTGCCATTGCAGAAATCGGAGCAGCTGATTTCCTTCTGGGGAAAACATGGAGACCGGGAAATGATGTTTACGGAATTCTTCCGATGATCATGGGAAGTATTTATGTAACTGCGGGAGCGATTTTGATGGGTGTGCCCATTGGACTTTTGACGGCTGTTTTTATGGCAGAATATTGTCCGAAAAACATATATAAACCTTTGAAATCTGCAACGGAACTTTTAGCGGGAATTCCTTCTATTGTTTATGGATTTTTTGGACTGATTGTTCTGATTCCTGCAATTCGAAATATTTTTCCGGGAAAGACAAACGGAGGAAGTATTCTGGTGGCTTCTATTTTGCTTGCAATGATGATTCTTCCAACTATAATCGGTGTAACAGAATCGGCAATCCGTACAGTTCCGAGGCACTATTATGAAGGTGCTCTGGCGCTGGGGGCAACAAAAGAAAGAAGTATCTTTCTGTGCGTGATTCCGGCGGCAAAATCCGGAATTATGGCGGCGGTTGTTCTCGGTGCGGGGCGTGCAATTGGGGAGACTATGGCGGTAATGATGGTTGCAGGCAATCAGGCGAGACTCCCGGGCAGTGTCTTTCAGGGTGTCCGTACACTTACCACAAATATTGTATTGGAGATGGGATATGCAGCAGATCTTCACAGAGAGGCATTAATTGCCACGGCTGTTGCATTGTTTGTATTTATTCTTATCATTAATTTTGCAGTGGCCTGTCTGAACCGGAGGATTACACATGAGTAAAAAGTTAAAAGAATATATAAGACATCCTGGCTCACTTTTTATGATGATTCTGGTAATACTGGCGGCGTGTATTACATTTGCGGTTCTCCTGTTTTTACTGGCATATATATTGGTAAAAGGAATTCCGCAGTTAAAACCGTCTTTGTTTGCACTGGAGTATACAACAGAAAACGTTTCCATGCTTCCGGCTATTATTAATACACTGTTTATGACACTGATCTCATTGCTGATTGCAGTACCCTTTGGTATTTTTTCGGCTATTTATCTGGTAGAGTATGCAAAACGGGGAAACAGATTTGTAAACATTATCCGGCTGACAACGGAGACATTGTCCGGAATTCCTTCTATTGTATATGGACTTTTTGGAATGTTATTTTTTGTGACAGCATTAAAATGGGGTTATTCACTTTTAGCAGGTGCATTTACTCTGGCAATTATGATTTTGCCGTTGATTATGAGGACAACGGAAGAAGCGCTTAAAGCGGTGCCGGATACTTTTAGAGAAGGAAGTTTTGGACTTGGAGCCGGAAAATTGCGTACAGTTTTTCGTATTGTGCTTCCTGCCGCAGTTCCAGGTATTTTAGCGGGGATAATCCTTGCAGTCGGAAGAATTGTCGGAGAGACGGCAGCACTGATCTATACTTCAGGAACAGTTGCCCAGATTCCATCCAGTGTTTTCGGCTCCGGCAGGACCCTTGCGGTACATATGTATAACCTTTCCAGTGAAGGACTCCATATGAACGAATCCTATGCCACTGCTGTAGTTTTGCTGGTTTTAGTGACAGGCATTAATGCATTGTCAGGATTTGCAGCAAAGAAACTGTCACAAATTTAGCCAAATCCTTTTCCCATGAGCATTTATGATAACATTGCGTATGGACCCAGGACCCACGGTATCCATTCAAAATCTAAACTGGATGATATAGTGGAAAAGTCACTGAGGGATGCGGCTATCTGGGAGGAGACAAAAGACCGTCTGAAAACAAGTGCCCTTGGCATGTCCGGCGGTCAGCAGCAGAGACTTTGTATTGCCCGTGCTCTGGCTGTGCAGCCTGAGGTACTTTTGATGGATGGAAACTATAGAACCCTAAAAGTATGTGCATAGTGTGTATCCAGTTGATTTCTGAAAGAAAATAAGTACGGTATACACAGGGCATCAGAAAAAATGTGCATACCGTTGTATATAGATTCGACAAAATGAGGAGTAGAATATGAATGCAATAATAGAGTCCAAAGAACTGAAATTGTGGTATGGTGACTACCAGGTGTTAAAGTCAATTTCAATGGAGATCCCGGAACATGAGATAACAGCGCTCATAGGGCCATCCGGTTGTGGAAAGTCTACATTCTTAAAGACATTGAATCGCATGAATGATCTTGTAGAGAATGTACGCATTGCAGGCGAGGTAAATTATAACGGTCATAACATCTATGCCCCGAATGTGGATGTGACTTCACTGCGCAAAGAGATTGGCATGGTATTTCAGAAACCGAATCCGTTCCCAATGAGCATCTATGATAATATTGCTTATGGACCCAGGACACACGGTATCCGGTCAAAGGTTAAGCTGGATGAGATTGTAGAGCAATCACTCCGGTCTGCGGCACTTTGGGATGAAGTAAAAGACCGTTTGAAAAAATCAGCCCTGGGTCTGTCCGGAGGGCAGCAGCAGAGACTGTGCATTGCGAGGGCAATCAGTGTGCATCCCCGTATTATTTGTATGGATGAGAGTACAGCCTCCCTCGATCCGATCAGCACAAGCAAGATAGAGGATCTGGTTACAGAACTTAAATCGCAGTATACGGTCATTATGGTCACTCACAATATGCAGCAGGCTGTTCGTATTTCAGACCGCTGTGCGTTTTTCCTTTTGGGAGAATTGGTCGAGTATAGCAGGACGGACGAAATGTTTTCAAGACCGAAGAATAAAAAGACGGAGGATTATATTACAGGTAGATTTGGATAAAAATGGTATTAAATATATTTATAAATGGCAGATATGGGGTGCTGTTTTGGAAAACCTTATATCTGCCTTTTTAATATTGAAGAAAATAAGTGATACTGGCTGGGAGAAAAAGTGCTCCATATGCCAGTTTTTTTGTTGGACAGATTGCACGATCATAGCAGAGAAATCTTAGTGGTTTGAGTGAATAGCTATTTTATCAGATGAATCTAGGAGCAGACACCAACAGAATATAGGATGACCAGTGCAGAGTTTACAGACGAAGAATTAAACATCATTCAGGAACTGTTGAAAAATCATCTGGATGAGGGAATAGAACTGGTGGGAACGGCGGATGAGGAAACAGAAATTATACCAGGAACAAAACAAAGGGAAAAAGCATCTTTAAAGTGAGAAATGGAAAAGGGGCTGGAATCATTTTGTGCGGTTCCAGGCCATTTTTCCCTTATGAGGGCCTTTTCCAAACAGATGGTATCGTATTCTGGATAATATGGGCAATAGTTTCTACACTTTCTGCACATCCATGCTCTACCCAGTATTTCAGTATCATGGTAAAGCCTGCCTGAAATCCAACAAAATAAAGCAGCATTTCGTTCTCGGAGCTAATACCTGCCTTTAGACAGAGAGGTTTAATTACTTGATTCCACAGTGGTTCAAATCCTTGTTTCAACGGAAACTCCCGTCTGGTTTTCAATGCGATCCGGTAAAACTCCTCGTGTTTCCGAATAAACTCTAAAAATGGAATAAAGGATTCTATGGAAAGCGGGACTACGCTTCCGGGGGTAGGATAGTTATTCATAAGCTCTTTTTGTAGATTTGCTTCCATTTGCTCAATCATATCGTAAATATCGGTATAATGTGCGTAGAAAGTGGAGCGATTGACCCCAGCATTTTCACATATCAGGCGTACCGTGATTTTTTCAAATGGTGTCTTGTTCATCAGCTTCAACATGGCCCGTTCCATGCGTGCAGCAGAACTTTGAAATTGTTTGTTGTTTTTCTTATTCATACGGCCCTCTAAAGTTCCAACACAAATCGGAATATTGATGATTGTAATTCTGATTTTAACCGATTATGATAAAAGAAGCAAGAATATCAGGAGGTACCGTGCATGAAAGCAGCGATTTATTTAGGGCAGAGCAACGTAGAAATTCGGGAATTACCTGCTCCTGTCTGTGGCGATAACGATGTCATAATCAAAAATATCTATTCCAGCATTTGCGGGACCGACGTGGCAGTTTATACACATGGGCCGAACACCGGGCACAGGGTCACTGTGGGCGGTGAGTTTGGACACGAAACCGTTTCCTGCATCGTAGAAGTGGGTAAAAATGTAACAGAATTTAAGGTTGGTGAGCGTGTTTATCCCTATCCCCGTTACGCAAAGAACGACACAAGGCGGGCAGGAACCATCGGCGGCTTTTCGGAATATATCCTTGTGCCGAAGGCAAAGCGCGATCACTCCCTCTATGCTGTCCCGGAGGAAATTTCAGACCGACTGGCCTGTCTGATCGAGCCGTTTACAGTAGGTTGCCGGGCTGCCCGCCGGGGACAGCCGCAAAAGGGAGAAAGCGCAGTCGTGTTTGGCTGCGGGACGATCGGCCTGGCCGCAGCCGTTGCCTTGAAATACTTTGGGATGGACAAGGTCATGCTTTGTGACGTATCGGATTTCCGCCTGAGCATTGCGGAGAAGCTCGGCTTTGTTGTCTGCAATACAGAAAAGGAAAATTTCATTGAAAAAGCCACGGATTACTTTGGAACTGCTCCCTCGCTGACTGGTACGGCACCAGACATAGACTGCTGGATCGACGCTGCCGGTGCGGAAAGCATTCTGGACACCTTTATGCAGCACGGGAAAATTATCAGCCGTTTTGTGGCGGTGGCTGTGAATAACAAACCGCGTCAGCTTGATCTTCTGCATATGACTTATGCACAGAAAAGCATCATTGGCTCCGGCGGGTATTTTCCGGAAGATGTGCGGGATGTCATGGCGATCATGGCAAGCGGCAAATGGAGCCTGGAATCCATCATTACACAGGAATTTCCGTTAGAGCGAATCTCAGAGGCAATCCAGACCGCCGCAAATCCGGATAAGGCTTTTAATGTGACAATTAAGTTTTAATCGGAGGGGATTTCTGTTCGTTGGGGCAGAAATCCCTTTTCTCATAAAACAGGAATGTTTCTAAAATATTAAAATTTGCAGCCGCATCAAATATTAACAAAACTCAAACAAAACTATGGTAGAATACAAAAATCAGATATTGGGGGTGATGGTTTGCTTCCTAATAAACTGCGCAGTAGCAGCGAAAAAATCAGGGTGCGTTATGGTTCAGCGGACAGCCGTACCCTGCATATCACAGGAGCTACCGGAGCGTTCAGCATTCTCCTTGGACTGGGGAAAATCGTGTCCGGCATCCTGGCACTGTCCGTATTTGCCTGTATGAACGGCGGCTATACCCTGGGTATGGCCCTGGCAAGATACTGCGCACTGTACGGCGCGGCAAAGTCAACAGAGCAAAACGAGCAGTACAAATATTATAGGATTTCCGGCGGTATTATGATCGCTGCCAGCGTTCTCTATGTGTGCTATTCCCTATGGGCGATCTGGCACCCCAAAACTGTTTACTATGGGGATATTATCGCAATTACGATTGCGACCATTACTTTTACTGAGATTGGGCTGAATGTGCGGGGCGTCATCAAATACAGAAAAGCAAAAACGCCTTTGCTCCACGCACTGAAAATCATCAGCCTGGGAACGTCGCTGATTTCACTTGTGTTGACCCAGGCGGCGATTCTGGCCTTTGCGGATGATGTCCAAAATCCGTCTGTCAATGGTCTGCTTGGAGCGATCACCGGAACTATAGCGGCACTCCTTGGCTGTTATATGCTGTGGCGCATGAAAAAGCTGGAACAAAAAAGCATAGAAAACGGAGGGAAACAGGATGATACACATACTGGTTGTCGATGATGATGAAAAATTGACACAGACCATCTGCGCTTATTTAAACAACAGTGGCTATGAAGCGAAGGGCGTGTTATCTGTTGCCAGCGCCTACGATGAAATGTATAGCAGTTTGTATAATTTGATTATTTCGGATATTATGATGCCCGGAACAGACGGTTTTGCATTTGCGGAAACTGTGAGGACACTGAACAACCGTATCCCTATTCTTTTCATAAGCGCACGGGATGATTTGC
The DNA here is from genome assembly GCA_030539395.1 of Eubacteriales bacterium. GTDB lineage: Bacteria > Bacillota > Clostridia > Lachnospirales > Lachnospiraceae > Marvinbryantia. Next base: position 16,985 of record JAUNSC010000022.1, read on the forward strand.
CAGCGAAACAGAAGGGCTTTGATCTTGGCATTGATGACTACATGGTAAAACCGCTGGATTTAAGCGAACTTCTCATGCGGGTACGGGCGTTGCTGCGCCGGGCGAATATTGAAGCCAGTCGAAAGTTAATGGTTGGCGGCCTGGTACTGGATGCGGACGCAATGTCCATCACAGCGGATGGAGAGGATATCCCGGTCACAACACGGGAATTTAACATTATGTTTAAGCTGTTATCCTATCCGAATCATACCTTTTCCCGTTCCCAGCTCATGGATGAATTTTGGGGCGTAGAATCCAACACCAGCCTGCGGGCGGTGGATGTGTATATTACAAAGCTCCGGGACAAGTTTGCCCGCTGCGAGGGCTTCCAGATCAAGACGGTACGGGGCTTGGGCTATAAGGCGGTGCTGTTATGAGTTCCAAAGAAACCTACCATGATGAACGAGTAACACGGTCCTATTTTTCCTTTCCGGCATATCTTGCGCTTGCATTTGCTTTGGCGGTCCTGATGGCGCTTCCCGCCGTATTTTACGGCGGTGTCGATGTCCTGACCGAGGCTCCGCGTTTCCTGAAATGGTATTTTCTCTATTGTCTGATCCTGGCGGCGGTTCTTCTGGCAATGTTTGCTTTGCAGAAATATCTGCTGCTTGACCGTCCGATTCATAAGCTGAGCCATGCGGCCAGAAAGGTTGCGGAAGGCGACTTCTCAATTTATCTTCCGATCCGCCATGCTCCGAATGATCTGGATTACATTGATGTTTTATATCAGGATTTCAACACTATGGTAGAAGAACTTGGTTCCATTGAAACACTGAAAAATGATTTCGCTGCGAATGTATCCCACGAACTGAAGACACCCCTCGCTGCGATCAGCAATCATGCACAGCTTTTAAAAACAACGGAACTGACCGAAAGGCAGCTGGAATATATAAACGGCATTCTGGAAAGTACGGAGCGGCTTTCTTCCCTGGTCTACAACATTTTGAAGCTAAACAAGCTGGAAAGCCAGAAGATCAAGGCACAACCGGTTCCCTATAATCTGTGTGGACAGTTGGCGGATTGCGCCATATCCTTTGAAACGGTATGGGAGCAAAAGGGCATTGAATTTGAAGCGGATATGGAAGATCAGGCAATGGTGGAAGCCGATGGTGAACTGTTGTCCCTTGTATGGAACAATCTGCTTTCCAACGCGCTGAAATTTACAGACACCGGCGGCGTGGTGCGTCTGCGGGAGTATTCGGATGAAAAGCAGATCACCGTGGAGGTCTCCGACACAGGCTGCGGAATGCCGCCCCAGGTGATGAAGCATATTTTTGACAAGTTCTATCAGGGGGACCCCTCTCATGCGACGCCGGGGAACGGTCTTGGCCTTTCCCTGGCGCTGCGGGTTTTGCAGCTTAGTGATGGAACAATCACAGTAAACAGCGCAGAAGGAAAAGGCACTACATTTACCGTTCGGCTTCCGAAAAAACAACTCAAGGAGGAACGATTACGGAATGGCAGAGATCAGTAAAGGCGGAACCGACTATATCGGTTATGAATATAAGGAAAAATCTGTTCCTGCACCATTTACCTCTCTTTATCTGGACAGTTATCCCTGCTTTGGGTGGGAGGAGGACCCCAATGGGATCAACCATATTAAAAACACAAAAAGCACGGGACATATCTCCCTTCGTTTTCGCCGAAACAGGAAAATTTGCAACAAGACGGAGCTGACACGTTTGCAGCGCAGTTTTGATGGATGTTTGGCAGAAATTGAAGCGTTGGAACGTTCAAAAACTTCCCTTGCATCTATGTGCGCGCTGATTGTTGGATTGATAGGGACAGCATTTATGGCAGGGTCCGTATTTGCTGTTACAGCAGAACCGCCTATGTGGATTTTGATGGTTATTCTGGCGGTACCGGGATTCGGCGGATGGATCGCGGCATATTTTGTATATCAAATTCTCGTGCGGCGGCGGACGGTAAAAGTAGCTCCGTTGATTGAGCAAAAGTATGATGAACTGTATGAAATCTGTGAGAAAGGCAATCATCTCTTAATATAATTCCGCCCCTAAATTTGAATGGCAGTCGTTTCTTCTGAAAGGAAAAGACGACTGCCATTTTAATATTTCTCAAACAGAACTGAAATGTTCGACAAACAAAACTGCTGTAAATTACAGATACTGATTGAGAAGCCAATCACTGAAAACAAAATGGAGGTACATTATGAAAAAAAGTAATTTTGTAGCATTGATTCTTGGAACCATTGGCATTGTGTTTTTTGCACTGGGTATGTGCATGGCGCTGATCCCGGAATGGGGTATGTTCAACCAGGGTATCGTCTGCGGCGTAATCGGTTTGGTTGTCCTGCTGGTCACTCTCCTGATCTGGCGCAAGATGGAAGGAAAAGCCCCGGTCAAGATGAGTGCAAAAACCATTGGAACAGTTATTGTGGCTGTACTGGGTGCGCTGCTGCTGGGCGTTGGTATGTGCCTGACGATGGTGTTTGACCACTTTGTGTTGGGTATCGTGATCGGCATTGTGGGCATCGTTGTCCTGCTGATGCTAATTCCTCTGACCAAGGGCATCCATGATTGAGCGTGTCAATTAAATCTCACTTAAATTGCAAATAATGTTGCTCTGCTGATACAGCCTTTTTTCCGCATGGATCGGATATCCCGGTGGCTTTAAACACAAATTTGTCAGCCTCCACAAGTGGATACTAAGATGCCGGTCACCGCAATCACTTCGAATGGATTTCAAAAAATTCAAATCGGAGGTAAGAAAGGACTCCGAAAGCAGGGCATCATACCGAAAATTTAAAACAGCCACCAAAGAATGGAACCTGCAACACATATCTGAAAAATGTGTTTTGGTTCTTTTCCTTTTTAGAAATGGCGGAACAGTTCTTTAAACTATTAGACGTAAAATAGACATAAAATGATAGGCAATCGGAGATGATTTGTTCTTCGATTGCTTTGGGGTTCATAGAATTGTATAGTATGAGAATTGGTAGGATGGGTACTTGATTTTCTAAAGATTTGTGTTAAGATTATTATAGACCGTAGGGAGGCATGGGTAATGCCCGAATCCAAATATTCCATTAGCGGGATTAAGAATGGTATATCCATTCTTTTTTTTACCATGAGAGGGGAGAAGCAATGCCAAACAGGGAAGTTCCAATTAATTTGGAAGAGCAGATAGATGTGATAAAGAAATACGTGGTGTTCCGGCAAAGAAAGCGGATGAGGGAGTTTCTGCAATATGCGGGTTACTTTAGAGTGAGCAGGTATGGAAAATATTTGCTTTCTTACTCAGGAATCATGGGCAATAAACCGAAGCAGGATCTTCTATTTCAATTATATGAGTTTGATGTAAAATTGAGAAATCTCTTGGTTTTATATTGTAATAAAGCAGAGGTGCGGTTTAAGAGTGCAGTATCAAATGCTGTCTCCATAAAGACACAGGATGCAGTTTTCTATTTGGATCGGCAGTATTACACTCTTTCTAAGAGTGAGAAAGATGCAAAAAAACGAAAAAGGAATGAGAAATATTTTCAAAGATTTTTGGATGATATTTTGGAGAAAGAAAATGCATTGAGGAAAGATGTGGTAAAGCATCCTGAACTCAAAGAATACCGAAAAGGCGGAAGCAAGCAGAACAGTAGCCTTCCAGTATGGGTGGTCTTTTCATATTTTGAGTTTGGTACAATAACTATGTTGTATTCTTATTTGCGGGGGGGACTTAAGAAAAGATGTTCTAAATTATGCCTTTTCAAATGGAAAATATAAAAAAGAGGCAACAAAACAGATGGATACCTGGTTGGATGCTATAAGAAATCTTAGAAATTATTGTGCGCATAATTCGATGGTAAGCGGTATGACATCATCTGTTGTTATCCGGGACTTGAATGATTCGCCTGATGTTTTACCAAAAGATACGGATTTATTTTCCAGATTATATGCTTTGAAGAAGATTTTACCCAGGAAAGATTCCGAACAAATGAAAAAGGAATTGAAGAAGCTGATTCAGAGGACAAAGTTTGACATTTATCAGTTAAATATCCTTCCGCAGGGCTGGGAAAATTTAATAGATCAGATTGAAGAATTTTAGAAATAAAGTTACATATGATAATAGAGACCGTAGGAAGGCGAGGGTAATGCCTGAATCCAAATATTCCATTGGTGGGGGGCGGGTAAGCTAAGCGCTTGCCTGCCTTATTTCATTTAGAAAAGTTTTACTTGTATTTTACACTTATAGGGTGGAGGATTTTACAATGTCTTTGTTACAATTATGGTGTAACAGAAAAATATTTGGTGAACAGACCTGGAAGGAAAAAGTATGATAGGAATTTACAAATTAATGCCGAACAGTACATTGGAAAAAATGTACAGTATACACACTATTGCACACTGTACAAGCCGTGTGTTTTATGGGTTTGCGGGCACCCTACTCAAAATCCTGGATGAGCCGACTTCAGCTCTGGACCCGATTTCCACGTCAAAAATTGAGGACCTGGCAATGGATTTAAGAGGACAGTATACAATTGTAATTGTAACCCATAATATGCAGCAGGCGGTAAGAATTTCAGATAATACGGCGTTTTTTCTGCTGGGTGAAATGGTAGAGTTCGGGGATACAAAAAAGTTGTTTTCAAAACCTGCGGATAAAAGAACGGAAGATTATATTACGGGGAGGTTTGGCTGATATGAGAGATTATTATGATAAACAGCTGGAAAAACTTAACGGATATGTGACGGATATGGGACAGCTGATTGAAAATGCCATACAAAACGCCATAACGGCACTTCTTGCCCATGATAAGGAGGGCGCTGAAAATACGATCCACTTTGATGATGAAATTGATCGCATGGAAAGAGATACAGAGAATCTGTGTCTGAATCTTCTTTTATCGCAGCAGCCGGTTGCCACAGATCTTCGTCTGGTATCAGCAGCGCTGAAAATGGTAACAGATATGGAGCGGATAGGAGATCATGCGGCGGATATATCTGAAATAACTTTAATTTTGGCCGGAAGCGGTTTTCCGGAAAGCTTAAACAGCATTGAGAAAATGGCAGAAGAAACTATCTTTATGGTAAAAGAAAGTGTGGACGCATACGTGCAGCGCAGTGTACAAAAAGCAATTGAAGTAATCCATCATGATGATGTGGTGGACAATTATTTTGTTGATATAAAGAAACTCATCATATGGCAGATTAATGAAAATATTCAGAACGGGGAGCAGGCAGCAGATATTTTGATGATTGCAAAATATTTGGAACGGATTGCAGATCATGCGGTCAACATTGCTGAGTGGGTATTATTCTATATCACAGGGGAGCACCCGGAGGTACCGGTATGAAAAAATACATGTATGATATGTTTAGAAAGAGATTAAATATTTCGCCACAGTCGGCTATGCTTTCGTTTATTTTGGCCGGAACAGTTGCGGGATGTCTGGCAGGAGCTGCCGCAGCACGGATAACGGGACTGTCTTTGGGAACGCTGGCAGGAGCAGGAATAATTGCAGGATTTGTATTCACATGTATTAAGCTTCTGAATTTATAAAAGGTGTAAAAACAGGCCTTTTTAGATGAGGATCCCAAAAATGAGATCCTTTTTATTCGTATTCTTTTGTAATGTTATTCAGCCATTTATAACTCCGGAAATGTTTGATTACCCAGGGCCATTTTACAAATTCATCTGTACAAAGCAGGAAGTAGACCCAAAGAGGCGGAAGCTTTAAAACAAAGGCAGAAAAGAACCCCAGGGGAACGGCATAACACCACATATCGATGGTATCGCAGATAAAACCGAAACGGCTGTCGCCTCCGGCCCGGAATACACCGGAGATTAAAAGGGAGTTAACAGAAATTCCCATAATATAATAGCTGTTCATAAGCAGCATATATTTCAGATAATGCATTGCCTGACTGGTCAGGGATGCATTTTTTAATACAAAAGGCGAGATGGAAAGAACGATAACACCGCCGACAGCACCGGCTATTAAGGTAAGTACCATAAGCCGTTTGGAATCACGTCTTGCTCCCTCCATATCATTTTGACCGATCTGTTTACCAAGCCAGATTGTAGATGCACCGGCAAAACCATAACAGAAGACAGTGGCAAAATTGCGCACCACTACAACAATGGAATTGGCAGCCACGATGTCTGTTCCCATATGACCGAGAATGACAGAATACATGGAAAAAGCAGTACTCCATACAAGATCATTTGCAACTGCCGGTATGGAAAGTTTCAGGAAATCCTGGAACAGAACTTTGTTACGGACAAATATGTATGAGAACCTCAGCTTCACATTCTTTGAAAAGTGGGAGACAGCTATACAGCAGATCAGCTGTATTCCACGGGAAATACTGGTGGCAAGAGCTACACCGGTAACACCGAGTTTTGGTGCGCCCAAAAGCCCAAAGATAAACACCGCATTTAAAATGACGTTCAATACCAGTGCCAGCGCATTAAGAGCAGTGCTGATGCTCACGCGTTCCACACTTCGAAGGGAAGCAAGATAGATTTCTGAAATACTCCAGAATATATAACTGAAACAGACAACTCTCAGATAAGGTACACCAAGAGAAATTAATTCTGTATCATTTGTGAAAAGACGCATCATCAATTCCGGAATTGTAAGAGCGCACAGGGCAAACAATGTTGAAACAATGATAGAAAAGCGCAGTGCGATTCCTTCTACCAGTTCAATGGCGTGTACATCTTTTTTACCCCAGTATTGGGCACTCAGCATGGTGGCTCCGGTTCCCAGTCCAAAGAAGAACATAAACAAAACAGAAGAGTACTGGGATGCGAGAGAGACGGCGGAAATAGCTGATTGCCCAACGCTGTTCAGCATGATAACATCAGCAGAGCTTACAGCAGCGCTCAGCAGATTCTGGATTACAATAGGCATGGTCAGGCTGAAAATCTGACGGTAAAAAAGAGGATGTTTATTTACATTAGCATTCATACGTCAGTTTCCTTTCAATGACGCTTTGTCCAGTCTGTATAGACCTCACAGAATCGGGCAGAAAATGAAGGCTCCATGCCTGCGGCATAAAGATGGGAAATATCACCCAGCCGGGAAGCACGGAAATATGCGATGCCTTCCTGTCTTTCTTCCGTGTTGAGTACAGTTACTGAAGTTGGTGCAAAAGCGGTGCCGTGCAGCAGGATAAATGGAGATACGTTTAATAGTCTGGAAAGAAGGATACATTCCAGACCAAAGTGGCAGAAAAAAACAAGTGTGTCTGTATTGGGCCTGGCTGCGCGGTAATGATTATGAAAACGTTCGTATCCGTGTTTTGCCAGAAGAGCATCAAAATTTTTTATGACATTATCATACTGTTCCGGCATATTGCTGTTTGCTGCAATAGTTCCCTGACGCCAGTCATTTCTGTCAAAATAGCAGGGGTATTCTGTCCAATAAGAGGGCAGATTGTCCCATACGACATGCTGATACCAGCCTCCATCTTCATGCTGACAGGCATCCGGATAACTTTCCAGAAGTTTTTTATCATCACCGATTTTTACGACAGGAGGGAATTCCCTCAACCAGTCAAAGACAGCATCTTCTTTTCTTCCGATTGCTTCCAGGGTACAGGAAGCCGTATCACGGGCGCGCCCCAGAGGAGAGACATAAATATAATCTAACTTTTCACTGGCAAGCTTCCTGGCAAGAACCCGGGCCTCTTCCCACCCTGTTTCTGTCAAAGTATCATGTTCATAATCCGGGTCTCCATGCCTGATGATCATTATCTTCATAAAAACTCCAATCTGCCGGCCAACAGGCGGCATAAAATTCAAGATTGCCTTACGGCAGTATTAATGTAACATATTTAAATGGCTTATACAAGAAGGTTTCCTGCCGGAATTTTTTATGGTATAATGAGCCTTGCAGCGGTCCGCGCCTGCGCGAAGAAGGGCATAAGGCGAAAAACGTATTGAGACGACAGTTGAGATGATACAATATCTGCAAAATCAAAAGATGAAAAACGGTTTTGGAAAGAACCGGAGGACATATTATGAGCGGATTATATGATAAATTGAAGGAATACGGAAAATCAGATTATTATCCTTTTCATATGCCGGGACATAAACGCAGTCTTGGGGCAGTGCCGGAAGTGAGAGATATTGATATTACAGAGATAGAAGGGTTTGATAATCTGCATCATCCGGAAGGGATACTGCGGGATGCGCAGAAAAAGGCGGCGGATCTTTATGGTTCTCAGGAGACATATTATTTGATAAATGGAAGTACATCCGGGATTTTGACGGCGATTTTTGCATGTACAAATCAAAGGGGAAAAATATTAATGGCCAGAAACAGCCACAAAGCCGCATATCATGCAGCAGAAATCCGTGAGCTGAAGGCGGTATATCTTTATCCCCGGGAAATTGGAGAAATGACTTTGCCGGGAGGAAGTATCCTGCCGGAAGATGTAAGAACTGCACTGGAAAAAGATAAAGAAATAGAGGCAGTCTTTGTCACCTCCCCCACGTATGAAGGTGTAGTTTCTGACATAAAGAAAATTGCAGAAATTGCCCATTCTTTTGGTAAACCGCTTATTGTGGACGAGGCACATGGAGCGCATTTCGGATTCCATCCTGTTTTTCCGCAGTCATCTGTGAAACTGGGGGCAGACATTGTGATACACAGTCTGCATAAGACCATGCCTTCTCTGACACAGACGGCGCTTCTGCACAGAAACGGTATTTTAACAGACGGGGATACGATACGGAAATACCTTGGGATTTTTCAGACCAGCAGTCCCTCGTATGTTCTGATGGCGGGAATAGATGTATGTGTGGAAATGACAGAGATGAAAGGAACAGAGCTTTTCCGGAAATTTGCAAAGTGTCTGGAAGAATTTTATGACAGTTCCCGAAATTTGAAGATGATAAGAGTGCTCCAGGGAGGAATGAGAAACGGTGATATGTTTGACCGTGATCTGTCAAAAATAATTATAGAAGCCAGGGGTAAAAGCGGCAGATGGCTGGCAGAAAGGCTTCGTGAGACTTATCATCTTGAACCGGAAATGGAGACAGGAACGTATGTGGTTGCACTTACTTCGGTGGGTGACAGCAGGGAGGGATTTGACCGTCTGTCGAAAGCTCTTCAAAAAATAGATGAAGAGCTTTGCAGCAAACCGGTGGACAATACCCGGGAGGAAGCCGGGAAAAAGCCATACCGGGGGATCCGGCATCAGGACAGTGCCGTTATGACGATTGCCCAGGCGGGAAGATGTGAGCATGAGACAATATCTTTGAATGAGAGCACAGGATGTGTCAGCGGAGAATATATTTACCTGTATCCGCCGGGAATTCCCATGATCGTACCGGGAGAAAAGATCAGCAAAGAACTGCTTAAATCGTTGGAGTGGTATCAGAGGGAAGGGTTTTCTCTTCAGGGGATGAAAGATTATACCGGAAACAATATTGATATTTGCAAACAGAATATATTCATTGTATAATAATATGTTGAAAGGCAGATTGACAGATGGGTAAGATATATTATATTATGGGCAAAAGCGGCTCAGGAAAAGATACAATATATAAGGAAGTCATAGATCAGGAAGGCCTGCATCTGAAAAAGATGGTACTGTATACGACACGTCCTATCCGTGAAAAAGAAGAGGATGGAAGGGAGTACTATTTTGTAGATGATGAAACGGCCTGTGAACTGGAGCGTCAGGGGAAAGTGATAGAGATGCGGGCGTATCATACGGTTCATGGGATATGGAAATATTTTACTGTCGATGATGAACATACAGATTTAAAAAAATATGACTATCTGGCTATCGGAACGCTGGAGTCATATGCCAGATTGAAAGAATATTATGGACCGGATAAGGTGGTGCCCATCTATATTGAAGTGGAAGATGGAAACCGTCTGGAACGGGCATTGAAGAGAGAGCGCAAACCGCAGAATCAGAAGTATGAAGAGATGTGCCGGAGATTTCTGGCGGACAGTGTTGATTTTTCAGAAGAAAATCTCCAGAAGGCAGGGATTACCAGACGATTTGCAAATGATAATGACAGAGAAGAGTGCATGCGGGAAGTAGAAGATTTTATTCGTACCTGCCAGAGCAAAAAGGAGTAGATTATGGGATTAAAAGGAATTATCGGACATACAGGAGTTGTACAGCATCTTGAAAATGCCATAAGATCAGGTAAGGTTTCGCATGCCTATATTTTAAGCGGCGAGAAGGGTTCAGGGAAAAAGACCATCGCAAGGATGTTTGCCAGGGCACTGGAGTGTGAAAATGATGAAGACAGACCCTGCGGGAAATGTCATTCCTGCCGTCAGGCTGTGAGCCAGAATCATCCGGACATTATAGAGGTGACACATGACAAACCGAACAGCATCAGTGTGGATGATATCCGCAGTCAGGTTGTGGAGGATGTATCAGTACGGCCATACAGCAGTGCGTATAAAATATATATTATCGGTGACGGGGAAAAGATGACACCTCAGGCACAAAACGCTCTTCTTAAAACAATTGAGGAGCCGCCTGAATATGCGGTAATATTGATTTTGACTGCAAATACAGCAGCGCTTCTTCCCACGATCCTTTCAAGATGTGTTGTGCTTAACACTAAACCGGTGCCGGACGCACAGGTAAAAGAATATCTTATGGCCAATGTAAAAGTTCCGGATTATCAGGCGGATATTTGCGTTGCATTTGCACAGGGAAATATTGGAAAAGCTATTCAGCTTGCATCATCTGAAAATTTTAATGAAATTAAAGCGGCGGCAGTTCATCTTCTGACTCATGTAAAAGAGATGGACATGTCGGATATTACGGCGGCAGTAAAGGCCGTGACGGAATTTAAACTGGATATCAGGGATTATCTGGATATACTGGCCGTCTGGTACCGTGATGTGTTATATTTTAAAGCGACAAATGATGCGGATGGTATTATTTTTAAAGAATATCTCCGCGCGATCAAAGAACAGACAAAACATATTTCATATGAGGGTGTAGAGAACATCCTGCAGGGGATTGTGAAGGCGAAAGCCAGACTGACTGCAAATGTAAATTTTGAATTAACGATGGAATTGCTGTTTCTTTTAATAAAGGAGAATGGAGATTAGAATGACAAAGATTGTAGGGGTCAGATTCCGGACAGCCGGTAAAATCTATTATTTTGACCCAAAGAATTTGGATATAAAGCGCGGTGACCATGTAATCGTGGAAACTGCCCGCGGAATGGAATACGGCAAAGTGGTTGTGGGAAACCGGGAAGTGGACAGCAAGACAGTTGTGCAGCCGCTGAAACCGGTATTTCGCATTGCAACAGCAGAAGATGACGAGAAAGTCAGCCGCAACCGGGAAAGAGAAAAAGAGGCGATGAAAATCTGCCAGGAAAAGATCCGCAAACACGAGCTGGAAATGAAGCTTATTGATGCGGAATATACGTTTGATAATAATAAAATTTTGTTCTATTTTACGGCAGACGGACGTGTGGATTTCCGTGAACTGGTAAAAGATCTTGCAGCAGTATTTAAGACAAGGATTGAATTGCGCCAGATCGGTGTCAGGGATGAGACGAAGATTTTAGGCGGAGTGGGAACATGCGGCAGAGCACTTTGCTGCCACTCCTATCTGTCAGAGTTTTTACCGGTTTCTATAAAGATGGCAAAAGAGCAGAATCTGTCTTTGAATCCCACGAAAATTTCGGGTGTGTGCGGTCGGTTGATGTGTTGTCTGAAAAATGAAGAGGAAACATATGAGTATCTCAATAGTCAGCTGCCAGGTGTTGGTGACAGGGTGACAGCGGTGGACGGAGTCAAAGGAGAGGTGCAGAGTGTAAATGTGCTTCGTCAGACGGTGAAGGTGATCATCGATGTGGATGATGAGAAAGAACTCAGGGAATATCCTGTGGCGGAATTGAGATTTAAACCCCGCAAGAGAAAGAATAATAAAAAAGACAGCAAACAGGACAAGGAACTGGAACAGCTGGAAGCAATGGAGAAAAAAGAAGGGAAATCAAAACTGGATGGATAATATTCTGCTGCCCGGAGAAAGAATAGACGAGCTTGAGCGTAACGGTTACAGGATCATTCAGAATGAGAACGGCTTCTGTTTTGGTATGGATGCGGTGCTTCTTTCCGGGTTTGCCCGGGTAAAGCCGGGAGAGTGCGTGATAGACCTGGGAACCGGAACAGGGATTATTCCGATCCTTCTGGAAGCAAAGACCCGTGGAGAACATTTTACGGGTCTTGAGATTCAAAAGATAAGCGCTGATATGGCAAGACGCAGTGTGGAATTAAATGGTCTGTCAGAAAAGATTTCCATTATGGAAGGGGATATTAAAGAGGCTTGGTCCATATTTGGAAAAGCCTCTTTTGACGTGGTTACATCCAATCCGCCGTATATGACGGGGAATCATGGCCTGGTAAATCCCGGGCAGCCAAAGGCAATCGCCCGTCATGAGGTAATGTGTACGCTGGAGGATGTGGTCAGTCAGGCAGCGGCGCTTCTGAGGGAGGGCGGACGGTTTTATATGGTACACCGGCCCTTCCGGCTGGCGGAGATCATGACTGTGATGGTGAAGTATCATCTGGAACCCAAGCGGATGAAACTGGTGTATCCTTTTGTGGACAGAGAGCCAAATATGGTTTTGCTGGAAGGATTGAAGGGCGGAAAAAGCAGGATCACTGTGGAAAAACCTCTGATCGTGTATAAAGAGCCGGGTGTATATACTGATGAGATATATGATATCTATGGATACTGAAAAACAGCTGACGGGACGGATATGACTTTGAAAAACAAAACCCGTGAGGCAAGCGGTAATCAGATAAAGGGGATGCGGGAATGCAGGGAAAATTATATTTATGTGCAACACCTATCGGAAATCTGGAAGATATCACGCTGCGTGTACTGCGGACTTTAAAAGAAGCAGATCTGATCGCTGCGGAGGATACCAGAAACAGCATACGTCTGCTGAATCGTTTTGAGATAAAGACGCCTATGACCAGCTATCATGAGTATAATAAGATAGAAAAAGGACATTATCTGATAGAACAGATGAAGGGCGGAAAAAATGTGGCGCTTATCACTGATGCAGGAACGCCGGGAATATCAGACCCGGGGGAAGAACTGGTGAAGATGTGCTATGAAGAGGGGGTAGAGGTGACTTCTCTGCCGGGGGCATCTGCCTGTGTCACGGCACTGACTCTGTCAGGACTTTCCACCAGGAGATTTTGTTTTGAAGCATTTCTTCCATCCGAGAAGAAGGAGAAACAGGTCGTTCTGGAGGAATTAAAAGGAGAAACACGTACAATTATTATCTATGAAGCTCCCCACAGACTCGTCCGTACGTTGGAGGAATTGTTACAGACGCTTGGAAACCGCAGAGTTACAGTATGCCGGGAGCTGACAAAGAAGCATGAGACAGCGTTTGCCACAAATCTGGAAGAGGCACTCTTGCATTATAAAGAGACGGAACCCCGCGGAGAATGCGTTCTTGTGATAGAAGGAAAAAGCCGCAGGGAAATGGCGGAGGAGGCCCGCAGACAGTGGGAAGGCTTAAGCGTAGAAGAACATATGGAAATTTATACCGGAAAGGGTATGGACCGCAAGGAAGCCATGAAACAGGTGGCAAAAGACAGAGGCGTCTCCAGGAGGGATATTTATCAGATGCTTTTATAAGTTCTATTAGATTTTTTTTTGAATAGAATAAAGGGAACAGATGACGGATGGCTGACAATGAATATTCTCTGGGGTGCAATGATTTTGATCGGTATACTATACGGGACAATGACCGGTACACTGCAGGAGGTGACAGATGCAGCAATTGCATCGTCAAAAGAGGCTGTTACACTTTGTATTACAATGGCGGGGGTCATGTCGCTGTGGGTAGGGCTTATGGAGATTGCAAAGGAGAGCGGGATCATCGAAGGACTGACAAAAAAGCTGCGTCCGTTTATTCATTTCCTGTTTCCCAAAATCCCGGAAGGCCATTCGGCTCAGGAGCATATAGCGGTGAATATTATTGCCAACTTTCTGGGACTTGGCTGGGCGGCAACACCGGCAGGGCTGAAGGCGATGGAGGCGTTGGGAGAGCTGGAGGAAGAGCGAAGAAATGAAGCAGATCCGGGCAGCGCAGGTACGATATGGAAGAATACAGATAATATGCAGAAAAAGTGCATGTTTCGGGCAATGCCGCACGGTGTGGCCAGCAATGAAATGTGCGCTTTCCTGATATTGAATATCTCGTCGCTGCAGTTGATTCCGGTAAATATTATCGCCTACCGGAGTCAGTATGGGAGTGTGAATCCAACAGCGATTGTAGGACCGGGGATTCTGGCTACGGCGGTAAGTACGGGGGTGGCGGTTGTTTTTTGTAAGATGATGGACAGGAAAAATCGGAGAGCGTAGGCTCTCCGATTTCTTCATTCGTGATGTTGACTTAGGGGAATAGGTGTAATATAATGAAAAACATCTATGAAGTTGTAGTTTTAAGGGGATAGAACAGAGTGATGCAGGTAGATAGAATGGTTCAGTATAGAGAAGATTATTTTGAAGATTGTAAGGCATTGATAGAGAGTAATTACCCTTATAGAAATCATGTCAATAAGTTTATTGAATATTTGAGCTTGCCAGAAGTTCATTTGGCGGACACTCCAAGAGAAATAAGCAAAGAAACGGTAAAAAAGTGTATCGGCTATTATCATCAAAAAGGAGAAATTAATTCCAGGAAAACAATGGAATCCCATTTGGAATCTATAAAAAGTTTTTATGATTATTTGAGTAGAACAGGGAAATGGGTAGATATATTTTCTGACTTAGATTATAGTGATTTTAAGGACACAATAGTAAAGATGTATGGATTATCAGAACCAATAGAAAGAGGTTTTTTTAAATGTTCGGACATTCAGAAAATTTTGATTACGCTTGATGACGTTATTGATAGTTTTGAGATTAGTTCGGCTGGGATAAGAGATGAGGAAAGATATTTGCAGAGAATCATTTTGCGGCTATTCATAAAATTGACGTTAATAGCACCGGCTAAAAGAAATGTGATTACGGCCATAATTCGAGCAGATATAGGGAATGATTTCAAAAAGCTCAGGATAAATGATGTAGAAATGAATATTCCATGTGGGCTGTCAAGAGATTTAAAAAGTGCGATAAGATATGCAGAAAAGAAAAATGGTAGTGTAATAAAAGAAAATGACAATATTTTCGAATTTATATATAGATATAAGGGAAAATTTAAAGGAGAAAGTCTAAATGCCTGGTTTTTTAATATGAATCAGGATTTTGATATTATTAAAGGTGGAAAGAGCAAGAAGTCTTTGGCTGTTGAACCAATAAGGAATACAGCAATTAAAATGATGGTTAATAATATGGTAAATCCTATTCTTATTTCGAGAGTCTCTGGTATAAAACTTTCCATCATAGAGGCAACGTATTATCCGCAAACATGGAGAGCTGAGTATAATGAAGATTTGAATAAGAGTATAAATAGAGCTATTGCGCAAAATGATTATTATTGTTATATATAGAGAAATTATACGTGATAGGAGATGGCAAGGGAATGTTACAGGAAAGCAACCGAATAGAATTTAAATCCATACTAAATGAGAAGTTGGAAAAAGAAATAGTAGCTTTTCTTAATAATCATGAAGGAGGAATCTTGTATATTGGAATAGATGATGATGGTCATCCGATTGAAAATCCAGATATAGATTCGATGCAGCTTAAAATAGCAGATAGAATTAAAGATAATATTTTACCATCTACCCTTGGATTATTTGATATTGTTATTGAAAATATAGAAGGAGTGCCAGTAACTAAAATTATCGTATCAAGCGGGCTTGAAAAACCGTATTATATTAAAAATAAAGGAATGTCTCCTGGCGGATGCTATATGCGCCTTGGTACATCGACTCAGCCGATGCCTACTGCATTGATAGATGAATTGTATGCGAAAAGAATTCATACAACACTGCGTAATATTTCGGCACCGAGGCAGGATTTGACGTTTGCACAGTTGAAGATTTATTATCAGGAACGAGGTCTGGAATTAAATAATCAATTTATTAATAGTCTTGAATTATTAACACAGGAAGGTAAATTTAATTACATTGCTTATTTGTTGGCAGACGAAAATGGGGTATCTATTAAAGTTGCAAAATATGCCGGAACAGATAAAGTAGACTTGATAGAGAATGAAGAATATGGGTATTGTTCCTTAATTAAGGCGACTAATAATGTTTTGGAGAAAATGAAGATTGAAAATATTACGCGAGCAAAAGTAACCAGTGCAAATAGAATCGAAAAGAATTTGGTCGAACCTGTACCATTAAGGGAAGCATTGATAAATGCAGTTGTTCATAATGATTTTTCAAGGGAAATTCCACCAGTATTTGAAATTTTCAGCGATAGAATAGAAATTACTTCATATGGAGGTTTGATTCAGGGACAAAGTATACAAGATTTTTTCAGTTGCAGTAGTATGCCGAGAAATAGAGAACTGATGAGAGTATTTAAGGATGTGGGATTAGTAGAACAGCTTGGGTCGGGAATGAGCCGCATTTTGCGGTTTTATGACAGAGATATTTTTGAGATATCAGAACATTTTATAAAGGTCATTTTTCCATTTTCATTACCAAATGAGAAGATAAATTTT
>JAUNSC010000022.1:33632-58705 GCA_030539395.1 Eubacteriales bacterium
AAATGGCGATATAAGTGATGATGAGAGAAAAGTATTGTCTTTATTACGAAACAAGCCTGATATTACGGCAAAGCAAATGAGTGAAGAGACAGAATTTAGTACCAGAAAGATTAGCCGTATAGTGAAAAAACTGCGCGAAGAAGGAAAAATTATACGTATAGGTTCAAACAAGAAGGGCTATTGGGAGATAAAATATAGGTAGCATAAATATTTAGTCCTAACTTGACGCCAGCCTACCGGAGTCAGTATGGGAGTGTGAATCCAACAGCAATTGTAGGGCCGGGGATAGCGGCAACTGCGGTAAGTACGGCAGTGGCGGTTGTGTTTTGTAAGATGATGGATCGTGGAAAGCGGAGAGCGTAGGCTCTCCGCTTTTTATTGTATAGGAAATGTGCAAAGCACATTTTTGTTCGTATATATATTATTTTGCGAAAGTAGTTTCGGAATCAGAGAGTATACAAATGACGGCGCAGGCATTTATGATGCTTTGTTTTATTTTGCCTGTGTTTAAATATGTTGAGAAAAACAGAATTATCAGTGGAATGTATGTAATCTGTTTTGCGAATTTTTTGTTGTGTTACAATATCAGGATTACGGACCTGCTGGTAGATACACTGCTGCCGCTGCAAGGTATGGCGACGCTGTTCTTTGTGTATTCTGAATGCTGTGGATTTGATAATACGGATAAAAGGGGAGAGATATCTGTTTTGTATGCCATTCCCTTTTTATGCACGACTGTTCAGATAAAGAACTCCGGTATCTTTTTTGTTGCCGCAGCATTTGTGCTTATTCTGGTCTCTGCAAAATACGAGAGAAAGAATATTGGACAATATGTTGCTGCAATTATTACCCCTCTTTTAACGATTTATTTATGGCAGGCACATTGTGATTATGTGTTTGATAACGCATTGGTGTCGAAACATGCAATGACTGTAGAAAACTATAAGGGTATTTTTTCAACAAAATCAGGAGATGTTATACAATCCATTTTATCTCAGCTTCTGCATTATTCAGTTACTGGAAGAGACTTGTATTTTCTTTTGGCGTTTTTGATGGTAATGGGCCTGGTTTGCTTCTTAATGCAGCCGGCACTCAGGAGGCAATATCTCAAGATGGTTTTTGCGGTCGCTATAATGTATGTGCTGTATATGGCAGGGGTGTTTTTTATGTATCTGTTCTCTATGCCGGAAACGGAGGCTATGGAACTGGCAAGTATTGCAAGATATAGAAAAACAATTTTTATTGCTATCTATTATATGATTATTTTAATGTCTCTTGTAATGATATCTTTTAGTGAGATGGGAAAAAAGAAATGGATATGTATTGCGGCTGTTTTTGCTATGCTGATCTTGAACTGGAGGGATCAAAAAGGAAATTTCGCAACTATTTTTAAGACAAATTCAGCGGGTGAACGACTTTGGATTGAACAGGCAGCCAGGGACTACCATGTGGAGAATGGTTCGTCTTACATTATTTGCATTCCCAGGAGTGATGCAGGATATGCGCATTATTTGTGCAAATATTTATTGTACTCAACAAATATTTCTGCCAGAGTTATTTCAGAAGCGTCTCAGTTAGAGGATGCGGAGGAATACAAATATATGTTTATTTATGATTCAAAAAATGAAATTATTCAGAAATGGGTGGAAGAAAATTACCCCGACCAGGCTGGCAACAGCGTGATTTTAGTTGGAGGTGAGTAATATGTCAAATATTCCAATTGTGATTCCTTCCTATGAGCCGGATGGAAATCTCATAAAGTTATTAGAAGATTTGAAAGACGCGGGGCTGGGACCGGTGATTTTGGTTGATGACGGAAGCGGCGAAAGATACGGATATTTATTTGAACAGGCCCGGGATGAATATCAATGCCATATTTTAAAACATGCGGTAAATATGGGTAAAGGCCGTGCTCTTAAGAGTGCGTTCAATTATTTGCTTAATGAATATCAGGAAGAAGAGATTCTGGGCTGTTTAACTGCAGACTCTGATGGGCAGCATGGAGTGAAGGATATAAAAAAATGCATGGAAGCACTGGAGAAAAGTCCGCAAAAGTTAATATTGGGCTGCAGAGATTTTGATTTGCCGTCTGTTCCGTCAAAAAGCAAATTTGGCAATAAACTTACACATTATGTATGCAAATGGCTATGCGGTATTGATGTGTCAGATACGCAGACAGGGCTTAGAGCGATTCCAGGAGATTTTATGAGATTTCTTTTGAATACACCTGGTGAGCGTTTTGAGTTTGAAACGAATATGCTTCTGGACAGTAAGGGAAAAGTCGACATAGAAGAAGTGAAAATTGAGACAATTTATGATTCGAAAGAAAATCATGCGACACATTTTAATCCCATTATGGATTCTATCAAAATATATAAAATATTTGGAAAGTGCTTTCTCAAATTTATTGTTTCCTCTCTGTCATCAAGTGCAGTAGACCTTATCCTCTTTTCCATATTATGTGGAATGTAGAAGAAAGTAAGTCCCCTATGGTACATTGCGATTGCAACGGTGTTGGCGAGAATTGTTTCGGCAGTGTATAATTATTTGCTGAATTATAAATTAGTGTTCAAGAGTACCGAAAAATATGCATCGTCATTATCGAAATATTTTCTGCTTGCTGTTTGTCAGATGAGCCTGAGTGCTGTTTTGGTAACAGGAATTGCGGGAATGATGGGGTCTGTATCTGAAACGATTATAAAAATTGCAGTTGATGTTGTACTTTTCTTTATCAGTTATAAGGTGCAGCAAAAATATGTCTTCA
Organism: Eubacteriales bacterium; assembly: GCA_030539395.1. Classification (GTDB taxonomy): domain Bacteria; phylum Bacillota; class Clostridia; order Lachnospirales; family Lachnospiraceae; genus Marvinbryantia. The sequence goes on from JAUNSC010000022.1 coordinate 36,397, forward strand.
GATGATATATTTTATCTTTTTGCCTGCAGTGAAATATGTGAAAGAAGTGTAGGAATTACAAAAAAGTATGGTATCTTATGTAAAAGTATGGTAAAATCCAGGTAAAATTTAAGTAAAGAGGGTTTATCATATTTTTAATACGGCAGATTATTAAAAAAATACGATTGATAAATTGAGTGGGATATGAATATTTTTAATGTAATTTCTATTTTGGGCGGCCTGTCTATGTTCCTTTTTGGAATGCGTATGATGGGGGATGGACTGAAGGAAAGTTCATCGGGAACGTTAAAAAAGGCAATGGAGAAACTTACCAGCACACCGGTAAAGGCATTCCTCACAGGACTGGTGATGACTGCTCTGATCCAGTCTTCAACAGCAACGATCGTCATCACTGCAGGACTTGTAGGTGCAGGGATTATACCTCTTGGGCAGTCATTGGGCATTATTATCGGTGCCAATGTAGGAACGACAGTTACCGGACAGATTATCAGGCTTTTGGATCTGAATGCGTCGGGTGCTTCTTTTTTGCAGTTTTTGAAACCATCTACGCTGGCGCCTCTTGCAATGATCATTGGTATTATTCTGATCATGGGAAAGAAATTTAAAGGTTCTGATAAAGCAGGGCGGATTATCATAGGCTTTGGTATATTGTTTTCCGGACTTTTGAACATGACGGATGCGGTGAGCGGTCTGACAGAAACCGGTATTATTGAGCAGCTGTTTTCAAGGCTGGGAGAGAACCCTTTGATCGGCTATCTGATTGGTGCCGGTGTGGCTTTTGTCTTGCAGAGTTCTTCTGCAACGATCGGTATCCTGCAGGCATTTTCTACTTCCGGACAGCTTACCTTTGGCGGAATTTATGCAGTGCTGGTGGGAATATATCTGGGAGACTGTGTGACAACGGCCATTGTCTGTAATATAGGTGCAAAGCCGGATGCCAAAAGGGTCGGCGTTGTAAACATATTATTTAATTTAAGTGAATCAGTCCTGGTTTTGGCGGCAGTAACGATTATCCATAAAATCGGTCTGCTGGACGGGATATGGAACAGTACGATCCATTCCGGCGGTATTGCTAATACGAATACGATTTTTAATCTGGCCTGTGCGATTCTCCTGTTTCCGGCGCTGAAGTCTTATGAGAAGTTAAGCCGCAGAATTGTGAAGGATGAACCTGAGACAGCCGGAAAATATGACGAACTTCTGGACGCATTGAACCCGGTGTTCTTCAGCACGCCGGCCCTCGCCTTTGCCCGGTGTTATGATGCACTTCTTGCCATGTACGGGGCTGCACGGGCAAATATTGAGCGTGCATTTACACTGGTCTCGCAGTATGATGAAAAAATTGCATTGCAGATTGAAGAAGACGAAAATAATATTGATATAATGGCAGACAGGGTGAGCAATTATCTGATACAGATTTCCACTCATATTTCATCGCCTGTTCATGTAGAGATTATGAATCACTATTATTCCGGGATCACGGAATTTGAGCGTCTCGGGGATCATGCATTGAACATAGCGGAGATTGCCGGAGATATGAATAAAAACGGAGTGGCTTTTTCTGAGAGCGCCGGAGAAGAGCTGGCTGTACTGCAGGATTTAATTAACACCATTCTGGATTACACTCATGAGGCTTTTGAGAAAAGAGATCTGGCTGCTGCGAGACATATTGAGCCGCTGGAAGAAGTAGTGGACGATATGGTCAGTGTTTTAAATGACAACCATCTGGAACGCCTGCGGGAAGGTTTGTGCAGCGTATATGCAGGTACCGAATTTTTGAATCTGCTTTCTGAGATAGAACGCATTTCTGATATCTGTTCAAATGTGGGTGTTGCAACGGTGGCAAGAGTCCAGCCTGAGATGATGCATCAGGTGCATGACTATGTATCTATGCTGCATTCAGGACGTGACGAGACTTTCAACCATGAATATCAGCAGGCGCATGACCGGTATTTTGCTCTTCTGAAGAGATAGCCTGCAGCGCTGCTATTTTACAATAAAATCTGCAAATTGTGCCCGGACAATTTTGGCCAGGTCAAGGGGGCTGAGCTTTAAAGTACATCCTATCTTACCGCCGCTGACATAAATTTTGTCAAATGTCCGGGCATTTTCCTGAATAAATGTGGGATACTGTTTTTTCATTCCGATGGGAGTACAGCCGCCGCGGATATATCCGGTGACCGTGTTGATATCTTTTACATGGATCATTTCCATGGATTTTTCGCCGGCGGTTTTTGCGGCTTTTTTTAAATCTACTTCTTCGGCGATGGGGACAACAAATACATAGTATCCCTTACTTTTTCCCTGAGCGACCAGTGTCTTAAAGCTCTGTTCCACGGGGGCTCCGGTTTTTTGGGCCGTATGCAGGCCATCAATAAACTCATCGCATTCATAGGTGATCACTTCATAGGGAATCTTATTTTTTTCAAGAATGCGCATCGCATTCGTTTTCACTTCTTTTGCCATAAATATGCCTTTCCGGATATATCATCCATATAAAAATTCTATCCGAATTATAGCGCAAATACAGTGAGCAGGCAATATTAATTATGTTATGATTGTTCTGCACTTTTTACTTTCATAATCCCCAAACATTTTACATTGATTTTACATTAAAAACTTCTGAATTTTACATAAGCGTGCTACGGTAAGGGAAAGCTACAAGTAAGATAAAGGAGTTTATGACTTATGGATATCTTTTCTATGTTATCATTTTTAGGAGGATTGGCGTTCTTTCTGTATGGTATGACTATGATGGGAGACGGCCTTTCACGCGCATCGGGCGGTAAGATGGAGCGTATATTAGAGTCTCTGACGAAAAACCGCTGGAAGGCGGTTCTTCTGGGTGCAGGTGTAACAGCGGTGATTCAGTCTTCTTCAGCAACAACTGTCATGGTAGTCGGATTTGTGAATTCCGGAATCATGAAACTGAATCAGGCAGTGGGCGTTATTATGGGTGCGAACATTGGTACAACGGCTACGTCCTGGATTCTCAGCCTTACGGGAATTGAAGGCAGCAGCCTGTTTATGCAGCTGTTAAAACCCAGCTCTTTTTCGCCGCTTCTGGCTCTGACTGGTGCCGCGCTTTTAATGTTTTCAAAAAAAGAAAAGAGAAAAAATGCAGGAACCATTATGGTGGGATTTGCAATTCTGATGTACGGTATGGATTCTATGAGCGGAGCGGTAAAACCTCTGGCGGATGTACCCGAGTTTGGTCAAATATTGACGATGTTTGCAAATCCGGTGATGGGAGTAATAGCCGGAACTTTGATCACTGCGGTGATTCAGAGTTCGTCTGCGTCAGTCGGTATCCTGCAGGCACTTTGTGCTACCGGAAGCGTTACTTACAGTCTGGCAATCCCAATTATCATGGGTCAGAACATCGGTACCTGTATCACGGCAATTATGTCGGCTATCGGTGCGAACAAAAACGCAAAGCGTGCGGCGGCGATCCATCTGTATTTTAACCTGATAGGTACGATTGTCTGTATGACACTTTTCTATGGTGCAAATCTGTTTTTACACTTTGATTTTCTGAAAGATGCAATCGGTCCGGCAAATGTAGCAGTTATACACACCATTTTTAACGTTGTGACTTCAACGCTGCTCCTGCCTTTTGGCGATCAGCTGGTAAAACTGGCACACGCTACTGTGGGAAGAAATGAAGAAAAAACAAAAGATCTGGAAGTGGCTGTATTGGATGAACGTTTCCTGGAGCGTCCTGCACTTGGATGCGAACAGGCTATGGATGCGACAAAACAGATGGCAGAACTTTCAAAAGAAGCGCTGGATGTGGCTATGTCTTTGTTTGACAAATTTGATGAAAAGAAGGCCCAGCGTGTTCGTGAACTGGAAGATACGGTAGATAAATATGAAGACCGCATCGGAAGCTATCTGGTAAAACTCAGCAGTAAAAATCTTTCGGATGCAGATAGCAGGAGCCTGTCCATGATGCTGCACTGCATCGGTGATTTTGAAAGAATTTCAGACCATGCCGTCAGCGTGATGGCGGCGGCAGATGAGATGCATACGAAAAAAATACATTTTTCGGAAAAAGGTCAGAAAGAATTAGAGATATTTACAAAAGCAGTTCAGGAAATCACAGGCATGGCTTTTGGTGCCTTTATCCATGATGACCTGAAAGAGGCTTCTAAAGTAGAACCCCTGGAAGAGGTAATGGATTATATTAATGCACAGATGAAGAAGCGCCATGTAAAACGCCTTCAGGAAGGCAACTGCACGATAGAGATGGGGTTTATCCTGACGGATATCTGCACCAATTATGAGAGAGTGGCAGACCACTGCTCCAACATTGCAGTGTATCTTCTGCAGCGCAGTGAGAGCAATTATGATCCTCATGCCTATTCGGATGTGATCAGAAACAGCAATAATCTGGGATTTCAAAAAGAATGCGAGATTTACAAAGAGAAATATGCTTTGCCCTGAAAGTATATTGGTGGTAAAATGGATGCGAAAGGAAGCAGGGGTTTATGAGTCTGATTTATATTGTGGAAGACGACAAAAATATACAGGAAATCGAGTGTTATTCTCTGAAGAACAGCGGATATTCTGTGGAGGAATTTGATTGTGCGAAAGCATTCTGGAACAGGATAGAAAAAAGGAAGCCGGATTTGGTCCTGCTGGATATTATGCTTCCGGACAGTGATGGAGTGGATGTGCTCAAAAAACTGCGCCGCAATCCGGAGACAAAGAAAATTCCTGTGGTGATGGTCACAGCAAAAGCTTCGGAGATTGACAAAGTAAAAGGTCTGGACAGCGGAGCAGATGATTATATTACAAAGCCCTTTGGCATTATGGAGCTGATCTCCAGGGTAAAAGCTATCCTGCGCCGCATCCATTCTATGGAAGAAGAAAAGTTTATGAGGCTTCATGACATTTTTCTGGATGGAGAAAAGCGCATGGTGTACGTGGGGGATAAACCCTGTGAACTGACATACAAAGAGTTTGAATTGTTGAAACTCTTTCTGCAGAATGCCGGTATCGTGATGACAAGAGAAGCAATCATGGAACGGGTCTGGGGAATTGATTTTGAAGGAGAATCCCGCACTCTGGATATGCATATCAAAACATTGCGCCAGAAACTGGGAGATGCCGGAAAAAACATTAAAACCGTACGAAATGTGGGGTATCGAATTGAATGAGAAAAAAGATTAATGCACAGTTTACCATCATGACAGTTGTCGCTATCATCCTGACGGTCATTTTGTCCATGGTGGTGTACTATGATGTACTCCGGAAAGAAATCATGAACAGTTTAAAAGCGGATGCTATGGTATTGAACAGTCCGGGTGTTCTTGATGACGGCGGCATCGGTGAACGTCTCGAACCTCTGGAAGGGGTGCGTGTAACCATGATAAATCCCGACGGAACTGTGTGTTATGACAGCAGCGCAGATATAGATGCCATGGATAATCATGGGGAGCGTCCTGAAATACAGGAGGCATTTGAGACGGGCGAGGGCGAGATCATCCGAAAATCTGATACATTACAAAAGAATACATACTACTATGCGGTGGCGATGGAAAATGGACGGGTATTGCGTGTGGCAAAAGAGGCAGGCAATATGTGGAGTTTTTTGCTGCCGCTTTTGCCTGCCCTGGCGGCTATGGGGGGCATGCTCCTTCTTGTCTGTGTGGTGCTGGCACATTTTTTGACAAAAAGTATTATTGCTCCGGTAGAACAGATGGCCGAGCACATGGATGATGAAAAATACCAGGTGCCGTATAAGGAGATGGAGCCGTTTATGGACACTATCAGAGTTCAGCATGAGGATATTATGAAAAGTTCCAGGATGCGTCAGGAATTTACGGCAAATGTGTCCCATGAGCTGAAAACACCGCTGACAGCCATATCAGGATATTCTGAGCTGATAGAAAGCGGAATTGCAGCAGGAGAAGATGCCACCAGGTTTGCGGGCGAGATTCATAAAAGTTCTCAGCGGCTTTTAATGCTGATCAATGATATCCTGCGGCTGTCAGAACTTGACACGGCGGACGGCACATTTGTAACGGAAAAAGTTGATCTGTATGAGCTGGCAAAGAAGTGCGTGGATATGCTTCAGATCAGCGCGGAAAAGCATAATGTGACACTGATGCTGTCAGGGACGGCGGGATGTATGATACAGGCCAACCGGGAAATGATAGAAGAGATCATGTATAATCTCTGCAGCAACTCCATCCGCTATAATGTGCCGGAGGGCAGGGTTATAATTTCTGTTGGCAGGGAAGGAAATCATGCGGTACTGACAGTGGAGGATACAGGTATCGGGATTCCTCCGGAAGATCAGAAACGGATATTTGAGAGGTTCTACCGGGTAGATAAGAGCCGTTCCAAATCTACGGGAGGAACGGGGCTTGGCCTTGCGATTGTAAAACATGCTGTGGCAAAGCATGATGCACAAATCGGCCTTTGGAGCAAACCGGGAGAAGGAACACGAATTCGTGTAGTATTTCCGGAAGACAAATAGATGTTTTTGTGGTAAGATGTGAGGGAAGAGGATATGAGGTTTTTTGAATTTCTGCCGTATCTTAAAAAGGAGTCTTTATGTCACACAATATTCAGAAAAAACTTGCGGTTATCAATGATATGTCCGGATTTGGGAGATGCTCTCTGACGGTTTCCCTTCCGATTATTTCTAAATTAAAAGTACAGTGCTGTCCGGTGCCGACGGCGATTTTTTCAAATCACACCGGGTATCAGCACTTTTTCTTTGACGATTACACGGAAAAGATGCCTCAGTATATTAAGAACTGGGAGAAGCTGGGCCTTGAGTTTGCGGGTATCTATCCGGGATTTTTGGGTTCGGAGAGACAGATAGAGATCGTTATCGAATTTATCAGAAAGTTTCGCACAAAAGATACGAGGGTTATCGTAGACCCGGTGATGGGAGACCACGGGAAGCCATATTCTACATGCACGCCATCTCTGTGCTGTGAAATGAAAAAACTGGTGAAATATGCGGATATCCTCACACCTAATGTGACGGAAGCATGTATTTTAACCGATACGCCGTACAAAGAGAAATGGCGGAAAAAAGAGATACGGGAAATGGCGGAAAATCTTATGGCCCAGGGACCGGATAAGGTGGTAATTACAGGAATTGTCCAGGGCGAATTTATTGCCAATTATGTCTGCACCAGGGAAGGATGCGATCATTTTCTGCGCTCTGTGAAAGTGGGAACCCAGAGGTGCGGAACAGGTGATATTTTTGCGTCAATTATTGCGGCAGATGCGGTAAATGGAGTGGATTTTGCAGCTTCTGTAAAAAAAGCGTCGAATTTTATCAAAAGATGTATTCAAAAGTCGACAGAGATGGAAATTCCCATTACAGACGGAGCGGCTTTTGAGGAGGTACTGGACTATTTGAGGTAGGAGGAAGTTTGTTTGAAATTTATACATGTATCGGATCTTCATCTTGGAAAACGTGTAAATGAATTTTCCATGATAGAAGATCAGAAATATATTTTAAAACAGATTTTAGAGATTACGCAGGAACAGAAAGCCGATGCTCTTCTGGCGGCCGGAGATATTTACGATAAAACCGTGCCGCCGGCTGAAGCGGTACAGCTTTTGGATTCCTTTTTAACGGAAGCTGCCCGGGCGGGGCTTCCGGTTTTTCTTATCAGCGGGAATCATGACAGCCCGGAGAGGATGGCATTCGGAGAAAAACTGTTTCATGCAAATAAAATCCATATTTCACCGGTCTATGCCGGGACAGTGAATCCGGTAGTTTTACGGGATGAATATGGAGAAGTAAATATTTATCCGGTGCCGTTTCTCAAACCGGCATCAGTGCGCAGATTTTTCCCGGAAAAGGAAATAAAAGATTATGAAGCGGCATTTGCAGCTGTGATGGAGGAACTGGAGATAGACACGTCTAAACGGAATATTTTGATGGCGCACCAGTTTTTTACCGGAGCTGTGCGAAGTGAATCTGAGGAAATTTCCGTGGGCGGGTTGGATGCAATCAGTACATCGGCACTGCCCGAATTTGATTATGTAGCTTTGGGCCATATCCACAGGCCTCAGCAGATTGGAAAAGAGACGGTCCGCTATTGCGGAACACCCCTGAAATATTCATTTTCGGAAACGGGTGACAAAAAATCTGTGACGGTGGTGGAGCTGAAAGAAAAAGGAGATGTCCGGGTGGAAACCATTCTTTTAAAACCGCTGCATGATATGCGGGAAATACGTGGAACTTACGCGGAAGTGACGCTCCTTGAAAATTACAGAGATACGGATACATCGGATTATATGCATGTCACTTTAACAGATGAAGAGGATATCCCGGATGTGACAGGGAAGCTGCGGGTGATTTATCCGAACCTGATGAAGCTGGATTACGACAATAAAAGGACATCACAGAACCGGGTGATCGAAAGTACATCTGCGGCGGAGAAGAAGACACCGACAGAGCTGTTCGGAGAATTTTATGAACTGCAGAATAATCAGGAAATGACCCGGGAGCAGCAGGAGTATCTGCATAATGTGATGGAAAAGGTGTGGGGTGAGGAATGAGACCGTTGAAACTTATAATGTCTGCTTTCGGGCCTTATGCGGGACAGACAGAGATAGATATGGAGCAGCTTGGTCAAAAAGGACTGTATCTGATCACCGGGGATACCGGTGCGGGAAAGACAACTGTTTTTGATGCCATTGTTTTTGCGCTTTACGGGGAGGCGAGCGGAAGTCTGAGAGAATCTTCCATGCTGCGCAGTAAGTATGCAAAAACAGGTACTCCCACTTTTGTGGAGATGACTTTTTTATACGGCGGAAAAATTTATGTTGTCCGGCGAAATCCGGAATACCAGAGGCCAAAGGACAGAGGAGAGGGGCTGACAACGCAAAAGGCGGATGCCCAGCTTACGTATCCCGATGGGAAGGTTGTTACAAAAGTGAAAGATGTGACGCTGGCGGTGACAGAACTGATCGGATTAAACCGCAGCCAGTTTATGCGCATTTCCATGATCGCTCAGGGAGATTTCCAAAATCTTTTGATGGCAAAGACAGAAGAAAGAGGAAAGATTTTCCGGGAAATTTTTCATACAAAACCGTATTATAATCTGCAGGAAAAATTAAAAACGGATGCGGCGGCAAAACGCGGAGATTACGAAGAAGAGAGGCGCAGTATCCTTCAGCTGATGGAAGGCGTGCGGACAGAAGATAAAGATGGGCAGAATGTGTGCCTGATGTTGACAGAGCAGGCAAAGCGAAGCGGCAGTGTGGAAAACGTGCCGGAATTTTTGAAGGCGCTGTCCGGACAGATAGATGGGGATACCGGCAGTCAGAGCAGGATCGAGAACCGGCTCATGCTTCTGGAAGAAGAACTTGCACAGATTAACCGAAAACTGGGAGCATACGAGGCTGCGAAGCGTGCGGCTGTTCAGATGCAGAGGGCAAAAGAAGCGATTGCTGTTCAGGAGAAGAAACTTCCGGTATTGAAAGAGGTCTATGACAATCTTCAAAAGCAGAAGCCTCAGCGGGAGGCACTTGCCATTGAGATTGACCGGGATGAAAAGCGTCTGGATGAAGAAAAGACTGTGGGGAACACAATGAACAGGGCGAAAGAGGCTCTGGAAAAAATACAGGCTGAGTATTGCTCCTTCGCCGAAAAGATGCAGGAAAAGCGCAGGGACTATCAACAGATAGAGAGACTATTTCTGGATGCCCAGGCAGGACTTCTGGCACAGAGACTAAAAGAGGGTGAACAGTGTCCGGTCTGCGGCTCCACCTGTCATCCCAAATCGGCGGAAATGCCGGAGAAGGCTCCCTCAGAGAATGAATTAAGGCGTGAAAAGGCAAGTTTAGATCAATTAGAAGCACATACAGTGCTGCTTAGCGGAAGAGCAGGAGAAGCGAAAGCCAAATTTGAGGCAGCTTCTTCCGAATGGAAGAAACTGAATGAGAATATGATCAGGCCGGAAGAACTGCGGGCGAAAAAGCAGCGGAAACTTCAGATGGAGCAGGAATTTAGCAGTGCGCGGGATGATTATGAAAAATGTGCCGGGATTTTGGATAGAAACAGGACACTTCTGGAATCTCTGGAGGGACAGCACAGAGAGACTGTTGATATAGATGAGGAACAGCTGCAGCTGCAGCGCGCAGATCTGACAGATAGAAAGAAATCTCTGCAGGAAGAAAAAGAGCAGGCACGTCTGCGCCTTCAGGTCAATTGCCGCGCTGCCCGGGCAATTGAACAGAAATTTGCGGCAGCAAAGAAGGCAGAACAGGATTACGTAAAAATTAAGGCATTGTCTGATACGGCTAATGCGGCTGTAAGGGGAAAAGACAGGGTGACATTGGAAACATATGTCCAGATGACATATTTTGAGCGGATCATTTCCCGGGCGAATCTGCGGTTTATGGTGATGTCCGCAGGACAGTATGAGCTGAAGCGCAAAGAAGAGGCATCCAATAAGACCAGCCAGAGTGGATTGGAACTGGATGTGATCGATCATTATAACGGTACAATAAGAAGCGTGAAGACTCTTTCCGGCGGGGAGACTTTCCAGGCATCTTTATCCCTGGCGTTGGGGCTTTCTGATGAGATCCAGTCACAGGCAGGAGGAATCCGTCTGGACACTATGTTTGTGGATGAAGGATTTGGCACGCTTGATGAAGAGGCACTGAATCAGGCCATGAAAGCTTTGCAGGGGCTTACAGAAGGCAACCGGCTGGTGGGTATTATTTCCCATGTGGGAGAATTGAAAGAACGGATTGACCGCCAGATTATTGTGCGAAAGGAAAGAAGCGGCGGGAGCACAGTCTCGATTGAGGCGTGACTGAGGTACGCTTATGATAAACAGGAAGGAGAAAGATTATGGCAAAATTATATTTCCGTCACGGTGCGATGGGCAGTTCAAAAACAGCAAATGCCCTGATGGTAGCTTACAATTATTATGAGAGAGGAAAACAGGCTCTTCTGGTAAAGCCGAGGCTTGATACAAGAGATGAGGGTGTGGTCCGAAGCCGTATGGGTCTGGAACAGAAGTGCATTTACGTGGATGATCTTTTGCGGATGACGGAAGATGAAATCATGAAATATGACTGCGTTATTGTGGATGAAGCCCAGTTCTGCACAAAATCAGATATTGATTTCTTTGTCCATATCGTAGATGAGCTGGAAAGACCGGTAATCTGCTACGGTCTGCGAACAGATTTCCGCAGGGAACTCTTTGAGGGCAGCATGTGGCTGCTGGCATGGGCAGATGTGATTGAAGAAATTAAGACAGTGTGCTGGTGCGGACAGGGCGCCACCTGCAACGCCCGTTTTACGGAAGACGGAAAGATGATCCGTCTGGGCGAACAGGTGGTCATGGGCGGCAATGATAACTATACAGCACTTTGCCGCAAACATTATAAAGAAGGAAATCTGGGGCCGAAAAAACTCAGTTAATCAATCCCGTTTAATTCCTGATAAAGACGTTTGGCATAGCTGTCAGTCATGCCGCAGATTTCATCGGTCACAAGCAGCAGCCGCAGATAAAGTTTTTCCTGTGGAGATTTCCCCTCGGAATATCTGCGGTAAGCAAACTTGTAATTATCGGAGATCAGGGTCATCAGTTTGTCCTGTACATCTGTGAGTCTATGATCTGTATCGTAATAGATGGCAGCTCCGACAAATTTGTCCAGGAGGAATTCCAAAATTGTGGAGGCTGAAATTTCCAGCTTAAATATCGGTCTGGAAATAAATGCGTGACGGCCGGCAATATCACCCAGGCAATCATGAAGGGCGCTGCCGTGGCTGTTTCGGAACAGATCAGAAGTAAATGTGCCGTTCATTATGGCAGAGTAATTTCTGGTGAATCCATAGGTTGCGCAGGAGATCAGAAAACCCTGGACATTTAAAATCCAATTAGAGACGGCATAACTTTCAGGGTCAGAAACACCCCGTTTTATGCCGTTTTCATATTTTTGTGCCAGACGATCCACCATTTGAAGATGGATGGCCTGATCTTCCGGAAGCATACGGCGGAGAACATCTTCTGAACGCAGCTCGTCCAGAAGGATGCGGTAGGTGACGAAACCTTTTTTGAAGGCGTCTTCAATATCGGCGGTCAGGTAGGCGATGTCATCTGCGGCTTCCAGTATGTAACACAGAGGATGACGGCAGCCGTATGTTCCGGCAGCAGTCTGGATTTTATCGAAAATTTCTTTTTCCGAATAGAAGTAACCTGATTTTTTATCTTTTATGTTACCGCTGTCTTTGTTGATTTCCAGAGAGGAGACAGGATACTTAATGATAGTGGACAGCAGGGCAATGGTGAGATTCATACCGTATTCATCCACAAGGTAGTGAAGCTTTGTAACAAGACGGAGAGCCTGGGCATTGCCGTCAAAATGGCAGAAATCCTGAACCATCTGAGGGGACAGATATTTATTTAACGGAACTCCCTCAAAGGTAAGCCGGGGCAGATTTTCCTTGAACCAGTCATGGAAAACAGCTTCTCCGAAGTGGCCGAAGGGCGGATTTCCGATGTCATGGATCAGACCGGCACATTGCAGAATACTGGAAATGTCTGATAACATCTGAAGGTCAAAATCCGGATCCTTTCCGCTTCGGATAATATATTGCCCGATATTCTGTCCGAGGGACCGGGCTATGGAGGAGGCTTCCATGGAATGGGTCAGACGGGTACGTATAAAATCACTTTTATCCAGTGGAAACACCTGAGTCTTATCCTGCAGGCGCCGAAAAGAAGCGCTGCCGACAATACGGTGATAATCTTTTTCAAATTCACTTCTGAGGTCATTTGTTCCGGAAGCGCCTGCATAGCTGCGGATGCGGTCGGAGCAAAGCAATGTTTTCCAGTTCATGTGGGATGTTCCTTTCAAAAAATTTCCGGTAGATAATGAATAGTCTGTCTTTATATAATTATACGAAGCGGAGCTCAAAATGGCAATAGAGGGTTTAAGTGAGATTTTTTACGAAAATTTTAGGGAATTTGCATACAAAGTATGATAATATGTTTTTAGCTAAAATGAGACAGAGAATAAACTATCTGAAAGGTGAGGCTAAGGATGGAGCAGATTACCAGGCGGCTGTTTGAGATGCAGGATTTGAAATATCGTGATTTTAATGCAAAACTGATACCGGATACAGATAAGGAAAAAGTGATCGGGGTGCGTTCACCGCAGTTAAAAAGTCTTGCAAAAGAAATGCAAAAAAGCGGATACTGGGAGGAATTTCTTCAGGAACTGCCCCACAGCTATCAGGAAGAAAATGTACTGCATGGGTATATCATCGGAAGTATGAAAGCAGATATCAGTGTGGTGCTGAATTATCTGGAAGTATTTCTTCCATATATCGAGAACTGGGCAGTCTGTGATGTTATCAGTCCGAAAATTTTTAAAAAGTATCCGGAGATGGTTTATGACAGAATTAAGGTATGGCTGAAATCTGAACATACATATACAGTCCGTTTTGGTGTGGTTTCACTTCTCCAGTTTTATCTGGATGAGCAGTTCCGTCCGGAAATGCTGGATCTTGTAGCGGATATTCACCGGGAAGAATATTATATCAACATGGCGATTGCCTGGTACTATAGTATTGCACTTGTCAAACAGTATGAAACGGCTCTTCCGCTGATTGAAAGCCGCACTCTTGCACCGTGGATCCAAAACAAAAGTATCCAGAAGGCAGTGGAGAGTTACCGCATCAGTGACGAAAAAAAGGCATATTTACGAACTTTGAAAATACCTTCTGTAAGGAAGAAATGAGATAATAAACTGACTTCAGAAAAAGAGACAGAAAGGAATTCAGATATGGAAAATTTTGTCCAATTAAAAAATGTATCGAAGGTTTACCGGATGGGCGAAGTGGAAATCCGCGCGGTAGACGGCATTGAGTTTTCCATTTCAAAAGGGGAATTTGTTGTAATTGTCGGTCCCAGCGGCGCAGGTAAAACGACGGTTTTAAATATACTTGGCGGTATGGATATGGCATCAGAGGGACAGGTGCTGGTGGATGGGCAGGACATTGCAAAATATACGCCGCGCAAGCTGACGGCGTACCGGCGTGATGATATTGGGTTTGTATTTCAGTTTTATAATCTGATCCCCAATCTGACTGCGCTGGAAAATGTTGAACTTGCACTGCAGATTTGTAAAAACCCGCTGAAGGCACAGGATGTGCTGGAAGAAGTCGGACTTGGAAAACGGTTAAAAAACTTTCCGGCACAGCTTTCCGGTGGGGAACAGCAGCGTGTATCTATCGCGCGTGCACTGGCAAAAAATCCGAAATTATTACTTTGTGATGAACCGACAGGTGCGTTGGATTATCAGACAGGAAAAGCTATTTTGAAGCTTTTGCAGGATATGTGCAGAGAAAAAGGGATGACAGTGATCGTTATCACGCATAATTCGGCAATCGCACCGATGGCGGATCGTGTGATACATATTAAAAATGGAAAAGTAGCACAGATGAGGATGAATGAGATACCGATGTCTGTGACAGATATCGAATGGTAGAATAAAACAGCAGGAAAGATTTTATGAAGAAGAATGCATTAAGAAAAGATTTTTACATGGAAATCCGAAAAAGCCTTAACCGCTTCCTCTCGATTCTGTTGATTGTGGCTCTGGGCGTGGCTTTTTATTCAGGTATTCAGTCGGCAGCTCCCGATATGCGGTATTCCGGTGATGAGTATTTTGACGAGCATAAGCTGATGGACCTAAAGGTGGTTGGAACCCTGGGACTGACAGAGAATGATGTGGCAGCATTGTCGCAGATTAAAGGGATTGCAAAAGCGGAGCCGGGATATATGACAGATGTACTCTGCGGCAGGGAGACGCAGAAAGTGCTGCATCTGGAGTCGATATCGCCAACATTGAACCAGCTTACACCGGTGGAAGGGAGACTTCCGGAAAAGTCCGGAGAATGCTTTGTAGATGTAGAATTTCTGGATAAATCCGGATACAAAGTCGGTGACAGCATTACATTTTATCTGGAGAATGAAGATGATGAACTGATGCTGAAAAAGGATACCTTCACGATCGTGGGTGCAGGCAGCAGTCCCCTTTATATTTCTTTCAGCCGTGGAAATACGACGCTTGGAAATGGTGAACTTGCCGGCGTGGGATACATTCCTGCGGAGGACTTTGATTCTGAGGTTTATACACAGATTTATATGGAAGTAAGCGGAGCCCGTGACTTGACCGCATATACAGATGCTTACGATACGCTTATTGAAAAAGTAATGGACCGTGTAGAGGCGATTGAAGGTGCACAGTGTGAGATACGCTATCAGGAAGTAATGGATGAGGCCAAAGAGAAGCTGGAAGATGCAAAACAGGAACTGGAAGACGGAAGAAAAGAAGGCGAGAGTGAACTTGCCGAGGCGGAAAGCGAATTAGCTGACGGAGAAAAAGACCTGGAGGATGGCAAAAAAGAACTGGAGGATGCCAAAAAGAAGGTGGCTGATGGCGAAAAGGAAATTGCCGACGGCGAAAAAGAGCTGGCAGATAATAAGGTCACGATTGCAGAAAAGGAGCGGGAGCTTGCAGATGGAAAGACTCAGCTTGCAGACGGCTGGGCACAGCTTCAAAATGGAAAAAATGAACTGGCATCGCAGGAGGCAAAGTTTAACAGTCAGTATAAGTCTGCAATGAAGGAAATACAGTCCGGCGAAAAACAGTTAAAGACTGCAAAAGAGCAGCTTGCATCGGGCAAAAAGGAATATGAAGCAGGGCTTGCACAGTACGAAGAGGGAAAGGAACAGTATGAACTGGGTGAGCAGCAGTATTCACAGGGACTGACAGAACTTCAGGCGCAGGAAGAAAAATGGCCGGCCCAGGAACAGCAGATGGAGGCGCAGAGAGCTGAACTTGCAGAGAACCAGACATTGCTGGAGGCGGCACTGCCGCAGATGAATACTCAACTTGAAGAGCTGCAGGAACAGCAGGCAGAGGCGCAGACACAAAGAGACAGTGTCCAGGCACAGTTAGATGAAGTGAACAGTCAGATTGCATACCTGCAGCAGACTGAGCAGGGCCTGAATGAAGAACAGGCAGGCCTGCAGGAGAGTGCTGCGGCGCTGAACAGTCAGATTGACGGATGTAATGCGAGAATTGGGGAATTAAGCAGCCGGATCAGTGTTTTGGACGGAGAAATTGCTGATTTAAGCGGCCGGAGAGATTCATTGGCGGCTGAAATCAAGGCGGAAAAAGAGAAGGAAACGCCGGATGAAGATAAAATAGCAAATCTGGAAACGAATCTTAATGAAGTACAGGGAACTCTGGACAGTAAAACAGGTGAAAGGGGAGCTGCGCAGGGCGAACTGGATGGAGCAAATGCAGAGCTTGCATCTGCACAGGGAAGTCTGGCAAATGCACAAAACCGGCTTGTTGTGATTCCGGGAGAGATTACAGCAGCGCAGGAAGGCATTACAAAATGTCAGGCGGCAGCAGGACCTTTGGCAGACGGTATTGCGCAGGCAGATGCCGGATTGAAAAAACTGAATGATGGAATTGCGGCCCTTCAGACTGAAATTGGGACACAGACTGAAAATCTGGAGAAGGTAAAGGCCGGAATCGGACAGATTGATGCCGGTATCGCGCAGGCAGAGAGTGAGTTCGCAGCAGCTCATCAGAAACTGGATGAAACCCGTGCACAGTTGGATTCTGCAAAAAAACAATTGGAAGAGACGCTTCCGCAGCTGGATGGTGCAAAGGCGGAGATAGAAGCCGGTGAAAAAGAGATCGCCGCAAATGAGAAGAAACTGGCAAGTGGGCGCAGGCAGCTCGAAGAAGGAAAGAGAAAGATTGCGAATGCAAAGAAGACCATTGCTGCAAATGAGCAGACGCTGATTAATTCCCAGGCGCAGATTACAGACGGCGAAAATCAGCTTGCCGATGCAAAGCAGAAAATTGCCGATGCGGAAAAAGAGATTGCGGATGCAAAGAAGGAGCTGGAGGATGGCAAGAAGGAGATTACTGATGCAGAAAAAGAAATTGCAGATGGTGAGAAAGAGCTTGCCGACGGCCGGAAGGAGTATGAGGACGGCAAAAAGGAGTTTGAAGAGGAAATTGCAGATGCAGAACAGAAAATAGCAGATGCTGAAAAGGATATCGCAGATATTAAAAAGCCGGAATGGATCATCAGTGACCGAAGTACATTGCCTGACAATATTGGATACGGTGAAAATGCAGATCGAATGAGAAACATCGGACAGGTATTTCCGGTATTATTCTTCCTCGTAGCTGCACTGATCAGCCTGACAACAATGACGCGTATGGTGGAAGAAGAGCGTACACAGATCGGTACGTTAAAAGCGCTTGGTTACAGTAAAATGTCGATTGCATCAAAATATCTTTGCTATGCGTTGATTGCAACGCTTGGCGGCAGTGTAATCGGAATATTATTCGGTGAAAAGTTTCTGCCCCTTGTCATAGTCATGGCATATAAAATTATGTACCATCATATGCCGAATGTGGTTCTTCCGTATAATATGAAATTTGCACTGATAGCAACGGGAGCTGCATTGTTTTCAACAATGCTTGCCACATTTGCATCCTGCTATCGGGAGCTTGCGGATGCGCCGGCAGTATTGATGCGTCCGCCTGCACCCAGGGAAGGGAAGCGTGTGCTGCTGGAACGGATACCGTTTCTCTGGAAACACCTCAGTTTTTCATGGAAATCTACAGTGCGTAATCTGTTCCGCTACAAAAAGAGATTCTTTATGACTATATTTGGTATCGGGGGCTGTATGGCATTGATGATTGTCGGCTATGGCCTGCGGGATTCTATCATGGATATCGCAACCCTGCAGTTTAAAGAGCTTCAAGTATATGACGGCATGGTAATTCTGGATACAGATGTGTCAGATGAAGAAAAAGCATCTCTGGAGGAGGCGGCAATACAGGACAGCCGTGTACAGGATTACACAAAATCCATGATGCGCAAAGATACTGTGCAGATTGGAAAAAAACGATGGGATCTGTATGTGATGGTACCGCAGGATGTGGAAAATTTCACCAGATTTGTGAATTTCCGCGACCGCGATTCGCATGAAGTATATGAATTGACAGATGAGGGTGCGATCATTACGGAAAAAATCGCAAAGGAACTGAAACTGAAACCGGGTGACAGTATATCGATAGAAAATGAAGATTATGGAACGGTGGAAGTTCCGGTAGCGGCTGTTACCGAGAATTATCTGAGCCACTACATTTATGTCACTCCGGCATTATATGAAAAATGCTTCGGAGAACAACCGGAATATGATCAGATTTTGTATCGGGCAACTGAAGACGCAAAAGAAAATATAATGGAAATCGGCGAAGACTTTATGAGGTTTGACGCTGCCTTAAGTGTGAGTTATACGGAGACACTGATGAGCCAGCTCAGTGATATGCTGGTGGCGCTGGATTCGGTTATGATCGTACTGATCGCATCTGCCGGCCTGCTTGCGTTCGTAGTGCTGTATAATTTGAATAATATCAATATCAATGAACGAAAGCGCGAACTGGCAACGATAAAAGTTCTCGGATTTTACGATGGCGAAGTGGATGCCTATGTATACCGTGAAAATATTCTTCTGACGATTATTGGTATTTTTGTCGGCGCCGGACTTGGAATTGTTCTGCACCGGTTTGTTATCACCACCGTTGAGGTGGACAGCTGTATGTTTGGGCGTAATATAAATTTGCCGAGCTTTTTAATCTCCGGGGTCTTTACAGCCGGGTTCTCAGCTTTTGTTAATTTTGTGATGCACTTTAAATTAAAGAAAATCGACATGGTTGAGAGTTTGAAGAGTGTAGAATAAACGGCAGAAAATGTATCAGATTACTTAATGACCGGATGGGAGTTTGTGATGTTAAATTTACCACAGGAATTTTTAGATAAGATGGAAAAGCTGCTTGGCGAAGAGTATGAGGAGTTTCTTGCCTCTTATGAACAGCCGCGCTGGCATGGTTTGCGTGTAAATACAAAAAAAATAACTGCGCAGGAGTTTGAAGAGCTTGTGCCTTTTCAGCTAAAAAAAATCCCGTGGGTGGAGAATGGTTATTATTATGAGGAGCAGGATGCTCCTGCCAGACATCCGTTTTATTATGCAGGGCTTTATTATCTGCAGGAGCCAAGCGCAATGACTCCCGCATCAATTTTGCCGGTATATCCGGGAGAACGTGTGCTGGATCTGTGCGCAGCTCCGGGCGGAAAAGCTACGGAGCTGGGTGCAAAGCTCCTGGGTGAGGGCGTTCTGGTGGCAAATGACATCAGTGCGTCCCGGGCAAAAGCTCTCTTAAAAAATATTGAAGTGTCTGGTATTCCAAATGCATTTGTGACTAATGAAACTCCGGCAAAACTGGCAGAGCAATTTACGGAATTTTTTGATAAAATTCTGGTAGATGCTCCGTGCTCCGGCGAGGGGATGTTTCGTAAAGATCCGGCTGTTGCCAGAGCGTGGGATGCCCAAAAGCCATTTGCCTGTGCAAAACAGCAAAAAGAAATTATCAGCCGCGCTGCTCAGATGCTTGCTCCGGGAGGGAAACTTCTTTATTCTACCTGTACGTTTTCTCCGGAGGAAAATGAAGAAGTTATTGCTTATCTTTTAGAGCAAAGAGATGATATGGAGCTTTTGGACATTCCTCAGTATGAGGGATTCGCTCCGGGAACCGGCCTGACAAAATGTGTGCGTATTTTCCCCCATAAAATGCCGGGGGAAGGACATTTTCTGGCTCTGCTTGGCAAAAAATCGAATGACTTATCCGGCGGAGAAACAGGCAGTGCTGCGGATGGAAAGCAGAAAAGGGCGGCCTTGAGGAAAAAGGTACAGACGCTTCCGACAGCAAAGAAACAGGCGAAAACAGAACAGGATATTCTGAATTCATTTTTAAAAGATGTTTCCATGTCGGCAAAGAATTTTCGTCTGGAAATCCGCAAAGGGCAGGCGTATTATGTGCCCGAAGCAATCGGTGAGCGAAAAGGACTTACTTTTTTGCGGAACGGACTCTATCTGGGAGAGGTGAAAAAAGACCGCTTCGAACCGAGTCAGTCATTTGCCATGGCTCTTAAAAAAGAGGAATATACTGCTGTGGTTGATATGGACTATCATGACGAGCGGGTGATAAAATATTTAAAAGGAGAAACCATCGATGTGGACAACATCATTGGCACACGGGAAAAAGGTTGGCAGCTTGTCTGCGTAAATGGATATCCCCTTGGCTGGGGGAAAGTGTCAAGTGGTACATTGAAAAATAAGTACCACTCCGGATGGAGGATGAAGTGCTGATGATTATTTAAAAAAACAGGTAAAAATATGTGTAAAAATGAAAAAAATACTTGATTTTATAAAAAGAAGGTGTTATACTAACAAAGCTTGATTGAGAAAGCAATCGATGCGTGGCTCAGCTTGGTAGAGCGCTGCGTTCGGGACGCAGAGGTCGCAGGTTCAAATCCTGTCGCATCGACTACAGAAAAATGGATGCCGTTAGGTATCCATTTTTTTGTAGTCAAAAACAAAGAAGATGGAGCTGTGACTTCTGCGTCCCGAACGCAAGAGTCGGGAGCAGAGGGTGCGGCGCGCCGGTGACGCGCGTTTCGCACGGACCGAAGCGAAGAGGAGACCGCAGGTTCAAATCCTGTCGCATCGACTACAAAATGAAAATGCCGGAAATGCTGATGAATGGTGTTTCCGGTCTTTTTTGTTATGAAATCGGTCAGTTTTGTAAGATAAAAAACGGAAAGAAAATTGTTTTTGACTAACATTTGACTAACGCTACGCTTTTTTCTGGAAAAGGTTAATCAGAGTGTCTGCAGAAGCAGGATCACCTTTCCAGGCAGTTCCAAGTGCAAGGCGCAATCTTTTCTGTTCTGCTCTGTGTTTGTGAAGCATCGCAATCACATCTGCTGGCATTGTGACAGTTCTGTTTGATGAAAATGTCTTTGGTGTCGTGGTTATGATACCCTCTTTTGTCCGCTCCAGGGTCAGCCTGTTTTTCTGCTTTGGGCTGATTGTGTCCCAGAGCGGGGAGTATAATGCCATTTAAGGAGTTTATCCCCGTTTCCTGATTGATGGCCGCGGTTGAGGTTTTAGCTGCAGGCAATATACTTTGTGTATAAGGTGATAACATCCATACAAAAACAACAAAATTATGAAGATACTTTAAATGAAAACAAAAATTGAATTTTCGGCGAAAGACAGAATTTTGTCATACAGGTTTTATCTGGAAAGTCCGGCAGTTTATAGATGAGAGTCTGCCAGACTATTTCTGCAAATTAGTATTTGAATTATTTCTAAATCCTATTTCGAATTTTCTTCAGTAGATGAAATCCATGTTTCTTTAACGGAAACCTCATATTGTTTTGGTGGCATATGTACGAATTGTCGGAAACGTTTTGAAAAATATTGCGGAGAACTGAAACCAAGTAAGGAAGAAATTTCAGCAATTGACATCGTATTACCACGAATAAGATATTTGGCCTCATCGATTTTCAATTTTGTATAACAGGTCATGATGCTCATACCATAGACCTTTTTAAAAATGGTCGAAAGGTAAGTTTTTCCGTAGCCAAGGGTGTCTGTAATTTCCTCTAAAGATAAATTTCCATAGATATGTTCCTTTAATAATTTCATAATCCTTTCGGCAATCTGGTCATCAAACCGAGATTTTACCGACACCATGTCCGTGTGGATATTCTGTCCATGAGAAAGCTTTTTTCGGATGATCTGAATAATCAATTCTTCAAGACGCAGTTTTACAAGCTGCTGACTTCCAAATGGAGAATCTTTTTTTTCACACAGACAATATCGATCAGGCATCGGCAGTTCAAAAGAAAGCTCACCTTCCTGAATTATAGAGTGAATGAGTTTTTTCATATCAGAAGATAGAGTGAAAACCTGTTCTCCAAGAAATGACAGAGCTGAAGATTTTGCTGCGAATGATATAATGAATACATTGGAAGGGGACAATTCGTCAGCTTTTATGGTATGAAAATAGTTAGGTGGAAGGAAGATGATCTTTCCCTGAGACAACAGATACTCATTATGATTGCAGGTAATAAATGCTTTACCACGGTCAATGTACATAATTTCCCAAAAATCATGACTTTCACCAGGATATTTATAGTCTTTCGTATATTCAAAATAGTGGATAGAAATAAGTTTTAATACTTCAACTTCAATTAAAATTGGATGCTTTATATATTCTTTCATTTTATACTGCCAATCTGTGAACAATAATATAATTCTATTGTAACAAAATCCATTCCATAAATCTACATTCAAATTTATAATGTTTGTGTCAAGTAATCGTTGGCACTTTTCTTTTTTCTTTTGATGTTTGACTA
>JAUNSC010000023.1 GCA_030539395.1 Eubacteriales bacterium
ATTTGATATAAAACTTAACGTCGAAAGAATATAGTGCTAAATCCTAAAGACGGGTCTTTCCCTCCCACATTTGTTTTTGTTCGTAAACCCGCTTTTTCTTTTGTAAACAGTATAACACGATACCTTTGTTAATACCACCTGATTTTTAAGCAATTCTGCTTTTCTCCTCTTGACAACCAATTATTTCATGTGATAAAGTCTTTTTAAGTTAAAAGGGAGTAGTTATCTCGTGTAATCAACATATCCCGGTGTTCAGTCTGTTTTTCACCGTGGTTACACGCTTTCTCTACCATAGAAAGAACAAGACTTTTAACACCGTTACGGTGTTGAAAGTCTTTTTTCTGTTCCGGGATATATGGGCCCATTTTTGCAGGAGATACACTTTCAGCAAAAACACAGGAGGACTTCTCAAATGGAAATTCTTATTCAGGTTGTTTTATTGATTGCAGGATTTGTTATGCTGATAAAGGGTGCTGACTGGTTTGTAGACGGTGCCTCAAAAATTGCTGACAGACTTGGTGTTCCTCAGCTTGTGATCGGCCTGACCATTGTTGCTTTCGGCACAAGCGTACCGGAAGCCGCCGTCAGTATTTCCGCGGCATTAAAAGGCAGCGCCGGACTAAGTGTGGGAAATGTGCTGGGCAGCAACATTTTAAATATTCTTATTATTCTCGGATCAACTTCCGTCATATGCCCCGTCCCGGTACAAAAATCTACTGTGCGATATGAGATTCCATACGTTATTCTGATATCATTCATTATGTCCATACTTGGGCTTTCTAAAGGTTATCTGAACTGGATAGACGGCCTGATCCTCTGGGTATTCATGATCATCTACCTTCTCTATCTTGTTCGCATGACTAAAAACGGCACATCTCAGCCGGAGGATACACCCCGGTCCGAGGAAGGTGACACGTTCCTTCGCATGATTCTTTCCATTATCATTGGACTGGGGCTGGTTGTCCTTGGAAGTGATTTTGCTGTAGATGCCGCCTCCAAAATCGCAACGATCTTCGGAATGAGCGAACGCCTTATCGGACTTACCATTGTAGCCCTTGGAACTTCCCTCCCGGAACTTGTCACCAGTGTAACTGCAGCTATGAAAGGCAAAGCAGATATTGCTATCGGAAATATCGTGGGAAGCAATATTTTTAATATCCTGTTTGTCCTTGGTACCTCTGCACTTATCATACCGCTGACCTATGCTTCCGGCTTCATTATTGACAGCATTATGGCAATCTTTTCCGCAGCGCTCCTCCTTTTGTGCGTTCTCGGGAAACAAAAACTCACCCGCTCCAACGGTATTATCATGCTTGTCTGTTACGCAGCATATTTCGTATATCTGATATTATGATTTTGGGTTCAAAAGATGCCTTACGGATTGTTTCGTGCTTCGCACTCCCACAATCCTGCATGATATCATAAGCAAACTGTAATAAGCGGAGGATGCAGCCTTCTGCATGGTCTGTGTTCTCCGCTTATTTTTATTTGATATTATCCTTTTCCAGTATATACCGTTTTAACTCTTCGTATATCTGCCCTTCTGCAGGCGGACACCCTTTTACGCAAAACGCAAAACCGGAAGTGCACAAACCAACGCCCAGTTCTCCGCTTTTTCCGCGATATCCCTGTCCGATACATATCCGTTTATCCAGCTTGTCAAGAAGCTGTTCCTCCTTAAGTCTCTGAAGGGCCGGCAAAAGGTATCCGTAACAGGCACTGCAGGATTCCACTTCTTCTACCGTGTCTTTTAATTCTACCACTTTCTGTGCATAGGGAAGCTCCCGGTCTGTCCAGTCCCCGTCCTGCCCGCATATCCGGATATCGGCATTCTCCAGATCCGTACTTCCCACTCCCAATTGCTCTGCCATAATAATATACGGAACTTCTTCTGCTTTATAATGAAGAAGATAACATACATATGTATCAATCAATACCGGATCTACTCCCGCCATGATACAATTTCGCACAACCGGATTTCCCCCATCCTCAAAATCCAGATCACCGCAGATGTGGTCTACAACAATAAAGTCCTGATGAATTCCCGCATTTAAATGGGCAATGGGCTTGTGGAGGCCCATTGCATGAAAATGTTTCTTCTCTTTATTTGGAATCAATCCTTTCATATTTTTAAGAGCACAGGTGATCTTCGTCTGACAATGACCTTTCAGCACCGGCACATTAATCAAAAAATCAATATCAGATACACTGTCGCACAGCGCCAGCTCCATTCCTCCACAGTCTTTCATATGAAAGCTGTCCTTCTGCATATCGAGAAATTCCACACCGTATTTTTGTACCAGTTTATCATAACCGCAGACTTCCACCGCCTCTGCCGTCTTATCCCCCACCCATGAACCTTCCAATATGGAAATCCTGGTGTATCCGTATTTTTGAAGATACTCAATAATACCTTCCACAATTTCAGGATGCGTGGTTGCTCCCCAGGAAGCTTCCGAAGGAGATACCAAATTTGGTTTAATTCCAATCCGGCTGTTTATATCCCCTATCTGTTCTGCCAGATGACATTCCTTTAAAAGTGTTCTGACCATTTGTTTATAATCTGTACCATAAATTTTAAATATCTGATTTTTCTCCATACTAAAAATGCTCCTATCCATGTTTATTTTACTATAATTTGCCGTATTATACAATTAAAACATAGCTCTTGACATATACCCCCATCAGGTATATAATCTTTTAAAGATACCCTTGCGGGGTATTAAAGGAGGAATCTTATTATGGAAAATAACAGCAAAAATGATATGTCTTCTAAAGACTGCTGTCACAAGACCAAAGACCGGGATGCTCAGGAATACCGCAGCCTGATGAACCGTTTGAACCGCATTGAGGGACAGATACGGGGCATAAAAAATATGCTGGAAAATGATGCCTATTGTACTGACATCCTGATTCAGGTCTCTGCAGTAAATGCTGCGTTAAACAG
Source organism: Eubacteriales bacterium (assembly GCA_030539395.1). GTDB lineage: Bacteria > Bacillota > Clostridia > Lachnospirales > Lachnospiraceae > Marvinbryantia. Next base: position 2,948 of record JAUNSC010000023.1, read on the forward strand.
TTTTAACAAAGTTCTTCTTTCCAACCATATCCGCACCTGTGTAGCTGATGATATCCGAAACGGCAATGACGAAACTATTGATGAACTGGTGCATACTCTTCAGAAACTAATGAAATAGCGAAGGAGTGATATTATGGAACAATATAATGTAACCGGAATGAGCTGTGCAGCCTGCAGCGCCCGGGTAGAAAAAGCTGTCAGTAAAGTACCCGGAGTCACATCCTGCTCTGTCAGTCTTCTGACAAATTCTATGGGTGTGGAAGGAACTGCATCTTCTCCGGAAATTATTGCAGCAGTGGAGGCGGCCGGATACGGTGCAAGTCCAAAAAATTCCGGTACAGCGAATGTATCTTCTGCTCCCGCGCCGGACTCCCTGAAAGATACACAGACTCCCATTTTAAAGAAAAGGCTTTTTGTATCTCTTGGTTTTCTTCTTGTACTGATGTATTTTTCTATGGGTCATATGATGTGGGGCTGGCCCGTACCGCCTCAGCTTGAGCATAACCATGTTGCAATGGGACTTCTGCAGCTTTTACTGACCGTCATTATCATGGTAATCAACCAGAAGTTCTTTATCAGCGGATTCAAAGGCCTGGCTCACGGCGCCCCAAATATGGATACACTGGTTGCTTTGGGTTCTTCCGCATCTTTTATATGGAGTGTCTATGCGCTTTTCGCCATGACTGACGCGCAGGTACAGGGCAATATGGATCTGGTAATGACATACATGCACGAATTCTACTTCGAATCAGCTGCCATGATCCTTACTCTGATCACTCTTGGAAAAATGCTGGAAGCACGCAGTAAAGGCAAAACTACAGATGCTTTAAAAGGGCTGATGAAAATGGCTCCTAAGACGGCCACCCTTATTCGCGGTGATACAGAAACAGTGGTCCCAATCGAAGAGGTTCAGACCGGAGACATATTTGTAGTACGTCCCGGAGAAAACATTCCGGTGGACGGCGTCGTCCTTGAGGGCAGCAGTGCCGTAAACGAGTCTGCGCTCACCGGAGAAAGTATTCCCGTTGATAAAGCTGAAGGTGACCGTATCTCTGCCGCCACCATCAACCAGTCCGGTTTTCTCCGCTGCAGAGCAACCCGCGTAGGACAGGACACGACACTTTCTCAGATTATACAGATGGTGAGTGACGCAGCCGCCACAAAAGCACCTGTTGCAAAAATTGCAGACCGTGTATCAGGTGTATTTGTGCCGGTGGTAATCACTGTTGCTGTAATCACCACTATCATATGGCTTCTGGCCGGTCAGACCTTTGCCTTTGCACTTGCCCGCGGTATCTCTGTTCTTGTGATCAGCTGTCCATGTGCTCTCGGACTTGCTACTCCGGTGGCGATCATGGTCGGCAACGGCATGGGAGCTAAAAACGGTATTTTGTTTAAGACAGCTTCCTCTCTGGAAGTTGCCGGAAAAGTTGATATTATTGCACTGGATAAAACCGGTACTATCACTGCGGGAGAACCTGTGGTGACAGACTTTCTTCCGACAGAAGGCATCAGCCGGGAGGAACTTTTAACTCTGGCTGCTTCACTTGAAAAGCAAAGCGAACATCCTCTTGCAAAGGCTATTCTTCAAAAAGCTGATGAAGAGAAACTCTCCCTGGCCGCCGTCACCGATTTTAAAGCTCTGCCGGGAAACGGCCTGACAGGTAAATCATCCGGTTCCCTGCTTGCCGGGGGAAATCTCAAATTTATCCGCACCCAGGGAAATGTTCCCAGATCTATGGAAAACGCTGCAGAAGAACTGGCATCCCAGGGAAAGACACCGCTGTTCTTCAACCGTGACGGTCATCTTCTGGGAATCATTGCCGTTGCAGATATACCTAAAGCTGACAGTCCCCAGGCTATCAAAGAATTGCAGAACATGGGTATCCATGTAGTAATGCTTACGGGTGATAATGAGCGCACAGCAAACGCCATCGGACAGGCAGCAGGTGTAGATGAAGTAATTGCCGGTGTCCTTCCGGACGGTAAAGAAGCTGTCATCCGTTCCCTGAAAGAAAAAGGCCGGGTTGCCATGGTCGGTGACGGTATTAATGATGCCCCCGCCCTTACCCGTGCTGATATTGGTATCGCCATTGGCGCCGGTACGGACATTGCTATTGATGCTGCCGATGTTGTGTTGATGAACAGTCGTCTCAGCGATGTTCCCGCAGCAGTCCGGCTCAGCCGGGCAACCCTGCGCAATATTCATCAGAATCTGTTCTGGGCATTTTTCTATAACGTTATCGGCATCCCGCTGGCAGCCGGCATATGGATCCCTCTGTTTGGCTGGAAGTTAAATCCCATGTTCGGTGCAGCAGCCATGAGCCTGTCAAGTTTCTGTGTAGTATCAAATGCACTGCGGCTGAACTTTTTACAGATTCATAACTCCAGCCATGATAAAAAGCGTTTCAAAAAAAATAATTTATATACGGTTTCTACGGCACAGCCGAAAGCCGAAAAAAAGGAGGAAAAAGAAATGACAAAAACAATGAAAATCGAAGGAATGATGTGCGGTCACTGTGAGGCACACGTAAAAAAAGCCCTTGAGGCACTGTCCCAGGTTGAAAGCGCGCAGGTAAGCCATGAAGCAGGTACTGCCATCGTTACACTCAGTGCAGATGTGGATGATGCCGTTTTAAAAGAGGCGGTAGAAGCACAGGATTATAAAGTACTGGGAATTGAATAGAGAAGTAATTCCACAGAAGGGATGCCCGGACTGGCCGGGCATTCTTTTATTGTATATCCTTGCTATTTTGCGCTACCTGTGCTATATTTGCCCAAAGACATTTTTTATGAAATGGGAAATTCCTGTTCCATTTATAGAAGGAGAATATCATGATAAAAAAATGGAATGTAACGATTCCGGAACTGACCGGTGATGAACCCCGGCGCGCCTACATATACCTTCCGGAATCCTATCAATATGAAACAGAAAAACGTTATCCCGTTCTCTATATGTTTGATGGTCATAATGTATTTTTTGATTCAGACGCTACCTACGGAAAATGCTGGGGAATGAAAGAATACATGGACTACACCAAAACTCAGCTGATCATTGTTGGTGTAGAATGTAATCACAGTCCTGACAACGGTCGTCTGAGAGAATACTCTCCCTTTAACTTTACTGATGACAAATTCGGAAAATTCACAGGGCAGGGAAAACTGACTATGGAATGGATGATCCATTCCCTGAAAGCTTATATTGACAAACAGTTCCGGACTCTTCCGGACAGAAACCACACTTTCATTGCCGGAAGTTCTATGGGAGGACTTATGAGCCTTTATGCTGTAATGGAATACAATCATGTATTTTCCCGTGCAGCGGCCCTGTCTCCTTCCATCTGGACCAACCGGACAAAAATCAACCAGATGATCCGTCAGGCATCTCTTGACCCTGACACGGTTGTTTACATGGACTATGGCTCTAATGAGATTAATTTTCATCCCACCATGCGCCAGCAGTTCCGCAAAGTGACCAGCCTCCTTCTGGAGCGTGAAGTATACCTCACCAGCCGCATCGTGCCGGATGGCGACCACTGCGAAGCCTGCTGGGAACAGCAGATTCCCTTCTTTATGGAAACAATAATGTATCACATCTGATTCGAATGCGCCAGCCGCAGGAAAGGAGATTCAAATGGAAATTCAGTATTTTAAACAGTACAGTCCGGCTTTAAACTGCGATATGGAATTTAAAGTTTACGGCCACAAAGGCAGACCGGTTCTTTACATCCCCTGTCAGGACGGACGATTCTATGATTTCGAAAATTTTGGTATGGCAGACGCCTGGTCCCCGTGGATTGAATCCGGACAGGTAATGGTTTTTTCCATTGATACCATAGATTCACAGACCTGGTCCAATAAAGACGGCGATCCGCGTTGGCGTATCTGCCGCCACGAAGACTGGGTACGCTATATCACAGACGAAATGGTACCTCTGATGCGCGAAATGGCAAATCACCGCAACGGATGGACCGGATATCCCGGGGTTATTGTCTTTGGCTGCAGCCTCGGTGCTGCCCATGCGGCGAATTTATACTTCCGCCGTCCGGATCTTTTTGACGGTCTTCTGGCTCTCAGTGGAATTTACACTGCAGAATATGGCTTCGGCAGCTATATGGATGATCTGGTATATCTCAATTCACCTTTACATTATCTGCCAAACATGCCAAAAGATCATCCTTATATTGAACTTTATAATCTGAAAAAAGCTATTATCTGTTGTGGGCAGGGCCCCTGGGAACTCCCTGATTCTACCCGTGCTCTGGCAAATATTCTATATGATAAAGGTATCAATGCATGGGTAGATTTCTGGGGATTTGACTGCTCCCACGATTGGTCCTGGTGGCATAAACAAGTAGCTTATTTTGTACCCCATCTGCTCGGCCAGAAATAAAAAATACACAGGAGGAAGTTATGAAGAATTTTATTTTTATCTCCCCGAATTTTCCGTCCAACTACTGGATGTTCTGCAGGGAACTCAAGAAAAACGGTCTGAATGTTCTCGGAATTGGTGATCAGCCCTACGATGAACTCAGCGAAGACCTGAAAAACAGTCTGAATGAATATTACAAGGTCAGCAACCTGGAAAACGATGATGAAGTTTACCGTGCTGTTGCTTTTCTGATCTTTAAGCATGGCCGGATCGACTGGCTGGAATCCAACAATGAGTACTGGCTGGAACGTGACGCCCGCTTAAGGACAGACTTCAATATCACCAGCGGATTTCAGGAGGCAGATATTCCTCACATTAAGCTGAAATCCCAAATGAAGGAGTATTACAAAAAAGCCGGTATTCCCGTTGCCCGCTATCATATGGTTGATACTCTGGAAAACTGCCTGGATTTTGCAAAGGAAGTCGGTTATCCGGTAGTGGCTAAACCGGATAATGGCGTAGGCGCTTCCCATACTTTCAAGATTACAAACGATGCTGACATGAAAAACTTTTTCGAGCTGAAATGGCCTGACGAAACATATATCATGGAAGAATTCATCAACGGCGAAGTAAATTCCTATGACGCCATTATTGACTCCAACGGTGAGCCTATGTTTGAAACAGGAAACGTAACTCCCATGTCTATCATGGACATTGTCAACAACAATGACAATTCTATTTACTATATTCTTAAGAATTTGCCGGAGGATACACGCAGGGCCGGACGGGCTACCGTAAAGAGTTTTGGCGTTAAAAGCCGCTTTGTCCACTTTGAATTTTTCCGCCTTCAGAAGGATCAGGATGGTCTTGGAAAAAAAGGCGATATTGTGGCTCTGGAAGTCAATATGCGCCCCTGCGGAGGTTTCACACCTGATATGATCGACTTTGCCCACAGCACAGACGTATACAAAATCTGGGCGGATATGATCGCTTTTGACCGGTCTACCATGCCGGTTGGAAAAGCTTCTTACTGCGCGTTTGCCGGACGGCGGGACGGCAAGGATTTTGCCCTTACCCATTCCGACATCATGGAAAAATACAAAGACAATATCAAGATGGCAGAGCGTCTTCCTGAGGTACTTGCCACCGCAATGGGAAATCAGATGTATGTGGCTGTGTTCAGTTCTCAAAAGCAGATGGATGTTTTCTATAAAGACATTTTAAAATGCAATAAGTAAGATTTTGTCGAAACTTGCGATGTGTTTTTTCTCCAATTGCGTTAAGATTATGTTATATTGAATTATAAAGCCGGCATTCGTTGCTTAAAAATTCATATGGAGGGAAGTATTGTGGAGGGACATCGCTATCTGATTTCCGATGCAGCCAAAATGGTTGCTGTGGAAGCACATGTTCTGCGATACTGGGAAGAAGAACTTGAACTCCCCATCGGCAGGACAGAGCTTGGACACCGATACTACACCCGAGAAAATATTGAAACTTTTCAAAATATAAAGAAACTGAAAGAAGAAGGCCTTCAGCTTAAGGCAATTAAAGTAATTCTGCAGGAAACAAATCAGTTCTCGAAAACAGATGGAAATGGCCGTGATTACATACGTAAAAAGGCAGAGGGTGAGGACAATATTTTTGCCGATGCGGATCAGACCCCTCCCTCTGCTGAAGAGACAAGCCTTACCGTCATGGAAAACAATGCACAGAAACTTAAACAATTTCAGGATTTAGTAGAAGGTATTGTGGAAAAAGTCGTAAAAGAAAATAACGCAGAGCTTCAGAGGTGTATGGAGGCATCTATTGCCAAAGAAACAGATTATCTTCTTCATATGCAGGAAAAGCGTGAAGAAGAACGATTTCGCAGACTGGATGAAGCAATACGTGCCCATCAGAAAAATCAACGCTATGTGGCGGCCTCAAAAGAAAGAAGTCTTTGGGGGAAATTATTTCGAAAATGAATTCCCCCGGGAATCAAAAAAGCTGCCGGTCACGGCAGCTTTTTATCTTTAAATTATTCAGCAGAGATTGCGCCTGTCGGACATTCGCCTTCGCATGTTCCGCAATCCAGACACTGATCAGCATCGATAACATATTTGCCATCGCCTTCGCTGATAGCACCAGCCGGACATGCATCTGCACATGTTCCGCAAGCTACACATTCATCAGAAATTACGTATGCCATAATAAGTACCCTCCTTAAAAATTATTTTATTGCTTTATGCCTACATTCTAATACATAAAATTGAAATATACAAGTGAAAAATCAGGGAAAGGTTCCAAAATCTATGAGAAATGAACTGCTCACATTCTTAAAACATCGAAAAAGAGCGAATCTTGTAATGGTAATTTTAAACATAACCATATTTTTCGCCATAATACTCACCGGCGGTGATCCTATGGATGTATTTTTTATGCGGGATCATGGCGCGATGTATCCTCCGGATATTTTTGAGCGTGGAGAATATTATCGCCTGATCACTTGCATGTTCCTGCACTTTGGTGCAGAACATCTTCTGTTTAACATGCTTTTGCTCCTCTTTGCCGGAGACATGCTTGAGACCAGAATGGGACCGGTCAGATACCTTTTAATCTATTTAGGAGGCGGTGTGGCAGGAAATCTTCTTTCCCTGTTTATAGCGGCTTCCAGCGGTGATTATGCCGTCTCAGCAGGGGCTTCCGGAGGAATCTTTGCCGTTATTGGCGCATTGGTCTGGATTGTCATTGTAAATAAAGGAAAAACCACAGACATCGATGGTAAGGGTCTGTATGCCATGGCCGTACTTTCTCTCATACAGGGATTCTGGGAAACCGGCACAGACAATTTTGCCCATCTGGGCGGATTCATATGCGGCTTTCTGCTGGCAGCGATACTTGGAATTGTGTCTTTCCCCAACAGCCGCAGGAAAGTCTGACTGTCCCGCCGTGAGCCTGTGCAATGCGCCGGCAGATTGGAAGCCCAAGCCCGGTTCCATTCTCTTTTCCTGATGCAAAAGGCTCAAACACAGATGAACTTTTTTCCAAATCTACACCGCATCCTGTGTCCGTCACATCAATATGCAAAAAACTGCCTTTCATATAGGCGGATACCTTAACACTGTCCGCCTGCCGGATTTCCTTTTCAGATTGATGTTTTTCAGGCTGCATATCCTTCGTTACTGTGTCCTGCAACATTGTATTCTGCGTATCCATATCCTGAGCAGCAGCCCCTTCCCGCATTCCCTGCCGCTTCTGCTCGATTGCTTCCAGAGAATTTCGTATCAGGTTGTCCAGCAGCTGCCGCATTTTATCACTGTCAATAGATAGTATGGGAAGGTCATCAGAAATCTCCTGTAAAAAATCAATCTCTGCAAAATTATTGAATACAGGGCTGATGGTCCTTATGTAGGCCCTGAGCCAGTCTGACATGGGTGTTGGTTCCATGCTGGTGTGAATACCATTTTGATAAAGGGAAAAATCATTCAGAATGTGATTTAAATGGCACAGTTCATCTTTTACAATTTCCCAATAAGAACTGTTCCGGATCTGAGGATACTGTCCCTCTACCAGCTGAAGATAGCTCTGGATCAGTGTCAGCGGATTTCGCATTTCATGTGTAACTGCCGAAAGCAAAAATCGGGACTTGTCCCTGATAACTTTTTGCATAAGTTTTCCTCCTTTTTATTGACAGTACCGTTCAAAAATTCTAAGATGTAAATAATTATTCTGATATTATATAAATACGTGAAAGGAGTACAGATTATGACAGATAATTGTATTTTTTGTAAAATTGCCAATGGGGAAATCCCATCTGCAACACTTTATGAGGATGATGATTTCAAAGTAATTCTTGATGTTTCTCCAGCCGCAAAAGGACATATGCTCATCCTGCCAAGGCAGCACTATGCCGATATCATGGCCATGCCGGAGGAACTGACTGCAAAAGCCTTTGTTCTCGCGAAAAAAATGGCCGCAAAACTGGAAAAGGTACTTGAATGTGACGGAATTAACCTGGTTCAGAATAACCATGAAGCAGCCGGCCAGACTGTATTTCACTTCCATATCCATGTAATTCCCCGATATGCAAAAGATAAACTGGGCATCGGCTGGAAACCGGGAAAACTTTCAGATGCCGACCGTGATGAACTGGTTGAGAAATTTAAAACGATTGTATAGGGAATATTATTTCCTGTTCAAAAAAAAGTGCACGGGAAAATCTCCCGTGCATATCTTTTATTCGTATTCACAGACGTAAGCGATAATTCCCGCATAAGAAGGCGCCGCCCGTAAAATATCATCCGGTGCATCATTCAGATAGAACCGGTCTTCGCTTTTTATATAAAGCATCGCCACGCTGTCTTCTTCCACTTCCGCTCCGCTTTCTGTCAGCCCGGTATAACTTGGCTCACCATCCAACCAGAAAGGCAGAAAACTGGAATTAATCATATTATATTCACCCTCGGGCGCAATCCAGTAATATCCGAACTGTGTGGAATATTTACTGGAACCTCCCACCCAGATGGAACAGCCCTGACACCCGGCCTCTTTAATCAGATCAGACACATAATTAAATTCCTCCTGAGAAGTAAGCACAGCAAGATGACCTCCCTTTGCCTCACATTCTTCCTGTGCCTCTGACCAGGTTACATCTTTGCGGACCACCTCATAGTGATGCCCGGCTGATGATTCCTCGCCTGTCAGTAAGATAGAACGAATTTCATCGTATGTATAATAGTATTCTGCAGTCTGTGCCAGATTCGTATCATATGCTTCGTTCAGCATCATATTATACTCTTCCTCTGTGACACTTTCATTTTCCCACGTATAGGAACTCGTTCCATTCTCCTCAACATAATAACCTGCAGCAACTTCAACCCACATACCGTCTTCAATCGCATAAATATTATCAAAATAATATCCCATATGGCCGCCCGTATTGTTGAACAGATTGGCAGATTCAATATACGTGTATCCCAGCCGTGATGTCTGCAGCTGATCCAGAACTCCATCATGCCATGTATACACCTGACAGCCTCCGGCTTCTATACCCGTATTACACAGCAATTCCGGGATACTGTCACCATCCACATAAATCAGCGCATATGAAAAATCCCCGTATACTCCGGAACCATTTACGCTCTCAATGGCATCCAGATATGCCTGCTGCCAGCCGCCCGTACTCTCCTCCACTTCAAATATATCTTCCACCTGTACATCCTCTGCAGATGCTGTCCAGGAAAACACCATGGAAAATGTCAGTGCTGACAATAAAAACAGTGATTTACTTTTCATCTTCAACCCCCTGTAAAAAACATAACGTCTGTTGTTATCTATATCCTATTTTATCCCATTGCGATTGTCAAGTACGGGAAATTTCCAATTATAGCCAAAAAACAGGGACGGCATTTAAAAATGCCGCCCCCTGGAATTTTTATAATCACCTAGCTGTTTTTCTTCTTAGAAACAACATCGAAGATTACGGCTGCAAGAAGTACCAGACCTTTAACAACCTTCTGCATATTCTGGTCTGTTCCCATGATGGACATACCCTGGTTGATAATACCCATCAGAAGCGCACCAACGATAACGCCCGGAACTGTACCGATTCCGCCGTATGCGGAAGCACCGCCGATAAAGCAGGATCCGATTGCATCCATCTCATAGTTCTGACCGTATGTAGGCTGTGCACTCGTCATACGTGCGATAGTCAGCATACCTGCCAGAGCTGCCAAAAATCCCATATTTGTATAAGCGATAAAGTAAACCATATCAGTATTAATACCGGACAGTTTCGTTGCTTTTTCATTACCGCCTACTGCATAGAAGTAACGGCCAATAGTAGTTTTACTTGTCAGATAACCATAAACCAGTACAACGATCATAACCCATACCAGAGATGTAGGAATACCTTTGTGCTGAGCCAGTTTTACAGTAATAAACATGATTGCTGCACAGAGAATGATCATTTTTGTATACATTGCAGCAACATTTCCTGTTTCATAACCTTTTTTCACACGGTTCATATGTCCGCGGATTGTTACAGCTATGTAAATCACACATGCAATAATACCTACTGCCATTGCCACACGGTTCAAGCCTTCACCGCCGCCAAGAAAATCCGGAACGTAACAGTTTGCGCCGCCGCCGAACAATACGGCAAATGTCTCTGATTTAATCGGAAGAGTCTTACCGCCGAGTACTACGTTGGAAAGACCTCTGAAAACCAGCATGCCGGACAGTGTAGTAATGAAGGGAGGAATACGCAGGAACGCAATCCAAAATGCCTGCCATGCACCGATCACAGCACCCAGAAGCAGCATCAGAATTACTGCCACGATAATCGGCAGGCCCATGTTTTCCATCATGACACCGCCTACAGCACCTACGAAACATACAACCGAACCTACGGAAAGGTCGATGTTACCACCCGTTAAGATACACAGCAGCATACCGGTTGAAAGAACAAACACGTAAGCATTCTGTGAAATCAGGTTTGTGATATTCTGCGGAAGCAGAATTTTTCCTTTGGTTCCCCATGTAAAGAATAAGGTTACCAAAACCAGAACAATAATCATCGTATACTTTTGTATAAAAACTTTTACTTTTGCGCTATCCATTGCCTACTCTCCTTTACTTGAGTTCAGAATGCATGCCATAATCTTTTCCTGCGTAGCTTCTGCCTGCGTCAGTTCTCCGGCGATCTTGCCTTCATTCATGACATAAATTCTGTCTGACATTCCCAATACTTCCGGAAGCTCGGAAGAAATCATGATAACTGATTTTCCCATTGCTACCAAATCATTGATGATACAGTAAATCTCGTATTTTGCACCAACGTCAATTCCCCTGGTCGGCTCATCCAGGATCAGAATATCCGGGTCAGCAAACATCCATTTTGCCAGCAGAACTTTCTGCTGATTACCACCGCTTAAGTTTCCTACATTCTGTTCAACAGTCGGACATTTGGTCTTCAGCTTTTCCTTATATTCCACTGCAACCGCATACTCTTTATCCTTATCGATCACAATACCCTCACTGACACCTTCCAGGTTTGCCAATGTTGTATTTGTCTTAATCGCGTTGCTCAAGATCAATCCGTCACCTTTACGGTCCTCTGTAACATAAGCCAGTTTATGATGAATCGCATCACGGGCATTTTTCAGGTTTACTTCCTGACCATTCAATTTTAATGTACCGGAGATATTACTTCCATAACTCTTTCCGAAAATACTCTTTGCCAGCTCTGTACGGCCTGCACCCATAAGACCGGAAATGCCCACTACTTCACCTTTATGTATCTCAATTGAAACATTATCAACTACTTTACGTTCACTGTAAATTGGATGGTAAACAGTCCAGTTTTTCACTTCCATGCTTACATCACCGACTTTCACATTATGACGTTTCGGGAAACGGTCTGCAATCTCACGTCCAACCATTCCCTTGATAATACGGTCCTCCGTAAATTCATCCACGCCTTTTGTGAGGGTCTCAATTGTAGAACCGTCCCGGATAACCGTGATCTTATCTGCAACATAAGAAACCTCATTCAGTTTATGTGTAATAATAATGCAGGTCATTCCTTCGCTCTTAAACTTCAACATTAAGTCAAGAAGCGCTTTAGAATCAGATTCATTCAGAGAAGATGTCGGCTCATCCAGAATCAGCAGTTTCGCATTTTTTGCCAGGGCTTTCGCAATTTCTACCAACTGCTGTTTACCGGTACCGATATCCTTAATCAAAGTATGGGAGGACTCTGTCAGTCCTACCTGTTTCATATATTTTTCTGCCAGTCCATAGGTTTCATCCCAGTCGATGGCAGCTTTCTTTCCGCGCTCATTTCCGAGGAACATGTTTTCACCGATACTCATATACGGAATCAGTGCCAGTTCCTGATGGATAATTACAATTCCCTTTTCCTCACTGTGCTTGATGTCGCTGAACTTACATACTTCGCCATCATAAATGATATCGCCCTCATATGTTCCGTACGGATATACGCCGGACAATACATTCATCAGTGTGGATTTTCCTGCTCCGTTTTCACCAACCAGAGCATGGATTTCGCCTGCTTCCACTTTCAAATTTACATTATCAAGTGCTTTCACGCCGGGGAATGTTTTGGTGATATTTTTCATTTCCAACAGTATCTTTGCCAAAATTGCTCCCTCCAAACTTAATATACAACAGATTATGCGCTCTTATCATGAATAACAGGCGGGCGTTTCAGGGCCCGCCTGTATTTATTTCAAAGAATCTATACTTTCTCAGATATTACTGAAGCTGATCCTCTGTGTAGTATCCAGAATCAACAAGCATTTCTTTGTAGTTATCAATTGTAACTGCTACCGGCTCGCAAAGGTAAGACGGGATAACGCCTGTACCGTTGTCATATGTTTCTGTATCGTTAACCGGAGCTTCTGCGCCTGTCATGATAGCGTCAACCATTTCAACAACCTTTGTTGCCAGAGTACGTGTATCTTTGAATACGGACATAGCCTGTTTGCCGTCAATGATGTTCGGCATGTTAGCGATATCACAGTCCTGACCAGTGATGATCGGGTATTCACCTGTGTAGTTAGCTGCCAGAGCGTTTGCTACACCAAGTGCTGTAGAGTCATTAGAAGCAAGTACTGCATGAAGAGTTGTGCCATCTGCATAGTTAGAAGACAGGATATTCTCAAATCTTGACTGTGCAGCGTCTGTTGCCCAACCAGCTGTAGCAACTTCGTCTTTTGTCATCTGTCCGGACGGAACAACCAGTTTGCCCGCATCGATGTACGGCTGAAGAACTTCCATAGCACCGCCGAAGAAGAAGTTAACGTTGTTATCACCCGGGTCACCGGTAACCATTTCAAGATTGAACGGGCCATCAGCGTTTTCCAGATCCAGAGCGTCTACGATAAACTGACCCTGTGTTTTACCAACCAGGTAGTTATCAAATGTTGCATAATAAGAAACTGCATCTGTGTTCATGATCAGACGGTCATAAGCGATAACCGGAATTTCAGCTTCTTTAGCCTGTGCCAGAACTGTTCCGAGAGAATCACCTTCGATAGAAGCGATAACCAGAAGCTGGTCACCGTTAGCGATCATGTTTTCAATCTGGGAAACCTGAGTAGCAACATCATTTCCAGCATACTGAAGGTCTACTACATAACCTTTTTCTTCCAGCTGAGCTTTCATGTTTTCGCCGTCCTGGTTCCATCTCTGAAGATCCTGTGTCGGCATTGCTACACCGATTGTTTCGCCTTCAGCGTTTGCCATTGCGCCAAGTGCAAGAGCACTGATAGCTGCAACAGCTGTCATAGCAAGAATTCTTTTTTTCATTGTTTGTTTCCTCCATTTAAAAATTTTCCGTTCTCGGTGATATCAATATAACACATCTTTTACTGGATAAATTTGCAAACGCCTGTACATTTTTAAGTAATTTTACTCATAAAAATAAAAACTAGCATTTTTTTGTTGTGGAAAAATGCTAGTTTTTATCTTCTTAAAAACAGGGGCGTCTTCACAACGTCCCCTGCTCTGTACAAGCCTGTCTTAAATTGTCACATCGTCAAACAATGTCTTCACTGTCGGATAAATCTTTGCAAATTTTGCATAACGATCATTGTATTTTTCTACCAGTTCCGGATCCGGCTCCACTGTATCAATTACTTTTACAAGTTTTGCCGCCGCTTCTTCCACGGATGCGTACTCACCGCAGGCTACTGCCGCCAGCATTGCTCCGCCATATCCCGGTCCCTCTTCACTCTCGATAACATCTACTTTGATGCCCAGCACATTTGCGATAATCTTTTTCCACAGCGGGCTCTTTGCACCGCCGCCGCAGATCTTTGTTCTCTCGATATTGATGCCAAGAGATTTCGCAACTTCAAAAGAATCACGGATAGCAAATGCAACACCTTCCAGTACGGCCTGTGTCATATCTGCTCTTGTGGTATCCATGGTCATTCCAATGAAAGTTCCCCTGGCATTCGGATTATTGTGAGGAGATCGTTCTCCCATCAGATACGGCAGGAAGAATACATGATTCTCACCAAGCTTTTCAATCTTTGCCTGCTCAGCAGCATAATCCTTTGTTCCGATAACTTCATCCATCCACCACTTATTACAGGATGCTGCAGAAAGCATACAACCCATCAGATGATAATGTCCGTCTGCATGCGCGAAAGAATGAAGAGCATTATTTTCATCCACTCCAAAGCTTCTGCTTGATACAAAAATCGTTCCGCTTGTTCCCAGAGAAATATTGCACATACCATCGCCAACAGTTCCTGTACCAACTGCTGCTGCCGCATTGTCACCGGCGCCGGCAACAATTTTTACGCTTTCCGGGAATCCCAGTTCTTTTGCAAGCTCCGGAAGAATCGTTCCCACTGCTTCATAACTTTCAAAAATCTTCGGAACCTGTGCTTCTGTGATACCGCAGATTTCCAGCATTTCCCTGGACCAGCATTTGTTCTTTACATCAAAGATCAGCATACCGGAAGCATCAGATACATCTGTGCAATAAACACCCGAGAGTTTAAATGCAATATAATCTTTCGGCAGCATAATCATTTTAATCTTTGCGAAATTTTCCGGCTCCTCCTCTTTCATCCAGAGAATCTTTGGAGCAGTAAATCCTGCAAACGCAATGTTTGCGGTATGCTCAGACAGCTTATCTTTTCCGATCACATTATTCAGATAATCCGTCTGTTTCTGAGTACGTCCATCATTCCACAGAATTGCCGGACGGATAACATCATCATTCTCATCCAGTGCCACCAGCCCATGCATCTGGCCTCCAAAGCTGATACCTGCAATCTGTGATTTATCACATTCTGCTGTCAGTTCCTTCAATCCTTCCATTACCGCACCCCACCAGTCTTCCGGCTTCTGTTCAGACCAGCCCGGATGCGGGAAATACAGCGGGTATTCCTTAGAAACTACATTTTCAATTTTTCCATCAGTATTCATCAGCAGAAGTTTTACTGCTGACGTACCAAGGTCAACGCCAATATATAACATAGCCTACTCCTTTTCTTTTTGCCATGTGTAATCTGTTCATCCTACGGGATGAATATTTTTATTAATAATGAAATGGGACCAGCCTATCCTGTTCTGAACAAAGGACTGCAAACAGATAGAAAACGAATCCAGTCCCTCGTTCAGACACAGGATGAGGTATGGTCCTCAATCATTCTATAACTCTATTTCTTAGCCCCACGGATTCTCTGTCGGGTATCTTACGCCTGCCGGCTGATTGTATCCGATTTCATTTACATCAACACCCAGGATCTTGAATACTTCAAAGAGAGCTTTTCCATGATGTCCGAATGCAACTGCTCCGTGATGCGGATATCCGCCCTCGATCAGCACATGACGGTAGAATCTTCCCATTTCCGGAATAGCGAATACACCGATGCCGCCAAAGCTGCGTGTTGCAACCGGAAGAACTTCACCATGAGCGATATATGCACGAAGCTTGTTGTCAGCTGTGCTCTGCAGACGATAGAATGTGATGTCACCCGGTACGATGTCACCTTCCAGAGTTCCCTGTGTAACTTCTTCCGGAAGATTTCTTGCCATGATCATCTGATACTTCATAGTACATGCAGACAGTTTCTTAGAGCATGTATTTCCGCAATGGAATCCCATGAATGTATCTTTGTGTGTATAGTTATATTTGCCTTCGATAGATTCTTTGTACATATCCTTCGGTACAGAGTTGTTGATATCAAGAAGTGTTACGATATCGTTACTTACAACCGTTCCGATGAACTCGGAAAGTGTTCCATAAATATCTACTTCGCAGGATACCGGAATTCCGCGGCCTGTCAGGCGGCTGTTCACATAACACGGAACAAATCCGAACTGTGTCTGGAATGCCGGCCAGCATTTTGTTGTAAGAGCAACATATTTTCTGTATCCTTTGTGTGCTTCGATCCAGTCAAGCAGAGTAATCTCATACTGAGCCAGTTTCGGAAGAACTTCCGGTTTCATATTGCCTTCGCCAAGTTCTTTTTCCATATCAGCAACAACTTCCGGAATACGCGGGTCATCTGCATGGTTCTTGAATGCTTCAAACAGATCAAGTTCAGAGTTCTCTTCGATCTCAACGCCCAGGTTATACAGCTGTTTGATCGGTGCGTTGCAAGCCAGGAAGTTCATAGGACGCGGGCCAAAGCTGATGATCTTAAGATCATGAACGGCAACATATGCTTTTGCGATCGGAAGGAATTCTTCGATCATATCTGCACAGTCCTCTGCATCGCCCACCGGATATTCCGGAATATAGTAACCTGTTACATTTCTCAGCTGCAGATTGTAGCTTGCATTCAGCATACCACAGTAAGCATCTCCACGGCCGCCAACCAGATCATCCTGAGATTCTTCTTCTGCTGCGATGATCATCTTCGGGCCGTCAAAATGTTTAGCCAGCAGAGATTCAGAAATTTCCGGTCCGAAATTGCCAAGGTAAACAACAAGTGCATTACATCCTGCTGCTTTGATATCTTCCAGAGCCTGAACCATATGGATCTCACTCTCTACGATACAGATCGGACATTCATAGATGTTTTTCGCATCATATTTTTTGCTGTAAGCTTCAACAAGTGCTTTTCTTCTGTTAACGGACAGAGACTCCGGGAAACAGTCACGGCTTACCGCAACAATTCCGACTTTGATTTCTGGTGTGTTCATCATTTTTAAATACCCTCCTAAAATTTTTTTGGAAAACCCTTTTTATTTACTGGATCGTAATATTCTCACCCTTCAAGCCGTTGAATGCACCTTCAATTCCGGCTTCCTCATGGGCGATCAGCCATTTGTTTCTCGCTGTCATCAATTTATCCTCCGGGAATGTTCCGGAAAGCACAGGCGGCTGCGTATTTGTTCCTTTCGGAAGCACGATTACCACACGGAAGTTTTCTTTTCCTTCTGCGTTGATCGGTGCATAATGGAGTGTGGTGGCATAAAGTTCTACCACAGCTCCTGCCGGTGCATGGAATGCTTCCATCTTACCTGTATCGTAAGTGAAATCATCCTCTACATCCTGCTGAGAACCGATCAGAAGAATTGCTCCGTCAAGTGCGATGTCAATTTCTGAATCACGATGATATTCTACAGCATTCAAAGTATGGTTTGTGCCGTTGCAATATCCGATCTGAATCGGCATTCCACCATAAATACTATTTGCAATAGCATCATGCTCTGCACACGCTTCCAGCTCCGGAGCAGATGCCACATATTCCACGCCATCTGTAACCGGAGTCTCTGCCAGTCTCTTCAGCAGATCCGGTACTTCCATCTTCAGCACACGCCCGTACTTTTTAAATGCACTGTCTGTAATGCTTTTAATCTGCATGTCTTTACCCTCCTTAACCTTTTTTAATAATTAGTTTACTTACTAAACTAATTGTGGTATACTTATCATAACTCGAATATAGATATTTTGCAAGAGCTTTTTCAATATATGTTTAAATATTTGGCAGGATTGCGGGGGTGCGAAGCACGAAACAATCCGTAAGACATCTTTTGACCCCAACATCATCAATATTTATAACCGGAGGGTATTATGCTGACAGGAAGCCACGAATTGATCCGAGATATCAACACACAATCTGTTATCCGCACCATCATTGTAAATGGTGCTATTTCCCGTGCTTCCATCGCCACAAAACTTGGACTTACCAAAGCCACTGTTTCCGCCATCGTGCAGGTACTTCTGGACCGGGATATTATTCTTGAAACGGGAAGTGATGATACAAAAAAAGGCCGCAAACCGATTCTGCTGCAGCTCAATAAAAACTGTGGATATGTTATTGCCATTGATCTGGGAGACAATTCCATTAACCTGATGACAGCAAATATCATGGGAGAAAACTGTCATCTCACACAGTTTTCCCTTCCTTCTTCGGGGGAAGATCTCGTGTCATATCTGACCCAATATATTGACAACGCCATCTGTTCTCTTCCGGACAGCCGTTACGGCCTTCTGGGAATCTCTCTTGGCATTCACGGTGTGGTCCATCACAACAAAATTATTTTTCTTCCCTATTCTTCTTATAAAGATATTGACTTTGTCTCCATACTGGAGGAAAAATATAAAGTTCCTGTTGTAATGGAAAATGAGGCAAATCTGTCCGTTCTTGGAGAATGGGCCCATTGTCATAACACCAACGAAATGATCTATATCAGCGTCCATTCCGGTATCGGTATCGGCATCATTATGAGAAATCAATTGGTAAAAGGTAAAAACGGCTATGCCGGAGAATTCGGCCACACAATTATTGAAATAGACGGCCGCCCCTGTCCCTGCGGAAACCTGGGCTGCCTTGAACAGTATGCCTCCGAACGCGCTCTTTTTTCTGATCTGTCCCGGGAACTGGGCTTTCCTGTGGATGTCCGAACCTTTGGTGAACTCTACCGGCAGGAAAACCCCAGGGCATTACAGGCTGTACGACGTTTTATAAAATATATGGCAATTGGAATTAATAATTTGCTTAATACTTTCAATCCTGATATTATTGTATTGAACAGTTCCCTGAACATGTACCATCCTTCTCTTTGTGAGGATATCATGGCGGAACTTCACAATACTATGAAACAATATTGTCATCTGGTCCCCTCTGCCCTTCAGGACACTTCCATTTTGCTGGGCGGAATCTATATGATACGTGAGCGTTTTCTGTATCCAAACCAGATCTGACAAAGGGAGCGCATATGTTTAAAATACTTCTTGCTGATAATGAAGGAGTAGTTCTGGAATCTCTCCGAAATATGATCTATAACAAATATGGTGAAAACTGTGATATCCGACAGGCCTCCACTGCACGCTATACACGTATCCTGGCCCGCAAATTCCTTCCGGATATCGCTGTTATCAATGTAGAAATGCCGGGCATGCACGGATTTGATGTGGTAAAAGAAATCCGTTCTTTTCACTTAAAATGTGTATTTATTACGGTGTCTACCTACGATCGGGCAGCTTACCGGGCAGAATCAGATTTTTTAGGTATCCAGGCACATCTTATTAAACCTCTGTTCCGCAGGAAAGTACTTCCTGCCCTTGACCGGGCAATAGAAATTGTATCCGGCAACCGGCACCGCCAGGAACAAAGTCAGCAGATACAGCAGAAATTTGATATGGTAATACCTGTGCTGGAGCATGGATTTATCAGTCAGTTCTTTTTCAAAAATCAGGAAAATGATGCTCTGGAACGCTATAAGCAAATCATTGATTTTCCTCAGGGCTGCGGCCGCATAATACGGCTCACTTTCGGTGAGCTTCCCGATGATTTTCCTGACCCGGGAGCCACTGCCTTTTTTTCGGAAAATCTTTTCCAAAATCTGGTGGGTTCTTCTGTCCGTATGCAGAAAAATTATATGCAGCTGCGCGCCGTCATAAAAGACATATTCCCGCTGGCTATTATTGGTCCTGTTATGTCAAACCATCTTTTTTTCCTGCTGCCCTATTGGAAACAGGAGGAATCCTCAAAAGAAAAACGGGAGCTTGAAGAAAACCTGTCCGAACTGCTGGAAACCTTAAACCACAGTTTTGATGTGACAGGTTTTGTGGCTGATACAGGAAAAATCAAAGAACTGACTGCAATACATTTGCCGCAGGATTATTAAAATAAAAATAAGCTGAGACACAAAATCTCAGCTTATTTTAATAATACCCAACCCCGCCGGCCTTTTTTACCGGTTTCTGTAATAATTAATCAGACAACCATCCAGAATAATAGTCCTCTCATCATCTGTCAGTTCACCCATCTTCAGAGTAAACTCTTTCATATCATTTTCATTCACCACATATGCTTTGATCTCTGTGGCTTTTTTCTCAACTGCCTCCCGGATATCCGGCACAAACAGGTAATCCCCATTCTTAAACGGCAGCTCTCCTTCGTCAATCAGGAAGGGCAGCATACCCCAGTTGATCAGATTGGAACGATACCGCTTTGTGGCATAACCATTGGCAATATTAGCCCAGCCGCCCAATACTTTCTGACAGGATGCAGCCTGTTCCCTGGCAGAACCATCCCCCGGTTTCACCGCAAAGATGGTGCTTCCTACACCCGTTGTATCTTTTCCGGCATCCGGATAAAGTTCTTTTACTTTGTGCATAACCGGTCGCAGTTCCGGAAGAGCTTCTCCCATGCATTCTCCGGCTTCTCTCGCTTTTTCTGCTTTCTGTACTTCTTTAGCCCGTCCCACATAAGCCGGGTCTTTTCTGGAGAGGGTAAACTCTGCCAGTCCCAGAGGATTAGAACGGTAGGAAGACGTCTCACCTGACGGAATCAATTCATCCGTTGTCGTTACCGGATCATGAATCTCAGATACCACCTTCAGAATCAGGTGTTTCGTCAGCTCGGGCATTGCAGGCCAGTCTTTAATATTCGGGCCAAACTGAATTTCCTGATCCGGATCAGCCACACCCTTACTGTCAAATACACGATTTGCATAAATACTGCTGTCAAAGAAATATTTCGGATTGGTAAAGTTTGCGTCTACATCCGTCGCTGCCGTCAGATAGCCCTTGTTCGCCGCTGTTGCCGCAATAGAACGGGCATCCATAAGAGCAACAGATGCAATCTGGCCGCTCTGCAGCTTGCTTCCCTCACGGTTAGGGAAATTTCTGGTAGAATGTCGGATAGAAAAGGCATTATTTGCCGGTGTGTCACCCGCACCAAAGCAGGGACCGCAAAAGGCTGTTTTCACAATAGCACCCGTCCTGATCAAATCTGCCAGACGGCCATTCTTTGCCAGTTCCATATAAATCGGTGTACTTGCCGGATAAATACTTAAAGTAAATTCATCTGCACCAATATAAGCATCTTTGAGAATATCTGCTGCCGCACAGATATTCTCAAATCCGCCGCCTGCACAGCCTGCAATAATTCCCTGATCCACATAGAGTCTGCCACCCCGCACTTTATTGCGAAGAGTATAATCTACCGCTCCGTCAAGACTTACCAGAGCACGTTTTTCCACATCTGCGAGGATATCATCCAGATTTGCGTTCACCTCTTCGATAGTGTACGTATTGCTTGGATGGAACGGCATGGCGATCATCGGCTTCACTTCAGACAGATCCAGTTCAATCATTCCATCATAGTAGGCGATATTTCCCGGATTTAATTCTTTATAATCTTCGGCTCTTCCATGAATCTCATAAAATTCTTTAATTTTATCGTCTGTTTTCCAGATAGAAGAAAGACATGTGGTCTCGGTAGTCATTACATCAATGCCGATACGGAAATCTGCACTCAAATTCTCAACACCCGGTCCAACAAACTCCATAACCTTATTATTCACATAGCCGTTTCCAAATACTGCTCCTATGACAGCAAGCGCCACATCCTGAGGACCTACACCTTTTTCCGGCTTACCTGTCAGATACACACCGACTACTTTCGGCATGTTAATATCATAAGTTTTGGACAACAGCTGTTTTACCAGCTCCGGCCCGCCTTCTCCCATAGCCATGGTACCAAGAGCGCCGTAACGTGTATGGGAATCAGAGCCTAAAATCATTTTTCCGCCGCCGGAGAGCATTTCTCTTGCAAACTGATGGATAACGGCCTGATGAGGGGGTACATAAACACCGCCGTACTTCTTTGCACATGTCAGACCAAACATGTGGTCATCTTCATTGATCGTGCCACCCACCGCACAAAGACTGTTATGGCAGTTAGTCAGCACGTAAGGTACCGGAAATTTTTCCAGTCCTGATGCTCTGGCTGTCTGAATGATTCCCACAAAAGTAATATCATGGGATGTAAGTTTGTCAAATTTGATTTTCAGTTTGTCCATATTGCCTGAAGTGTTATGATCTCTCAAAATACCATAGGCAATCGTATTTTTTGCTGCTTCTTCTTTTGTGGGAGCATTTCCGGTCATAGCAGAAATTTTTTCTGCTGCACAGCCTGCATCCTCCACGATTTCAGTGCCGTTAACCAGCCAGGCACCTCCGTCATACAATTTCATCATTAAAACTCCTCTCGTTTCATATATTTCATATAATTAGAAACCATAAGTGCAATGCGGAATGTCAATGCATCCTCAAATACACGCACATCCAGTCCGGTACTCTTTTGCAGCTTTTCCAGACGATACACAAGGGTGTTCCGGTGAATATAAAGCTGTCTGGATGTCTCGGAAACGTTCAGACTGTTCTCAAAAAACTTATTAATGGTATTTAAAGTTTCCTCATCCAGTGTATCCGGCAGCTGCTGTCCACCGAACACTTCATTTATAAACATTTCGCATAAAGGCAGCGGCAACTGATAGATCAGACGTCCGATACCCAGCATATTATATGATATGATATTCTTTTCTTCATAAAAAATCTTTCCTACATCAAGGGCCATTTTTGCCTCTTTATAGGATTTTGAAATAGCCCGTATTTCATTAATGATCGTGCCGTAGGCAACTCTCACCTGGGACATAGCTTCACTGTTAAGCATATCCAGAAGCATTTTGGCAACTTCTTCTGCCTGCTCGTACCCCTCATTTTCATCCAGTTCTTTCACAAGAATAATATTCTTTTCGTCTACCTCTGTGATATAATCCCTTGTATTGCTGAACAGAGTCTTTACCAGCTCCAGTGCACCGGCATCTTTCTCCTGTTTCGTCTCTATCAGATATACCACTCGTTTTGCCTCTATGGCAATATGGAGCTTTTTGGCACGATTGTATATATCCACCAAAAGCAGATTATCCAGCAGAAGATTCTGGATAAAATTATTTTTATCAAACCTCTCTTTATAGGCAATCATCAGATTCTGTATCTGGCTCACGCCTATTTTTCCGATCATATAGGCATCTTCCCCATTGCCTCTTGCAATCAGGATATACGTCACTGCTCCCTCATATAAGATTTTAAAAAAGTGATATCCCTGTACAACCTGACTGTCTGCTGCCGAATTCACAAAGAAATACACTGCATCCTTCTGGACCTCTTCTTCTCCCATCGTAGATGCTACTACATTTCCCTCCAAATCTGTCACACATAAATCAATTCTTGTAATTGCCCTCAGTTCATCAATCGATGTCTGTATTACCTGTCCTGAAATCATACCTTCCCTCCGCTTTCTTTCTGAAAAACAAAGTGTCAATTGTTATTATCTTAAATCATTTTCTATGTTTTCGCAACATTTACTTAATATTCAGATACACATCTTCTGCCTGATGAAACCCACTTTTGATAATCACCTCATCGAGATTTTCTGCTGTCACTGCCACCGGATTAATAAAATAACATGGAACAGTATACGTACCGTCATAAATTGTACGATATTCATCTGCAGTCTGAGGTAATTCTTCTCCTTTAACAAGAGCAACTGACAACTCGGCAGCTTTTTGGGCCAGCTCCTCCACTGATTTATACACTGTCATGGTCTGGGTTCCCTCCACGATTCTCTGACAGGCAGAAAGATCCGCATCCTGTGCCACCACCGCCACTTTTCCCGCCATGCGATTTTCAGAAAGTGACCGGATCGCCTGACTGGCCAGATCATCATTCCCGCACATGATTCCAACTATATCTTTCGTCTGTCCCAGCCCTTCATTCATCTTATCAAATGCCAGCTCTGCAAGCCAGTTTTCACAGAAGTTTGTATATACCACTTTCAGTCCGCTGCCCTCAATTGCCCGCATGAATCCTTCGTCTACCTGCTTTACATTATGATCACTGGGCGAACCGTTGATCATAAAAATATTTCCGCCCTCAGGACACTCCTGCACCAGCGTCCGGCCCATCAGCTCGCCCACCATCTCATTGTCAAAAGAGATATACAGGTCTGCCCCCGCATTTTGTATCAGGCGGTCATAACAGATAATCTTGATACCCGCATCCTGGGCTTTTTTTACCACCTCAGTAAGTGCTTCGCCGTCAATTGCAATAATAGCAATGGCATCCATCTTCTTTTTTATAAAATATTCTATCTGAGAAATCTGCTCTTTAACATCGCCTCCGGCTACCTGCACATTTACCTCTGCCCCCAGACTTTGGGCCGTAGAAACAAACATATCCCTGTCCCTCGTCCAGCGCTCTATAACGAAAGAGTCAAAACTTAACCCAATCTGCATTTTTTCTTCCTGCTTTACCGGAGTTTCTTCTTCTGCTTTCTTTTTGCCGCATCCAAAACACATCAGGCAAATTATCACAAATAAAAGGATTCCTGTTAATCGCTTTTGTTCTTTCATCAATAATTCCTCTCCCTGTATTCCCGGGGTGTCTCTCCTGTCTGTTTCTTAAAAATCCTGCTGAAATAATTAGGGTCGCCATAGCCGCTCAAAATACCAATTTCTTTTATACTCATCTCCTGGTTTCTCATTAATTCTTTCGCCCGCTCAATCCGAATTCTGGTAAGATACTCGATAAAGTTTTCCCCGGCTTCTTCCTTGAACATCTTGCTAAAATAATAGGGACTGATATTCACTTCCCGTGATACATCATCCAGCGAAATTTCTTTACTGTAATTTTCCTGTATGTAAACCATTGCTTTCTCCACCAGAGATTCCGAACGCTCCTCATTATGATTCTGGACACTGCGGCAGACCTGCATCATTTTTTCCAAAAACCATGTCCTGATATCCTCATAATCTTCCATGGACATAACAGTTCTCATATAATCCCTGCGGGAACTGAAGCCATAATCAAGAGAACCTATATGAAAGGCCTCCCTCTCTCCCCATACAATATATTCCAAAACCTTCAGACGAATATTATCTTTCTCCTGTGCATGACACTGAACCATCCAGTCAAAGATCTGATTTGCTTCCTGCACCATCCCATTCATATCACCGTTAAGCAGACACTTAAACAGCTTTTTCTCTGTCTCTCCCGGAAATGACTCCTCTTCGTAAGTTCCTCTAAGGCGCAGATCCTCCGCATGAATTACCCGGCTGATCCGGTCATTCAGTGCACGAAAAGCTTCCTGATAAGAAGAATTCAAATCCTCTATCTTTCGTATTTTTCCAATTCCAACCCGGAATTTTGCTCCAAGCTTTTCCTCCAGACGATTCGTCATTTCCCGCACTGTTTCAATGATTCCCGTACGCTCCTCATAAGGAATCTGTGCTTCTTCGTGAGGCACGATCACAACAATTCTGTTAGACATGATAGGACCTGTAATACATGAAAAATACGATTTTACTATGGCACAAAATTCAGGATAAAATACCTGAGCTTTTACATTCATTCCAACCGGACTTACCAGTTTTCCGTCTTCATAATCTGAACCAAACTGAATAACCATGGCATAACCGTAGTCCTCTTTTATATCCAGAAGAAGTTTATAATAATTCAAATCTCCGGTATCATATTGAAACAGAATGCTGTTTACAAAACCGCTTTCCACCACCGGTATGACAATTTCAAGTTTTTCCTGTATCTGAAGCTGGTCTCTCCTGATCTTTCTATTTGTATCTACCTTACTCATAGCCTCTTCCACCACAGAAATCACTGTACTTTTAGCAATTGGTTTTGTAAGATATTTTTCCACTCCCAGATTCAGGGCTTCTTTTGCATAATCAAACTTGTCGTAAGCTGAAATAATATAAAAAAGCGCTGATGAATTAAATTTACGAATTTCTTTTATAGCCTGGATTCCATTGATTCCCGGCATCTGAATATCCATGAAAACAATATCCGGATGACAGACCTCAGCCTGCTCGATCACAATACGTCCGGATTTTGCCGTCACCACTTCGCAACAATCTCCAAAATTCCGGGAAATAATATTTTTCAGGGACTCCAGCATAATTCCCTCATCATCAGCTATCAAAATCCGGTACATTCTGTTCTCCTCCTGTAAACGGAAGCAATATGGTCACTTCCGTTCCTTTTCCCAATCCCTCACTGTATATACTGAAAAGACCTTCCTTCTTATAATACAGCTGCAGGCGTTTTATCACATTATCCATACCAATGCCTGTTGAGTCACTCTCTTTTCTTGTCTGCTGCACATTTCCAGCCATTACCGCCTGTATTTGAGATTGTGTCATACCGATACCATTATCCTTCACAGTAATACGGAGCTGGTTTTCTTGACGTTCTACCCTGAGAGTAATATATGCGTTATCCATCTGGTTGCGGATACCGTGGGTCACGGCATTCTCTACAATGGGCTGCAGTATCATACTTGGCACCAGGATATTTTCCACATCCGGATCGATAATCTTCTCATAATGGATATCTCCTGCGAAACGCACATTCAAAATATAAATATAATTATCAACTGCCTCTATCTCTTCGTAAAGATTAGCATCCTCCTGCATCTTTTTTACATTATAACGGAAAAAATCTGCCATCCTTTCCACGAAAATTCCCGTCTTTTCCGCATCTTCCATAGCTGCCAGCTGTGCCCCCGCATTCAGGGAGTTAAATAAGAAATGAGGATTAATCTGAGCCTGCAGATATTTCAGCTGGGCATCCTTCAAATGGGCTTCCATTGAAAGTTCCCTCTCTTTCATCCTGACCTCATTTTCCATACTGACACGCTGCTTTTCAATATATTCCTTAATACTCTCCACCATTTTGTGAAAAGCCTTTGTCACAATTCCTACCTCATCATTTGCAGCTGCCTCGGGAAATTCCACATTAAAATCACCTGCCGCCACCTTGTTCGCCGCTACTGATAATCCGGCAAGAGGACCGATCATATCGCGTATCAGGAGAACTGCGACAAACAGGCATATCATACACACTATAATGATGATCACAATACTCATAAACTCCATCGCACTCATGACTTTCAAAAGTGTCTGATAGTTTTCTGAATTCGTGTGGAATCTAAGATTGTTCAACTGATACATATAGGATTCTATGTACTGATAAAGCTGAGTTTCATCTTCATAAGATGATCTGTATTTTTCTACATTACGACCGCGCTTTGCCTGCACCGTTTCATCTGTTTTTTCCAGATAAGTTTCTGACATATTCCGGATATTTTTCTCCAGCATCTTTACTGTACTGTCCATGTTCACATTGTTCAGCTTTTCAATCTGCTCCCGGTATTCCTGTTCATAGCGGTAGTAATTTTCAAGTGCTACTGAACTTTTCGTATTCAGATATTCATACACACTATTCTGAATCTGTTCCAGCTTCTCTGATAATTCATTCACCGTCACATTACTGGAAAATACCGCATCGATTCTCTGGACCGTCTTATTAATCTGCTGATAAATAATCAGATTCATCACAAGGATAAAAATCATCATCATGACCTGAATCCATTTAATCTTATTCTGTATTGAATTTTCGTTCCAGATTTTGTCCCTGATCTTCTTTAGCATAAACCGTTCCTATTTCTCTTTATTCATCATTACACTTACAACATTTCCTACATTGATCGTTCTTAAAGTCACATTAAAATAATTGCTCACATGCCCCAGCAAATGATACTCATTTAATGCATTCACACTGTATCTTCCAATTTCATCTGTACTGAAAGATATGGTCGATGCAATCGTTCCCTTCTTTATAGAGTCCAGAACATTATCTGACTCATAATATCCTATGATATCCACATTTCCCACCTGATTGTAGTCTACAATTGCCTGGTATGCACATTCTGTAATCATTTCATCCAGACATACAAGCAAATCCGGAAGTTCTTTTTGATTTACAAAAACATCGCGAATCGCTTCTTCCAATTCAAAATTTCCGTCAGTGTTAATATTGTAAAGAGAAATATTTACATTCTCTGTTTTTTCCCTCACGTCATTCATAAGCTGAGATACAATAATACTGGTTCCTGTATCTCTCTTATCTGATCCAATCAAAACCAGCACATTAGTGTCTTCTTCCTCAAGATTCTTCAGAATTGCCTCTCCGTATGCCGATCCCATCTGGTAACTGTTCATTCCCACAAAGCTGATTCGTTCACTCTCTGAATCATCCTCCAGAGCCGTCACCACAGGAATTTTATTTTGTGCCGCCTCATGAATCAGTTTTCTTCCCTGTTCGCTGCCGTTTGGCTGCATGATAATCCCATCTACTTTAGAGGCTATACTTATCCGTAAAAAATCCTCCAGAGTATACTCCGCCATGGCATCCGAATCCACCAGCTCCAAATAAACATCACTGTCCTCCGCTTCCTGGGCAGCACTTTTATAAATCTCCTGCCAGAGAGTTGAAGCGGCATCCTCAGCTATCATCACATAATGCCGTTCATATTTTTTCTGTGTTCCGGCCTCCTGCAGATCTATCCCCTCTGTACTTTTTTGAAAGAACAGCCACATTCCTCCAAGTAAGATAATACTGAACAAAGCACCTGCTATCACAGGAAAAAATGCCTTTTTCATTCTCGATTCTCCGTATCGTCAATTATAATACATAATGCCGAAGTCAAAAGGTCTGAAACCAAACCGTGCCTGCACGAGGGTGGTTGAATGACCCTGACATTATCTAATATATAAGTATAACATATTTTAGATGAAAATAAAATCCTGCAAACAAAAGAGGCACTGCACAAATGCAGCGCCTCGTCTCTTTTAAATTTGAAACTAGTTTGTAATTGTAAGTTCTGTCTCTTTGTCGAATACGTGAATCTTGTTTACATCCAGAGCAAATTTTACAGTATCGCCTGTTCTTGCTGTAGTTGTCGGATTTACACGTGCTGTCATCGGGAAGTTCTCCAGATCGAAATACAGGAATACTTCTGCACCGAGCAGCTCGTATACACGGATAGTAGATTCGATTACAGTATCCGGAGATTTTGCCAGGAAATCCGGTGCATCATGTACATCTTCCGGACGGATACCCATAACAACTGTCTTTCCAGCATAGCCGCCATCGATAAGAGCTTTTGCTTTTGCTGCCGGAAGTTTGATATCAAAGCTGCCAACTTTCAAAGTAACATCATTGCCTTTTACATTAACAACAGCATCCATGAAGTTTATCTGCGGAGATCCGATGAATCCTGCTACGAACAGATTGCCCGGATTGTTGTACAGGTTCTGCGGAGAATCTACCTGCTGAACGATACCATCTTTCATAACAACGATTCTTGTACCAAGAGTCATAGCCTCTGTCTGGTCATGTGTTACATAGATAATTGTAGCGCCCAGTCTCTGATGCAGTTTGGAAATCTCAATACGCATCTGTACACGAAGTTTTGCATCCAGGTTTGACAGCGGCTCATCCATAAGGAATACCTTCGGATCACGCACGATAGCACGTCCCATAGCAACACGCTGTCTCTGACCACCTGAAAGAGCCTTCGGCTTACGGTCAAGCAATTTGTCAAGGTCAAGAATCTTAGCTGCTTCTTTAACCATCTTATCAATCTGATCCTTCGGAACTTTTCTCAGTTTCAGACCAAATGCCATGTTATCATAAACTGTCATATGCGGATACAGAGCGTAGTTCTGGAATACCATCGCAATATCTCTGTCCTTCGGCTCAACATCGTTTACAACTCTGTCGCCGATTTTCAGTGTACCTTCAGAAATTTCTTCCAGACCAGCGATCATACGAAGTGTTGTAGATTTACCACAACCTGACGGTCCTACGAAGATGATGAACTCTTTATCTTCAATCTGAAGATTGAAATCTTTAACTGCTTCAAATCCATTCGGGTATCTTTTGTAAATGTGCTCTAAAGATAAACTTGCCATTTTTTACTTTCCTCCATGTATATTAGACCTACGTTTTTTGCAAACCCCTTGTTTGCTATGTAGAAAGTATATCTTATTTTCTCAAAACTTGCCATACCACTATTGACCAAAATTTATTTCAAAGGCTTGTCACATCTGCTCATCTATTTTAAAGGGTATTCATCTGTTGGTCATATTGACGAATCTTTATTTCTTTTCTGTACATTTTGCACGATATCAAAAAACTATGTGCAGTCTTTCTCCAGATCAATGCGGTTCTTTCTTGCCAAGTCTTTCTCCCCCGTGTATAATTTACATCATGAACTATATTGTATTTGACCTTGAATGGAACCAGTGCCCGGATGGAAAAGCTGCCGAGCAGCCCGATCTTCCCTTTGAAATACTGGAAATCGGCGCAATCAAACTGAATACTGAAAAAAAGGAATTATCCCGCTTTCACGAATATGTGCGCCCCAGCGTATATCAGCGCCTGCATACTAAAACAAAGGAGATCCTTCATATAAATCAACATATCCTGCAGGATGCCGATACATTTCCCGCCGTTTTTGAACGGTTCTCCAAATGGTGCGGCGAAGACTATATATTCTGCACATGGGGGCCTCTCGACCTGCTGGAATTACAGCGGAACATGCGGTATTACCATCTGCCGCTGCAGTTTCCTCTTCCGTTGAAATTTTGTGATATTCAGAAGATTTTCAGTATCGTATTTGAAGATGGAAAGAGCAGACGCTGCCTGGAATATGCCGTTGATTTTCTGAGTATCCCCAAAGATATCTCTTTTCATGAAGCGTTTTCAGATGCCTTTTACACTGCCTGCGTTATGAAAAAAATCAATGATCAATATCTGCTTACTTATTATTCCATCGATTATTTTCATATTCCTCAAAAACGCAATGAAGAGATCCACCTGCAGTTTCCGGATTACACAAAGTATGTTTCCCGACTGTTTCCGACAAAATCCGACATTATGCATGACCGGGCTATCCTTTCCCGCAAATGTTGTTTCTGCAAGAAAGGATGCACACGAAAAACCCCCTGGTTTCCAACAGGTGTACGCAATTATGTCAGTCTTTCCTACTGTGAGACTCACGGCTATATGAAAGGCAAAATACGTATCCGCAAACCTGAAAACGGAAAAGGCTACTTTTGCGTAAAAACCCAGAAATCAATCGATGAAACACTTGCCTTTGAAATACTTGAACGATATACTGAAAGACAGAAAAAGCGTCTGCAGCAATAACACCGCAGGCGCCTTTTATTTTACTATTTTGTATTATTAAAATTCCGGATCAGTTCTTCCACTTCTTCCAGAAGGCAATCTATTTTTCCGTAGAAGGCATCGCTGTTTGCCGGATTATCAAGCTCCTTTTCCAGACTGCGGAACAATTTGATGATTGCTTCCATTCTCTTTTTTCCATTTCCGTCTTTATAAAGAAGACGCCGGCTCCTTTCATTCTCCTCAGGTGTCATTTTCCTGAGGACTACTTCCACATTCGGCTTTTCTCCGATATAACGGTATGTAATTGAGGGAGAAGCATGATTCAGGAGATTCTGGAGATAATAGATATCATTTGTAGTTTTATAATACTTCCATGCAAATGTCTTACGCATAGTCTGTGCGCCGATAGAATTCAGGCCCATATCTCTTCCGACACTTTTAAACACACGGTATGCCTGCTCTCTGGACAGTGGTGTCTGTGAGCTGGTGTGTCCCTGAATCAAATATGCATCCGGATCCTTTCCCTCAGTATAATCATTTATAATTTTCTGAAGCTCCTCAGAAATATCAAAAACTCTTGTGATCTTCTTCGTTCCAATAGATGCCTCAATTTTTTCTTTTCCACGGATATCCTTATTTTTAAATTTAAGGATTTCCTGAAGCTGCATACCTGTTCCGACCCCAATTTCGAAAAGGATATAATACTTATCATCCACCTCACGAAGTGCCTCTTTAAATCTCTGTAATGTTTCTTCATCTTTAATAGGTGCTACCCAATTCATATTTTTTCCTCCCTGTTCTCATATTAACGCTCCAGCTAAAACAACCCCTGCTGCATATCTATATCATCCGGATCGACTTCAATATATTCATCTTCCTCCGGTATGTTAATTTTCTCTTTTTCAGATTTATTCTTTGCCGGAATGTCTTCCCCGGGCTCTTCATCCAGATAAAATTCCTCAGAATTTTCCAGTTCCTGCAATTCTTTTTCCTCCTGCCGGCGTCTTTTCTGCTCTTCTTCCAGCCGTGCCCGAAATTCTTCTGCCCGAAGTTCAGCCTCCACCTGTGCAGCAGACTTCTTCTCCAGTTCTTCTTCCAGAAGCCTGCGCATCCGCATTTCTTCTTCCCTCAAAAGCATCATCTTATGATATTTCCGGTTTCGGATAACAGATACTATGAGTATCGGAACAAAAATCAACAAAAGAACAGCTCCGATCCCAACCGCTATCATCGTATTTTCTCTGATAAAGGTGTCCATCTTTCCGTAAGCATACCCGATACCCTCTCCGGCTTTTGAAAGTCCATTTGTCAGCACAGAAACAAAAACATTTCCATCCTGAGAATCTTGTCCGGCTGATTCCTTAATACCGGCAATTTCCGATTCATCTGATTCTGTCTCTGTCTCTGTTGACTCAGTCGGTACCTCCCACTCTCCCGTATAACTAAATCCTACACTTCCCAGAACCTGTCCCTCATAAGAGTACACCATCTGTTTCGTTCCAAAATCCATTTTCTTTTTAAGATTTTCAGCTGTTACACCCTCCGGGAGCGTTACCTGCGTAGAACCTACCATAGAAAACGGTGCCTGAAGAATATCTGCCGCCTTTATTTTTGCCAATTCTTCTGTATCGTCAATTCCCGTAATCTCCATGTCCGCAGAATTACAGTTCGTAATTTTTTCATCCCTGAAGTGTTCAAAACCATAATCCAGCAAAACCTTTGTATCCTCATAAGATACATAAAGCCCCGGCGATCTGAGCACAACAGCAATCAAAAACTGCCCATCTCTTTCAGCCGCCGTTACCAGCGTATTCCATGCCTCATCTGTATACCCTGTCTTGCCGCCAAGGCATCCGTCATATACCATGCCTTCCTCAAAAAGCATCTTATGATGATTCATGAAATAGCGTTTTTCCTTTACCTTGTTTGTCTCCGGATAATCGTACTCAACCGTCTGGATGATTTCACGGAACTTCTCATTTTTCATGGCCTCTTTCATGATCAGAGCCATATCTTTCGCGCATACATAATGATCCTCTTCATGAAGTCCGTGTACGTTTACAAAATGTGTATTTGTACATCCAATCTGCGCTGCCCGCTCATTCATCATCTTTACGTACTCATCAATACTTCCGCCGATATGTTCAGCCACCGCATTAGAAATTTCATTAGCTGATGCCATCATAATCCCGTAAAGGCACTGTTCAAGCGTCAGTTGTTCTCCCTCTGTAAGTCCCAGATGAGAACTTCCAAATTCAATGCTGTAAACAGCATTTTCTGAAAACGTGACCACATCACTGAGATTGCCCTTTTCGAGTGCGATCAACGTGGTCATAATCTTTGTTATACTGGCCGGATACTCCTTCTTCTCCACATCTTTGGCATAAAGGACAGCTCCTGTATTTCCATCTATAAGAATTGCAGAATCTGCATTAACAGCATCTCCCTGCGGCCATCCTGCTATATTATTCGACTGAATTTCTGCATAATATGCTTCCACATGTTCTGTTTCTGACTCCGGGCTATCCTCGCTATAGTCCTCTCCGCCATCTTCCTCATAATATAATTCGTCTGCGTTCTCCTCAGCCGACACTGTCGCCGGAAAGGAAGACGCAGACGTAAATACTGCCAAAAGCAGCGTCAAAAAAACTTTCCATTTTTTCATTTGAACATCTCCCCAAATTAGCACTGATTTTCTAAACTCCCTCTTACATCACATATTATAGCAATCTATTATGTACTTTACAAGCATTTTCCCCGTTTTTTCAAAAATTATACAATGCTTTTCTAATAGAAGAAATGCACAGCAAAATGATGGTATCAATTCCATCGTTCTGCTGCGCACCTGTAAAAATTTCTTTCCGACCCGATAACTTATCACATCTGTACTTTCTCAAACCGATACTTCTGCTTTCAGCCGTTTCGTTTTCCTTTATGGCGCTTCGCATAATCAGCACGTACAGGAGCTGTACAAGCATTAAAAGCCATATCCATTTCGGCCTTATTTGTGCATTTTCTTACTGCAGAAATCGTCTCAGAGAGCACTTCATAGTTCAACAGCGTTCCTTTCTGATCACATTCATAATCAATCGCTCTGTCTGCACTGATTCCAAATCTGCCTGCAGCAGATACTGCATCGATATTGGCTCCCAGAAACAGGAATTCCCATCCATATTTTTCCTTTTCTTTTTCCACCATCTGTTTTACTTTTTCATAACTGTAACGGCGGCTTGCATTTTCCATACCATCTGTTGTAATGATGAATAATGTTTTTTCCGGACGGTCTTCCTCACGGGCATATTTATGAACGTTCGCAATATGATGAACAGCTCCGCCCAATGCATCAAGAAGAGCCGTGCATCCCCTGACAAAATACTGTTTATCCGTCATTGCCTCTATGCTTTCCACAGGAACACGATCATAGATAACATCTATCCTGTCATCAAAAAGTACAGTTGAAATCAAAGCTTCTCCCTCTTCCCTTTTCTGCTTTTGAATCATACTGTTGAAACCGCCGATGGTGTCAGTTTCCAGTCCACTCATTGATCCGCTTCTGTCTAAAATAAAAACTACTTCTGTTAATCCTTTACGCATAATACATATCCTCCCATTCATTTTTAATCTGTTTTTGTTTCATCTGATGGGTTCATTATACACAAAGCGCTGAAAAAACAGGTCGCTCCGGAAACGACCTGTAAAAAATTTTTTATGAAATGATACACGGAAGTCCATGTTCTTCCAGTTGGATATCCAGTTCGATCATGTCATAAATCTGATTCTCTATGAAATAGGAAAAAATAATATCTGTCTTATCGCAGGGGGACAGAGCATATCCTGCTCTTGCAAGAAGATCTCGTGACTCATCCAAATTGAGTTTCGCTCCCACACACAGGCAAAGCGCCGTCAGCTTCTGTGGATGATAATTCACATTATTCTTAATCTTGGAAAAAACCTTTTTATCTACAATCGCCCGCTTGTAAACTTCAGCGTTTTCCATGTTCTTCGACTGGATCAGGTACAAGAGATACTGCGAAAATGTATCAGAAAGATGTTGCATTCTCTCTTCCAGTTTATTTTCATGAATTCCTTCAAAATCAAGGAATTCATCTCCTGTACTCTTCTTCTTTTTCTCTGCCGGAGCGGATACGTTCTCCATTTTCGGAGACACAGACACAGGTGGTTCCTGATCCCGCCCCCATTCTATTCTTCTCCTTCTCCATCGTTGGTCAAGTGCACGAGTACCTGGACTGGTTTTGTTATAGTCATCTGCATATACATTGACCCCTGAATACCATCTGTCATATTCCTCTTTCCGCTTTGACTCAACATAATTCTGATCAATATATGATTCCAGATCCGGATATAGATTTGTTCCAAGGCAGACTGCCTTCTGATCAAATACTACCAGATAAACCAGCATTACATGATTCATCAAAAAAGCATTGATCTCATCCACAGCAATCCGCAGACCTTCCTCTTTCGGATAACCAAATCCCCCGGTAGAGATAAGCGGAAATGCAATGGATCTTATTCCTGTATCCTCTGCAATCTGCAGACTCTTCTGATAACAGGAACGAAGTTTCTCTTCCTCTCCATGCATTCCATCCTCATAATACGGGCTGACTGCATGAATGATGTACTTAGCCGGTAAATTAAAGCCAGGTGTTATGAATGCTCCACCTTCGTCAACAAATCCGATATGCTGCTTCCGGTAAGCAAGAAGTTCCTCTCTTCCTGCTGCCTGATAAATTGCATAGTCACAACCGGCCCCAACTGTCGGTTGATCATTTGCCGTATTGACGATTGCTTCTGTATTCATTTTTGTAATATCACTACGAACAATTTTTAATGGCATCGCTATCCTCCTTTGTTTATCACCCTTCTATTTCATAAAGCAATTTCAACCAGAACAAAATTGCTGAACGCCCTCTGGCAAAGTCCCCTGTTTTATTTAACAATGTTCCATATATTTCACGCCAATCATATTCGCAGCCATACCTGAATCATTTCGTATTCTTATTATATCATTTTATCTCACCCTGTTTATAATGAAAAAACATAATTTACCTGAGATGATGATCAGGCAGATTTCAGGCAGATTTACGATGTCATATGTTTGCCTGTACAGATACTTTTTCGGAGAAACAGAAGGTGACCAGTAATTTTATGGCGGGGAGTACAGGAACAACTATCCACAATGTGTTAGATGATAAACTTGCAAGCATTCAAAAGTCCATTCAAAAACAGAGGTGCACTATGGAAATATATGTAATCAGCAGAGCCATGCAGAAATATATAAAACTGACTTTGGGAGCTCGCTCACACAAGACAGTTTTTTGCTGGAGGAAGCAGCCTTTTGTATGGGCTGTTCGCTTCCACTTCTTTCAACAGACTGTCATAGTCTTCCTTGAAAAGGAAATTACAAACATAATCGAGGTTGCAGCTGACATGGATGAACTTAAAAGTCCAGTTAGCGAATATGAAAAGATCGGATCAAATCTCAATAAGATTGCAAAATATTTCAACACCGGAGGAGAACGTTCTCCGGCAATAGAAGATGAAATCCGGCAGTGTATCTCTAATCTATTCTATTTGTTATTGCTGAATTCGTATGCTTCCTGAAACCACCCCAGAAGTTCTTCGTCGATCTCCGAAATGCTGCCGATAACAACACGATGAGTCCAGCGATTTCGCGCTGCCTCTGTGCAAACAGCGATTCTCTCGGAATTCTTCGGATAATTCAGGCTAAATGTTACAACCACATAATGAGATGGAAGCTCTGCCTTCTTATTCACACGTGCAAAAGATATGCAGGCAAACATATATTGATTGGATAAAGAAATCTGTGTCTTTTGTACCCTGATGCTGTACTCGCATCCTAATTCTGATAATCTATCCAATAGCAGTTCATACATTCCAAGCTCGTTCGGGTTCATTTCCGGAGCCTGTCGGAAGAAGTCACCATAGGTGATCTCACTGTCTGTGAACGCATCGAGCTGCTGCATCGTATAGCCAGTAAGCCAGGATATCCTTCAGAACCAGCATGGCTTCCTGCTCTGAATAGCCGTAATCTACCTGAAGTTCTGTAAACATGCGACGGATCTCTGTAGCATACTTCGGAATATCTACTTCCTTCTGATAGGTGGCAAGGACAGGATATTTTGTACTCCATGCTTTGGCCCAGTCTACCTTTTTCTGACTTTCTTCGGTTGCATTTCGAATAATTTCTTCAATCGGTTCCATTTGTATCTCCTTATCTCAGGCGTGGTTTCCAGTATCGTAACACCATATAGCAATTCTTCTAATCAGATCAGTATCAACTTTACCGTATGGGATACGAATCGTTCCTTTGTCTGTCTTATAATTTTTCAGCTCCTCAGAGAACTCTTCAACTGCTGCAGAGCCCGGGTACAAACCAATGTGTTTCTTCGAGGCCGCAAAATGAAGAATGTTATGTCCCTTCCAAAACGTCGGCATACTCCATGAAATGCGTTCCTCGGCTTCCGGCAGAGCCTTTTTCAACGCCTCTCTGATAAGACAAAGATCTGCTTTTTTCGCATCTTCCTGGAGAGAGCGATGTATTCGTCAATGGTTTTGGGCTTTACCGAACAGAAATGACTCTGTTCCGTATTCTTAAATTCTCTTTCGCATATAGGACATTTCCACATATATTTTCCCTCGCTCTTAGCTGTTTTTCTTAATTATTACTAATCGTATATCTGACGCTTCTTGCTCTTCCGTGTGGTTTAATCAGGCCTTTCTTAACCATTTTTTTAATAAGCCGTGAAGCAGTAGAAGCACTTATTTCAAGCAACTTTTCAACATCAGTTCTTGTGATTTCACCATGTTCTTTCATGTATTCCAGAATCTGTTCCTCTTTGTCATATGATTTCGGGAAAGGAACCTCTATCGCTGCATATTTTGCATTAATATTTGGAAGTATGATCTTAAAACTGTTCTTTGTTGTTGTAATAACAGGCTTTTCCGATGTTCCTTCATATGCTTTAATAATCCTTCCTAAACCAGTGCCATATGCTTCAATCAAGTGCAGTCGATAAAAAACATTTGCAAGATCCTGATTTCTGCACACGGAAAGTCCAGCCATAACATCTTCCAGCTCAATTCCCGGCATAAGTCCGCCAACAGACACAAATTCAATTCGATCATCATAGATACTGATCAATGCGCTGGCGCTGAAAGAATAATCGCGATGTACCAGTAAATTCAATAGAGCTTCCCTGACAGCTATTTCGGGGTAATCACGGACATCAATTCGAGATAACTTCTCAATAGTTGCACGGGTTTGATTCCGGAAATCAATGAACTCATAAACCTCGTTCATCTGCTTCATCAAGGAGCCGCTGAACTCCCGACGGTCCTTGAAAACAGTCTGATCTGTTCCCTGGAACACAGCGACTTTTATTGTGTGAAGACTCTGGTCGGATAGGAGTAATGCCAGATTACTGTAGAGGCCGTCATTATCAATAAACTTCAGAGTACGCATTTGCTGCGAGCCGAATTCTACATTTCGAAATTGAAACTCTTTTTCGGTGGATTCGAAGGTTAAATCTTGATCCAGACTTCTCATAGCTTCAAAGCGATCTCCGTCCGTTTCCTTAATCCACTGCACCAAAAGGTCCACTGACTGCAATCGCAGGAAGCTTACCATCTGCATCCTTTGGCACATACAAATCTGCAGCAAGGGTTATTCCATATCGATTAACGAATGTAACTTTGCTGTGATCTACTTTGTCTGACTGTTCAAACGTTTTATCCCATTCTGTAACTAATTTAAGTTCTTCCATATCTTCAAAACCTCCAAATATTCATTGCCATATCAGTCATTTACTGATATCATGATTATATGCTACTACCTAAACCTAACTTTAGGTCAAGTTTTATTTTTTTCGAGAGGATTTTACCAATGTACACAATCGGTCAGGTTTCCGAGATGTTTCATCTCCCTATTTCAACCTTAAGATATTATGACAAAGAAGGATTATTCCCAAGTTTAGAGCGTAAAGGCAATATCCGCTACTTCAGTGATACTGAAATTGAAGCTATTCGCGTGATCGAATGCTTAAAGGGATCCGGCCTTGAAATCAAAGATATCAAGAAATTCTTCCAGTGGGTGACAGAAGGTGCCTCCAGCTATCCGAACAGAAAACAATTATTCGAAGCGCGCAAAGCAGCTGTTCTTGAAGAGATGAAACAGCTGGAAAAGACACTGGCAATGCTGGAATTCAAATGCTGGTACTATGGCAAAGCCATCGAAGACGGTAATGAAGATGGTATCAATGCTATGCTGCCAGACCATCTTCCAGAAGAAATACAGGTACTATATGACCTGGCGCATGAATAGGTCGCAAATCTTGTTATACCCATTATGCCCATCCGCTTTTTATTATGGGTATAATGGGTATAACAAAAATGAGCCTCCGAAGAGACTCATATTTAATGGTCGCCATCTTGGCTACCATTTCGACGCAAATGAAAAAGCCCCATCGGTTTATTTCGTCAGGCACCAATGTCGTCACCGGCTTCGCCGCTTTGCTATTTCGTGGCATCATATACCGGGCTCTATTTTTCAAATAAATCGTCCCCTAAAATAACATTCTGGACAATTCCTGAATATTTTCCCTTTTTATATCCATTTCCACAAATCAGTGTGATATGAATTGCCGATTTCACATTGGTTTCTTTCTGAAACTGTGACATTCTGTTTCTGAGCTTTTCATATTCATCAGCATCCAGCATATAATCATCACTTGTAAATTTCATTTCACAGAGATTAATGACACCATCTTTTCTGCTGATGATCAGATCAATCTGCGCCCCCTTATCAGCTCCACCACTTCTCCATGCAAACTCATTTGTTTCAATTCCTCCTATTCTAAGACTTTCCTTAATCTGAGGAATGTGATTCAGACACACAATCTCAAAAGAATTTCCCCTCCAGGAATGATAACCC
Source organism: Eubacteriales bacterium (assembly GCA_030539395.1). Classification (GTDB taxonomy): domain Bacteria; phylum Bacillota; class Clostridia; order Lachnospirales; family Lachnospiraceae; genus Marvinbryantia. The sequence goes on from JAUNSC010000023.1 coordinate 43,112, forward strand.
GGTGAATTAATATACTCGTTCCATGAATCAAACTTCTTATTCTTTATGAATCGGATACTGAATAGAGTAAACGGATCGATCAGTTGATAAAACTGTTCTCCCTCTCCTCTTGTAAAATTACTGAATTTTCGGATAAAACCACACTCCTCCAGTTCTCTCAGATCTTTTGTAAGAACAGAACCTCCTCCAATTTCCTTTTCCCTGGAAAGTTCTGCCCGGGTCAGACCATCTCTGCTTTTCGCAAGTCTCTCAAGGATTGCCAGATGTTTTTCAGGTTTATCATACAGTGAATAAAAAAGGTTGTTGTACTCATCATGGAGGAAGCCATACTCCTTAAAACAAAGTTCATTTACATTCTGTGCCAGGCTGAGGCGTGAATCGAAAAGATTCAGATAATGCGGTATACCTCCAAAAACCATGTAGCTTTCGATCATCTGGCTTCGACTCATAACGATATCATTCAATTCAAACAGTTCTTCGCATTCTGCCAGCGAGAATGGGGCAAGGTGAATGCGTCTTGTAATCCTGTTATGAAATCCTTTTTTATTCGTGAGAAGGTTCGTTATAATCCACGACGTGGCAGATCCGCAGGCAATCAACACCAGATCCTCCTGCGCCGATGCCCAGCTATTCCAGAAATAATCAAGCGCACTTTTAAAATCCGAGCGGGCCGTATCCATCCACGGAAGTTCATCAAGAAATATGACTCTTTTATTATTAATCGGTTCACGATATACCTTATCGCTTTGAAGCAATTCCTTAAGACGCGCAAAAGCCTCAAACCAATCTGCAGGTGCACTTTTTTCTTCATATCCATATGCATTCAGGCTTGCCTGAAAAGCACGCAGCTGTCCCTTCGTCTTTTCATCTGACAGACCAGTCGTATAAAACGAAAACTGCTGATTAAAGTATTCGCGGATCAGGTAAGTCTTTCCCACCCTTCTTCTTCCGTATACGACAACAAATTCCGGTCTCTTTGACAGCAGGCACTGCATAAGACTGTCCTTTTCTCTTTTTCTTCCAATAATCTTCATAGAAGCACCACCTTGTCATAAATCGCCACACAATATCTTAAAGCATCGTATTTGGCGTTTTATAGTATATATTTAGATTATAAATCGCCATCAGCTTTTTTTCAAGTTAAAATATAAGGTCGAATGTCAAGACTTTTCATCCTCATTTACTTCCCTTCTTCTTCCAGTCTGTGGGACTTATCGCTTATTATACCCTTATTTGCGTTTAACATAAGATAACGCGGGTATTTCATTTTCCAAGTAACGCAAAATGAGCCTCCGAAGAGACTCATCTTTAATGGTCGCCATCTTGGCTACCATTAGGGCACATCAGGAAAGAGAGTGCTCCCACCTTATTTTCAAGTACGCCACCGGCGTACTTGCCGCGAGGCGCGCGCTCCAAAGGAGCTTTCATCTGCGCGCCTCTGCGATCCGCCGGAGGCTCAACTTTCAGCGGGTGACAATCCCCTGTTGAAAGTTGTATCCATGTGCGCTTAGTATCGCAGCCTGCAGGAACTTTATCAAAGTACGTTATGTGCGTCTGCCGGATCTCCTAAATGAACTGGCTGTTGCACATGGTGAGGGTACACTGAAAAAAGTAATCAAGGCGTATCAGAAGATTGATCTTTTGATTCTGGATGAATTTCTGTTAAGCCCTGTATCTACCGAGCAGACACGTGAACTTCTTGAAATCATTGAAGCCCGCAGTGTAAAAAGTTCTGTTATCTTCTGCACACAGTTTGAACCGAAAGGCTGGTACAGCCGTATCGGAAGTGATTGTGACGCTACCATCTGCGAAGCAATCATTGACCGGATTATTCATAACTCCTATGAAGTAATGATAGATGGTCATGTATCTATGAGGGAACGTCATGGCATCAAAGCTTCCCGGAAAGGAGCTGCTAATGACTAATTATTGCGCTTTCAGTAAAGACTATAAATGTATCAAGTGGGCGGATTACGAATTAACCTGCCATGAATTAGAGGAAGCTGATGAACTGTGTCACGGTAACTGGATTGAAATCCAACACCTGCAAAATTATATCGAACAGTTGCAGGCACTTCTAACAGAGTATGAAATAGAGATTCCACCTGAGTACTAATCGGATAACTGCATTCGACTCCGGAAAGGTATGCTCTGCTTTTCCGGAAAAGGGTGCTCTGAATTTCCGAAAAAGGTGCTCACTTCAAACGGAATACTCAAGTTGCAAAATCTTATAATCGAACTATCGAATTATCCAAAGAAGGATTTAATCAGCATTCTTTTTGCAATTCATTAGAATTCCCTCCTTTTTCAGCTATTTAAATGCAAATAAAAATGCCCATTCACGAGACCATTTACAGATCAGTGAATGAGCATTGTCATTCGATAACTTATATAGAGTTGTCATTCAATGAATTATTGCTAAGAAAGTACTGATTTTAACAATACTTAACGCTAACCATACTGGCGAAAACAGCATCGTCGCCATAATTCCTTAGAAGAATTCATTTTCATGTTTTGGAAATAGGTACTTTTTCGTTGGGAAAATTTCTTTGCCCGAGTCCCCATTTCGTTTGCAATTCCGAGGGTAAAACGGAGCGTTTTTACACCGTTACAAAGACAAATCGGAATGATTTCGCAATTTCTGCTAATCATTCCGATGTCCACCGTCGACAAGAGGATTTGAACCTCCGACCCTTCGCTTAGGAGGCGAATGCTCTATCCAGCTGAGCTATGCCGACATACGATTTTTGGCTTACTTCGCTGACGCTCAGTGACGCGGCAGTCGCCAAAATCCTGCATAAATGCTGGATTTGTGGCTCGTTGCTTACGCGCAAAATAAGGCTTTTCGGGCCTTTTTGCCTCGGAATCGATAACCGATTTTTTCTATTTTCAGCCGATATTTTTTCCGGCGAAAATGCTATTTACGTCCTCCGTAGCACTTGGCTATTTCTAATCAAAATTCTCAGTACCGAATTTCCATCGACACCTGAGTACTTTTCAAAAAGTGGCAGTACAGGTTTTTCCTTAGGAGGCGCTTGTTTTATCCGTTAAACTAAGGAGACTGCTATTCTGCGGATAATATATCCGCTTTCCTATCATAACGTTTTTTTTCGTTTATGGCAACTGTTTTTTTTATTAATCTGTAAAATTTATATGGCCCTGTAACCATACTTCTCCTTTAAATCTGCGTCCTTCCTCCGGATCACCTAAAAGATCAGCCTCATTGATACACACATCTATCAACATATTGTTGCAGAGCAGCTTCATTTGATACACATATTCTTTTGTGCGGATATTTTTCACCTTTTTGTAAGACTGAATTTCTCCCATCAGCTGATAACGGTCACATTCCATTCCGAAAGGCATGAAAAAGGTATCCACAATACTGAACACGTCTTCGTTCATGATTCTTCTGGAAATCATGTTATAAGTGTCGATATCTTCCAGAGTCAGGCTTTCAATGGCGCTTTCATCCCCATTTCTCGCCTCCATGATCAGCCGGCTTCTCGAACTGGCTGCTTCCATATCAAGTAAATCCTGATCCGGATTTTTAAACACCGGAAGCAAAATTTTTCCCTCTGTGGATAACCCTGTAAGTGTTACACTGATATTTCCGTTTTCCATACGGCTGCTCATAGATTCTCTCTGATACTGAGCCGCATTCATTACATAAAAAATTAAAGTTGTACCCATACGCACATCTTCACAGACCCCTGCAAAAGAATCTTTTCCGGCATGTTTTTCTATAACCAGATCTGCACAACTGCTGACTGTCTCTGTCTTATAATAAGGAAAATAGTAATCTCTGTGAAAACCATTTCCATCCATTTCTCCACAGACAATGATTCCTATACCGGGTGCAAATTCTTTTACATATTCCACAAATGCGCTCCCATTTTCCAGGCGTACTGCATTTCTTACATCACAGGCAGAGCAGACATCCTCCAAAAGTGTATCTGATGCCTGCCTGTCTGTTACATGACTAAATCCGATTGCACGTAAAAAACTATGCATCTGAAATCTCCTTTAATGTTTCGGCACAATCTTCTCTATACCGCCCATATACATTTGAAGTGCTTTCGGAATATTTACACTTCCATCCTCATTCAGATTATTTTCAAGGAATGCGATCAACATACGCGGCGGAGCAACTACTGTATTATTCAGAGTATGTGCCAGATATTTTTTACCGTCCTCACCTTTTACACGAATCTGCAGACGACGTGCCTGGGCATCTCCCAGGTTTGAACAGCTTCCCACCTCAAAATATTTTTTCTGACGCGGAGACCATGCCTCTACGTCACAGGATTTTACTTTCAGATCTGCCAGGTCGCCGGAACAGCATTCCAGTGTACGCACCGGAATATCCAGAGAACGGAACAAATCTACTGTATTCTGCCAAAGTTTATCATACCACATCATACTGTCTTCCGGTTTGCAGACAACGATCATTTCCTGCTTTTCAAATTGATGGATACGGTAAACGCCTCTTTCCTCAATGCCGTGAGCTCCCTTTTCTTTACGGAAACATGGAGAATAGCTTGTCAGAGTTTTCGGAAGTTCTGCTTCCGGTGTAATCGTATCAATAAATTTACCAATCATAGAATGCTCGCTGGTACCGATCAGATAAAGATCTTCTCCCTCAATCTTATACATCATGGATTCCATCTCTGCAAAACTCATAACACCCGTAACGACATTACTGCGGATCATGAACGGTGGAATACAGTAAGTAAAGCCTCTGTCGATCATAAAATCTCTTGCATAGGAAATAACTGCAGAATGGATTCTTGCAATATCACCCATCAAATAATAAAATCCATTTCCTGCAACCTTTCCTGCCGCATCCATATCAATACCATCAAAGCGTTCCATAATTTCTGTATGATAAGGAATTTCAAAATCCGGAACAACCGGTTCGCCATATTTCTGGATTTCAACATTTTCGCTGTCATCCTTTCCAATCGGAACAGACGGATCAATAATATTGGGAATGACCATCATAATTTTTCTAATTTTTTCTTCTACTTCTTTTTCTTCATCACTAAGAGCATTCATTCTGTCAGCCTGAGCTGTAACCTGTTTCTTTATTTCTTCTGCCTCATCTCTTTTTCCCTGGCCCATTAAAGCTCCGATTTGTTTGGAAAGCTTATTTCTGTTTGCACGCAATGCTTCTACTTCATTTTTAATATCACGGTTTTTCTTGTCAAGTTCAATAACCTCATCTACCAGTTCTAATTTCTGGTCCTGAAATTTATTCCGGATATTCTGTTTTACTACCTCCGGATTTTCTCTTAAAAACTTGATGTCTAACATATCTATATTCTCCTTTTTATATTAGTTTACATAATATATCATTCTGCATACATATTAACTGCCTGACGCAGCGCTTCTTTTTCTTCTTCACCCAAAATGATATAAGATTCACCTTTTACAATTTCTTTAATATAAGTATAACATCCTTCTCTGCTGTGAATTGCATTTAATACAAATCCACTGTTTTCCTGATCCAGCATAGCCAAAGCAAAACTGAGCTTTCCACCCATTTCTTTAAATGCATCATATTTCACAATAGCAGTCTTATTTAAAGTATGAAGCTGGATCTCTTTTAACTGACGGATCTGCTCCATATGATTCTTGCTGGACTCCATCAGCATATCAATATCATTCATATTTCGAAGAATTGTCTTTTCAAGAGATATTCCATCCTTACCTCTCATAAAACTTTTGTACTTTTTCATGAAACGATTAATTTTGAATGAATTTCTGATTTGCAGGATAAATAAGATAACAATCATAACCATCATCAGAATCATGATAATTCCCGGATCAATAATCAGATCATTCAATATTGAATTTTCCATTTTTGTCCCCCTTATGTATTTTATTTTATACTCTCCATTAAATCAACAATACGTTCCAATTCTTCATTGGAATAATATTCAATTGTAATTTTTCCTCTATTATTTGATTTATGGTCAATGGCAACCTTTGTTCCTAGTATTGCCTTTATTTTTTCTTCTATATCCTTATAAACAAAACTATTTACCTTTTCCGGCTTCTTTTTTTCAATTTTTCCCTTCTGTATACTCTTTACCAGTTTTTCGGTTTCTCTTACACTAAGCTTTTCATCAAAAATACGTCCTGCAACAGTATTTTGAAGTTCCTTATTTTCCAAAGAGAGTAACGCTCTTGCATGGCCTGTGGAAATCATATCATCAATTACCATTTGCTGCACTCTCTCATCCAATTTCAAAAGACGTATAGAATTTGTGACAGCTGTTCTGCTTTTTGAAACCCGTTCCGCCACTTCATCCTGTTTAAGATGAAATTCTTCCAGAAGATTTTTATATGCCAATGCCTCCTCTATCGGATTTAAATCTTCTCTCTGAATATTCTCTATCAAAGAAATCTCCATTACTTCCTGTGGAGTATATTCTTTGATAATAACCGGAACTTTTTTAATACCCGCCTGCTTAGCAGCTCTCCAACGCCGTTCACCGGCAATGATTTCATAATGATTGTCCTTTTTCTGTACAATCAACGGCTGGATCACGCCAAATTGCTTTATAGAATCCGAAAGTTCTAATAAGGAATCCTCATCAAAATTCTTTCTTGGTTGTTTTCTGTTTGGTTCTATTTCTGCTATCCTGATTTCCTGGACACCATCTTTTTCTGATTGCGATACTTTTTCTTTTTCACCCTGCTTTTCCGATTTAACTGATTCTTTCTTTGGACCTGCAGGAATCAAAGCATCCAAACCTTTCCCCAATCCCGTTTTTTTTGCTACCATTCTTCCTCTCCTCTATGTATTACTTCTTCAGCTAAAAGACGATAACTTTCTGCTCCGGCTGATTTAGAATCATAAAGAATAATTGGCATTCCATGACTGGGTGCTTCTGCCAGCCTTACGTTTCTCGGAATAATTGTCTTATATATAGTCTGCTGAAGATTGTTTTTTACATTTTCCACTACCTGAAGTGACAAATTTGTACGTGCATCATACATTGTAAATACTACACCCTCTATTTCCAGGTCGGGATTCAATCTCTCCTGTACCAATTCAATTGTATGAATCAACTGTGAAAGTCCTTCCAAAGCATAATATTCACATTGAATAGGAACCAATACTGTATTTGCAGCACACATAGAATTAATTGTAAGAACATTTAAAGAAGGAGGACAATCAACAATTACAAAATCAAAATCATCTCGCACTTTTTCCAATGCTCTTTGCAGAATAAACTCCTTTTCAGCTTCTCCAATCAATTCAATTTCTGCAGCTGCAAGATCAATATTAGATGCAACCAGCTGTAACCCATCCACGATAGTATTTTGAAAACACTGTTCAATATCAGTCTCCCCTAATAATAATTTGTAAACATTATTTTCAATACTATCTTTCTCTACACCTAATCCACTTGTCATATTTCCCTGCGGATCCATATCAATTGCCAATACTTTTTTCCCTGCCTCAGCAAGACATGCAGATAGATTAATAGCGGTAGTAGTTTTACCAACGCCGCCCTTTTGGTTAGCAACTACAATTACACGTCCCATAATTTTATCCCCTTCTTAATTTTACTGCTACATAGTATAGCACACTTTCAAAATGAAATCCATATGTTTCACGTGAAACATTTCTATAAAACTGATTGAATTATAATTAATTATTCCTATAAAATGCACAATTTTCGTTGTACAGGATTTTTCTTGATAAAAAAGAATGCTTATCACTCCCACAATCCTACATCATAAAATTCAAAAATGTTTCACGTGAAACATTTTTAAAAACGCCTTGTATCTATGTTCATTTTCGTTTATACTATATAGTAGTTTCTAATTTTTTCATTAGGAGGTTTTTCAATGAAAAAGCGTTTTAAGACTTTAGTTAAATTAGCAATCTGGACTTCTATTGCTATGTATTTGGTAAATAAATTTGTTGAATCATCAGCAACAATTCATCATCTACTAAAAAGCAATGATGGTAATTTTTATAATTGGAAGCATGGAGACATTTTCTACACTGTTTCCGGTACAGGATCTCCTGTTGTTTTAATACATGACTTAAATCCAACTTCATCACAATATGAGTGGAATTCTATTATTAAATTCTTATCATCCACTCATACTGTTTACGCAATCGACCTTCTTGGTTGTGGACGATCTGATAAGCCAGGCATTTCTTATGTAAATTATCTCTTCGTTCAATTACTGCATGATTTCATCGAAGATATTATTGGTCAAAAAACTGATGTAATAGCTACAGGAAAGTCTTCTTCCTTTGTAATAATGACAGCAAAACTCTATCCGGATATTATAGATAAGATTACAATGATTAATCCTGAAAGCTTTACGAAAGAAATTATTCTTCCTGATTGGAAATCAAAAGCTGCAAAAGCAATCCTTGATTGTCCGTTACTCGGTGTAAGTTTATATTATATTCTTACAAGCAATGAACAAATAGAATATAATTTCTGCGAAAAATATTTTTATAATCCTTTCCATTTTTCGTCTAAAACAATACAGACATATTATGAGTCTGCTCATACACAAAGAGGCAATGGACGCCACTTATTAGCAAGTATAGTTGGAAATTATGTGAATTTTGATATTAAAAACTCTTTTTCTTCTATTGAAAATGACATTCATATTATTTTTGGAAAAGAACTTTCAAATGCAGATAAAATTGCAGAGTCTTATAAAAAATGTAATTCATCTGTAACTTGTTCGTTAGTGGAAAAAACAAAGATGCTTCCACAATTGGAAGCACCCGATAAGTTTCTTTCCTATTTATAATTTAAATATTTATAATGGTTCCCTGGAAGGAGTTCCTGCCTTTCGGGGATATTTTTTTGGAGTTGATTTTACTTTTTTTACACATACGAGAGTTCTTTCTTCCGTATCTGCCAGTATAAATCTAACTATATTATCCACTTTTCCTCCAAGAATTCTAATTGCATTTTCAGCATTTTTCAACTCTTCATCCACATTTCCGGATTTGTACGAAATAAACTGTCCGTCCAGTCTTGTATATGGTATACAATATTCACTTAGAGAAGATAAATTTGCAACAGCTCTTGAAACAACATAATGAAACTGTTCTCTATATGCAGCGTTTTTGGCGAAATCTTCTGCTCTCCCATGGATTGTTTCTATCTGTTCAAGTCCTAATTCTACAATTACATGATTTAAAAACTTTACTCTTTTTCCAAGAGAGTCCAACAAAACAATCCGAAGACCTGGAAAAACTATTTTAAGTGGAATCCCTGGAAATCCGGCACCAGTTCCAATATCAAGAAGCATCTCACCTTCTTTTATTTTCGCGGCCTTTACAATAGAAATACTATCCAGAAAATGTTTCTTCAAAACATCACTATATTCCGTAATAGCTGTAAGATTCATAAAATTATTCCATTCATTTAGAATTTCATAGTATTTCTGGAATTGCAATATCTGTTTATCAGATAAATTTATGTCCATTTGAATGCAATCATTTTTAAATTGGTCTATGCCGTATTCCATAATAAAATCTCCTCTAATCCTTTCAATTTCACTATTTTAAGGAATTTCTGAGCTGCTCCATATAAATCAGCAAAACAGATATATCTGCGGGAGAAACACCGGAAATTCTGGAAGCCTGACCAATAGATACAGGACGGAATTTTTCAAGCTTCTGCTGTGCTTCAATTCTCAGGCCATGAATATCTTTATAAGAAATATTTTCCGGTATCTTCTTATTTTCCAGTTTCTTAAAATGTTCTACCTGCTTTTTCTGACGCGTTATATATCCTTCATATTTAATATTTATGTTAACTTCTTCATCAACACTGCGTAAAAGTTCCGGACGTTCCGGATCCAGCGGAGCAAGCAAATTATAATCTAATTCCGGGCGACGGATAAGTTCACCTAAAGTTGTTCCGTTCTTTAAAGGAGTGCTGTTATGTTCTTCAAGAAATTTTTGAACCTGGGAAGAAGCACCGATCCTGACATGCTCTACACGTTTTATTTCTTCTACAATTTGTTTTTGTTTTTCCATAAGCATATTGTATACAGTATCCGAAATTAGTCCGATTTTATATCCAAGAGGAGTTAATCTTAAATCCGCATTATCCTGTCTCAAAAGCAGGCGATACTCAGAACGGGATGTCATCATACGATAAGGCTCCCTGTTCTCTTTTGTCACAAGATCATCTATTAAAACTCCTATATAAGATTCCGATCTGTCAAAAACAATCTGTTCTTTTCCGAGAGTTTTTAATGCCGCATTAATTCCTGCAGCCAGCCCTTGGGCAGCGGCTTCTTCATATCCAGAACTTCCATTGAACTGACCTGCACTGAACAGACTCTTAATTTCTTTAAACTCCAGTGTAGGGTACAGCTGTCTTGCATCTATACAATCATATTCTATTGCATAAGCATTACGGACAATTTCTGCATTTTCCAGTCCCGGAACAGAACGGTACATTTTTAGCTGTACATCTTCCGGAAGAGAACTTGACATTCCGCCTACATACATTTCATTTGTATAACGTCCTTCCGGTTCAATAAACACCTGGTGGCGGTTCTTATCTGCAAATTTAACAACTTTGTCCTCAATAGACGGGCAATATCTTGGTCCTGTTCCCTCAATCATTCCTGAATAAAGAGGGGATCTGTCAAGGTTTTCTTTTATGATCTCATGCGTCTTTTCATTTGTATAAGTGAGCCAGCAGGATATCTGATCAATTTGTACATCTTTCGGATCAGTTGAAAACGAAAATGGAATAATTTTTTCATCTCCGAATTGTTCTTCCATCTTTGAAAAATCTATGGAACGCTTATCAATACGTGCGGGAGTACCCGTTTTAAAACGATACATTTCGATTCCATTCGCTTTCAGAGAATCTGTTAAATGATTTGCCGCCTGCAATCCATTTGGTCCTGTGTAGTTGCTCACATCTCCATATATACATCTTGCCTTTAAATATGTGCCTGTACATAAAACACATGCTTTGCAGTGGTATATGGCCCCTGAAAACGTTTTTATGCCTGTCAAAATACCATTTTCCACAACAATCTCTGAAACTTCTGCCTGTTTAATCGTAAGATTCTCCGTATTTTCCAGAGTTTTTCTCATGCGGCTGCTATAATCCCTCTTATCAGCCTGAGCCCGCAGAGAATGAACAGCCGGACCTTTTGATTTATTCAGCATTTTTGACTGAATAAATGTGGCATCAATGTTTTTACCCATTTCTCCACCGAGTGCATCTATCTCCCTGACAAGATGACCTTTTGAGCTTCCTCCTACATTTGGGTTACAGGGCATAAGGGCAATGCTGTCCACACTGACCGTAAACATAACTGTTTTTAATCCTAATCTTGCACATGCCAGAGCAGCTTCACAACCGGCATGACCGGCTCCTACTACAACTATATCTGTAAATATTTCCATATTTGCCATTCTCTTTCTCCTGTTAATGCACTCATTTTCCCATACAGAATCTTCCAAATATTTCATTTACAAGATCATCTCCTACAGATTCACCTGTAATGCTTCCCAATTCCTCATACGCATTCATTAAATCGATAGAAAAGAAATCCTCCGGCATCCCTGCCTGAATACTTTCTTCTACCTGGCAAAGACTCTCCAAAGCATTTTCCAGAGCCTTTTTTTGTCTCATATTTGTAATATATATTTCATCATTAAAAGAAATTTTTCCTTCATAAAAAAGATCTTTTATTGTTTTTTCGAGTACTTCCAACCCGGCCTCTTCTTTAGCTGAGACAGGAATCACCGGTTTATCAATTTTTTCTTTCATCATTTCTTCTGTTGTGACAGATTCAAGATCTATTTTATTTAGAAGAATAATTGCTTTACGATTTTCAATCATTCTTATAATCTGTTCATCATTTTCATCAAGTTCTGTAGCAGAATCAACCACATATAAAATCAGATCCGCATCCTGAATATAATTTTTTGCCTTCTCCACACCTATTTTTTCCACAGTATCAGATGTATCACGAATTCCGGCCGTATCTATGATATTTAAACTAATTCCATGAATCGTTATCTGCTCTTCCAATGTATCTCTTGTAGTTCCGGCAATATCCGTTACAATTGCTCTTTCCTCTCCCAAAAGAAGATTAAGAAGAGATGATTTTCCCGCATTTGGCTTACCCACAATTACTGTTTTTATTCCTTCTTTTATCCTCTTTCCATTTTCAGAAGAAGCAATTAATTCTGAAATTCTTTTCTTCATTTCCTGCATTTTTTTCTCAAGTTCATCCGGATATCCGTCCAGACTGATATGTTCAGGATCATCCAGTGCAGATTCAATAAATGCAATTTCATAAATGATTTTACCGCGTAATTCTTTTATTACTTTTAAAACAGAACCTCTGAGCTGGCTCACAGAACTTTTTAATGCATATTCATTTTTAGCCTGTATGACATCAATAACAGCCTCAGCCTGGGAGAGATCAATTCTTCCATTTAAAAAAGCCCTCTTTGTAAATTCTCCCGGCTGTGCATACCTTGCTCCTGATTTTACAGCCAGTTCAAGAATACGTTTCATGGCATAAACACCGCCATGACAATTGATTTCTACCGTATCTTCTGCAGTAAAACTTCTTGGAGCATGCATCAGCATAACAAGTACTTCATCAATAACTTCTTCACCATCTTTTATAAATCCGTATTGAATTGTATGTGAAGGCATATCCGACAGCTTTTTTCCTGATTTTGAATAATACATTTTGTCTGCAATTTCAAAAGCTTCTTCTCCGCTGATACGAATAATGCCGATTCCTGAACTGTTCATGGCTGTAGAAATAGCTGCAATTGTATCTGTTTTCATACATGTGAACCTCTTTCATTTTTGCAGTAATCATTACTTTCGCGCATAGTATAACATAGATTTTTTCGAAAAGAAAGCCCGGTATAGATTTGCATAAATCTTACCAGGCCTGTCTTTAATAACTTAGACTTCTTACCGATTATTCTTTTTCAGTGTAACAACCACTTTTCTATAAGGTTCTTCTCCCTCACTGTGTGTTGTTACATATGGATCATTCTGAAGTACAGAGTGGATAATTCTTCTCTCATATGGATTCATTGGCTCAAGAAATACTGGTCTTCTGGTTCTTTTTACTTTAAATGCAATATTTTTTGCCAGATTTTCCAGTGTTTCTTTTCTGCGGCTTCTATAATTTTCTGTATCAACTTTTACTCTTGTATAACCGGATTTTCCTTTATTAACAACAAGGCTTGTAAGATACTGCAGAGAATCAAGTGTCTGTCCGCGTTTACCTATCAAAATACCCATATCATCTCCGGAAAGTTCTACATTCAAAACTTCATCTGAATAGTCCGTTTCTACTCCAACTTCCATATCGATAGAAGCAAATACATCTTTCAGGAATTTTTCTGCTCTTTCTTTTACTTCCTGCTGTTCCTCCAAAGTAAGGACAGCAACTTTTCGTTCATGTCTTTCTTCTACAGTTTCTTTAACCGGAGCAACTGTTTCTTCTACGACTTCTTTCTGAACTTCAATTTCTTTCTTTTCTTCTTTTCTCTCTCTTTTAAACTCTTTTTTCTCGCGTTTAAATTCTTTCTTTTCAGCCTTTTTTTCTACTTTTCTTTCTTCTTTAGGTTCTTCTTTCAGAATATCTTCAACGGCAACTTTTTTTCTGGCTCTGATTATTGCTTTTTTTCCTCCAAAACCAAGAAAACCGGTTGTACCTTCCTCGATTACTTCATATTCAATATTGTCGCGGAATGTCTCTAATTTAAGAGATGCCTCAAGAATCGCATCTTTTACCGTCTTTGCCGTAACTGTTATAAAATCCATGACAAAACCCTCCTGCTTACTTTTTCTTCGATGAATTGCCGCCTTTTGCATTCTTTTCATTATACTGCTGTACCATTCTTGCTTTTGCTGCAAGGCTTCCCGGTTTTGCAGTATTATTATAATATGCTGTAGACTCCTGAATACTCTTTATTCTCTTTTCTCTCTGCTGCTGGCGTGTTTCTTCGCTGACATTTTGATCTGTTTTTATATTTTTCAGATTCTGTTTTGCCTGAACACTGATCTGTTCCGGGCGAAGTCCCTGTTTTGCACGCTTTTCATTATATTTTTCCATGTTCTTTTTAACCATTTCGTCAATATCCATCTTATCCATCTGTTTATTGACAATAACCTGGATAACACATCTTACAGCTGAACTTGCTACCCAGTAGATACCAATACCTGTTGAAAATGTAAAACAGAAAAATACAGACATAAGGGGCATTACTGTATTCATTGTCTTCATAGAACTTGCTACAGTATTATCACCGTTTTTATCATCAGACTGTGATGTCGGCATAAGTTTCGTATTAAGCCACTGAGTAAGACCTGCCAGAACAGGTATTGCAATAGCAACTATAATTGCCAGGACAGAGCCGCTTCTAATAATGGACATAGGAGCGTCTGCAATGTTAATTCCAAGGAAATTATTAATCTGCTTTGTCTGCTCGTAAGTTGCCATTACATCAAGGTTAGTAAATTTTTCTGCAAGGGCTGTCCAATTTTCCGGACGAAGATTATAAAGAACATCTACAATCGTATTTTCAGTAAAACCTGTTTTTGTAAAATCTACTCTTGCTGTAGAAGCAAACTCTGTTAAAAATTCCTGTGCACCAGTTGTAGTAAGCAGCTTACCTGCAAGATCGCCATAAATTTTATAAACGGAACTTACATATGCAGGAATTTTCCAGATAACCTGATACATAGCAAAAAGAATCGGCATCTGAATCAGCATTGTAACACAGCTTCCAGACATGGAAACACCATATTTTGCCTGGACCGCTCTTTGTTCTTCCATCATTTTCATCTGTGATGCCTGATCTGTTTTTCCTTTATATTTCTTCTGAATTGCCTGCAATTCCGGATTCATTACATTCATCATCTTAGATGATTTCTGCTGTTTGATGGTCAACGGAAGCATGGCAATGTTTACGATAATTGTAAACAAAATAATACAAATACTGATATTCTCAATACCACATACACCATGAAGGGATATATAGATTGCATTAATAATAAAACCAAGTAAGGTTGCTATCGGTCCTATAATAAATACCTTACTTTTTGTAAGTAACATTGTTTCCAATCTTTTTTCCTCCTAATTGTCCATGTTTTATTGGACATGATGGTACGCCTTTGGCGTTTCCTCCTAATTGTCCATGTTTTTTGA
>JAUNSC010000024.1 GCA_030539395.1 Eubacteriales bacterium
ATCAGCTATGTGTCATGGCTATTCTTCCACCTTTCAATTATTCATGGATATGCTGGATATAGAATGTATGACTGTCTTTGGTATTCCCAGCAGCAATGGAGTGGAACACTCATGGAACATGGTAAAACTGGACGGAGAATGGTATTGCGTGGACTGTGCGTGGGATGATCCAATCGGCGGAAGTCCCTGCCACACTTACTTCAACGTAACCAGCGATTATTTGCGGAGAGGCAGCATTCACCGATGGGATGAAACTTCTGTGCCGGAGGCAACTGGTACAGCTTACTCTTATGGCAGTCATTAACAACAAAAGACCCTTTGAGAAAGGAAAACAAAGCAATGCGTAAAGTCTTGGATAAAATCAATACTCCGAAAGATCTGAAAGTCTTATCACGAAATGAACTTATAGAGTTATGTGGGGAAATCCGGCAGCAGATGATTTGGCGTCTCAGTGCAACAGGCGGTCATGTGGGGTCTAATCTGGCGATTATAGAGACTACCGTTGCATTACATTATGTTTTCAATTCTCCGGTTGATAAAATTATTTTCGATGTGTCCCATCAATGCTATACTCATAAGCTATTAACCGGACGGAAAGCGGCCTATACCGATCCTGCAAAGTTTTCCTCTGTCAGCGGATTTACCAATCCGGCAGAAAGCGAGCATGATATTTTCTCAATCGGTCATACTTCCACGGCGGTCAGCTTGGCCTGCGGAATGGCAAAAGGGCGGGATGTAAAAGGCGAACGCCATAATGTGATTGCATTGGTAGGCGATGGCGCACTTAGCGGGGGCGAGGCTTTTGAGGGGTTGAACAATGCGGCAGCCCTTGGGAGCAATATCATTCTCATAATAAATGATAATGATATGAGCATTGCAGAAAACCACGGTGGTCTATACCAAAATCTTCGGTTACTCCGGGAAACGGATGGAATGGCAGACTGTAATCTTTTCCGGGCATTGGGATTTGATTATTCCTTTGTCCGTGATGGTAACGATTTTAATGAAATTGTAGCCGCATTAGAAAAGGTAAAGGACGTGGATCATCCGGTTGTTATTCACATGTGCACTGTAAAGGGAAAAGGATACCGATTTGCGGAAGCCGACAAAGAAAACTGGCACTACATGGGGCCATTTGATATTGACACAGGAAATCCACGACAAGAGGCTGTACCTGTTGAAACATATGAGGCCCTGACTGCTGCATATCTGGCAGACAAAATGCGAATTGATCCTACGGTTACTGCAATTACTGCCGGAACACCTAAAGTCTTAGGATTTGAGGAAGAATTGAGAAATCAGTTTCCAAAACAGTTTGTGGATGTGGGGATTGCAGAAGGTCATGCCGTGGCTATGATTTCTGGTATTGCAAAGGCGGGCGGAACACCGGTGTTCGGTGTCAGCAGCTCTTTTTTGCAGCGAACCTATGACCAGCTTTCTTCCGATCTGGCGTTAAACCACAGCCCGGCAGTTATTCTCGTATTTTTTGCAGGAATTGGCGGAGGCAGCCAGACCCACATGGGTGTTTTCGATATTTCACTTGCTGCGAATATTCCCAACATCGTTTATCTGGCACCGACTTGCAAAGAAGAATATTTCAGTATGTTGGAATGGGGACTGAACCAGACAGAACATCCGGTAATCATCCGTGTGCCGGGCGTTGAAACGGTATCCAGAGACGCGGCCTTATTGTCTGAATATAGCTATCCTGCAAAATATGAAATTGTGGAGCATGGAACAACAGTGGCTATTTTGGCGCTTGGAAAATTCTTTGAACTGGGCGAAAGCGTGAGACAAAAACTCTTGGCAGAACATGGAATCAATGCAACCCTTATCAATCCACGATATGCGTCTGCCGTTGACAAAACAATGCTTGGCGCATTGCCAGAATACGGACATCGGCTGGTTGTTACGCTGGAGGATGGCGTAATTGACGGCGGCTTTGGCGAGAAGGTTACACGGTTCTATGGAGAATCATCTGTAAAGGTACTGAACTTTGGGGCTAAGAAGGAATTTGTGAACCATGTATCGGTAGAAGAACAATATTCCAGATACCACTTAATGCCAGAACAGATTGTATCGGATATTTTGAATGAACTCTAAGCTATATATTTTTGAGAAGAGAAAGGGTGTGAATCATTTAATCTCTTTCCGTCCTTCACTTCACGACTTGATGCAATTCGGCATTTTCTTAATCGCACTGCTTACATTTATCGTTTATCTGATAAATCGGAAGTAGCGAATACATAGAAAAACCACCCCGAAACTTTGGCTAGCGAAAGGGTGGAATTTCTATCTACAACACTGGTCAACCACTTTGAGGGCGGTTGTTCCTTTTGTGTTTTCAATATATCATATCTGAGTAGATAACGTAATATGATATCAGGCTATTTTTGATGTGCAAATGTGAAGATAGTGCTTTCAAATCTGGATTTATGGCTTGCGTGAACATTTTACAGGCACTTACGGGGAATGGAGGTTGATATTGTGGCAACAGATAATCGAGGGCGAAAACTTCCAAGAGGAATTTATTATCGTTCTGGTTCGTATGAATCACGCCCGGCGATAAACAATAAAAGGTATTATGTGCGAGGGGCGACGACATAAAATGCATGAGAAAAAATCGACACTTAAAATATGATGCGGTATAATATTTTATATACTAAAATGTACAGGAGGCCGAGTGATTATGCTTGCATATACTTATGTTTCAAAGGGCGATTTTCAGTTGCGGGAGAAAGCGAAACCGGAGCTGTTAGATGAAAAGGATGCGTTTTTTCTGCAAACGGGGGTATGTGAATAATTGTGTTGATGGAAATGAAGTATGTGCGTTGGGATGCAGGATTGACGGAGGACAGGCAGAGTATGTGCGTGTTCCTTATGCGGACCAGGGGCTGACGGTGATCCCGGATCATGTTTCGTTTGAGCAGGCGCTTTATGAAGAAAACCAGATACTGCCGCTTCCGGAAATGTATGGGGAAAAATCTTACGTTTAAGAACGGAGGAAAACAGAATGAAGTATTTAATTATTGGTGCCGGCGGCACCGGAGGATGTTTAGGTGCATATATGACAGAAGCGGGAAAAGATGTCACTATGATTGCCAGAGGTGCACATTTAAAGGCAATACAGGAAAATGGACTTCGGATGGAGACGACACGAAAGGGAAACTATACGGTTCCGTATGTAAAGCCAATGAAAATGGAGGATTATCAGGAACATCCGGATGCAATTTTTGTATGTGTGAAAGGATATTCTCTGGAGGACACGATTCCGTTTATCAAAGATACGGCAAAAAAAGATACGGTAGTGATTCCTGTTTTGAATATTTATGGAACAGGGGGACGGATGCAGGAAAAATTGCCGGATCTTCTGGTGACAGATGGATGCATTTACATAGCGGGTGAAATAAAAGAGCCGGGGTGTCTCTGGCAGAATGGAGATATCTTCCGCGTGGTTTTTGGCGTGCGAAATCCGGCGGAATACCGGCCTGTATTAAAGGAAATCCAGAAAGATCTTCTGGACAGTGGAATAGATGGAATTTTATCTGAGAATATCCGAAGAGATGCACTGAAGAAATTTGCATATGTTTCTCCGGCGGCTGCCTGCGGACAGTATTATGATGTTTCGGCGGGAGAGATGCAGAAACCGGGAGAAATCCGGGAAACATTTGCCGCTCTGATCGGTGAGATAGATAAACTTGCCCGGGCTATGGACATTGATTTTGAAGAAGACATTGTTAAAACAAATCTGGATATCCTGGATGCGCTTACACCAGAAGCATCTACTTCTATGCAGAGAGACATCCGGCAGGGAAAAAATTCAGAAATAGACGGGTTAATTTACGAGGTTGTTCGTCTTGGTGAGAAACATGGAGTGGAATTGCCGGTATATCGTAAAATTGCAGAGAAATTGAAGGAGAATTATTATTGATTCAAACCGGAATATTGATTGTTATCCTTGTGGGTCTTTGTTATAAGATTTTCCGGGAAAAGAAAGATAGCCGCCATTATGACGGCTATTTGTATTAAAACTAAATCGTAAACTGTATAAGATTCATATTTTCATCATAGGCGGCGGTATATTTGACATCGCCGCCTTTATGTTTACAGATGATAACGGCAACGGCACAATTTTTGCCGTCTTTCTCCTGACCGATGACAGCGGCTTTGCCGAATTCCTGAAAAGCACCGTACCTGGCCAGAACTTCTTTGTAAGAGATATAGGCATCTTCGGTAACAACAGATTGATATTCCGGAGCGAATCGTGCCTGCCAGCCCTCAAAATTATCAGATTCAGCCAGGGTGATATCCTCCATGGCCTGAGTCTTTACGTCTTTTTCATTGAAGCAGTCGGCCAGTTTGTTTTTGCTGCTGCATCCGCCAAGTGCGCAGATTGTCAAAACCAGTACCAACAGAGAAGGGAAGCCTTTAAAAATTTTTTTCATAGTTTTTCCATCCTTTCATAATTAAAATTTGATCCGGGAGCCGAATTAAAAATTCTTTTTCCATTTTACTATTAAAAGCAAAGCCACGAGTCCTTCCAGTGTAATCAGCCCTTCTAAAATCCAGATATTTCCCAGAACAATTAAAAAGTCAATCACGGTATGCAGAAGTATGGCGAGTATAAGCCACTGTATTTTATGTTTTTTGATGGCATATATCACAATGAGACTGAGCCCGATTTGTATCAGCATGGTGAAAATGCGTTCCCAGGCACCCAGAAGCACTCCAAAACCGGCATTGCCCTGCAGCGCCAGGGGAAGTACCTGAGTAAAAAACAGCCAGGCAGCTTCACATCCGCCGTGTCCCAGACCGCAGGCAATACCATCTGCCCAGGATGTGCGCCCTTTGCGAAACAGCTTTAATCCTATATAGCGGGCAGATTCTTCAAAGAATCCGGCAGTAAAACCCATAAACAGAAAATATAAAAAGATATTCGTATAAGGGAGAAATGCCATCCATTCAAATTTAAGGCCCATCAGATTTAAAAGCGGCATTCTGATAAGGGGCTGTGAGATATAAAAACACAAAACGCCTGTTAAAAATGTAAAAAATGTACCGTCGCGGCGGTGTAAAAAGTAAACGGCGCCTGTAAGCGGGATTCCCACACAGACTGTGAAAGAAATAATTGCCGCAAACATGTCAGGCCTCCTTTCCAGGTATCATGATATTAATGCAATATTCTTTTTCTGAGCTGCTCGATTCAAGACTGCCGTGATATTTGTCCAGAGCAAGGCGGACATTGGTCAGACCGAGCCCCATGTGGTTACTTTTACTGGATGATGCGTCGGAGGAGAGGTGAATTCCGTTGCGTATTTTAATGACACGGAAGTCCTGTATATTGTCAATCTTTAACTCCAGCCACGATTGCGCTCCTGCGGCTTCAATGGCATTGTCCAGCAGATTTGCAAAAATGGTGGTGATATCGATATCTTTTATATCGTCAAAATTCACATCTCCGACCTCGGCCTTGACCTGGATTCCTGACTGGGAAGCCTGTAAAAGTTTTTCATTCAGGATGATATTCAGCATCTGGTTGGAGCTGTAATACTTTTCGCCCAGCACATGGATCATATGATACAGATCCTGAACATAGTTATCTCCGGCGGTTTTATTTTCTCCTTCATAGAGCTGCTCAACAGCCTGCAGATGATTTTTCATATCATGCAGGATTTTTCTGGACTCCCGGTACTTTTTTTCCAGTTCCTCATAATAGCGGTATTGCAGCTCACTTTGGAGCTGTGCCATCTGCATTTCCTGTTCCAGCTTTGCGGCGCGGAACAGATAACGGAACAAATACAGAAAATAAATGTTTAATAAAAGCAGTGCAATAATATTGGCAAGTACCAGCCAGAGTCCATAGAGCTGTGTATAAACTGTCATCATCTGTATGACCGAATAGAGAAAAAATACGGAAAAAGCAGGGAGAATCAGGACAGTTATTGTCTGACGCAGTGAAAGCTGACCGCCGGAATGGACTTTTTTCCATTGAATCATGGCCGTGGCCAGAAGCAGCATTAATATAATTTTCAGTGACATTGCAATACAGCCAGTACAGGCAGGATTAGGAAAAATCTGGATATCCACATGTGCCAGAATAATATTAAAAACGAAAATACCAAACTCCATTCCAAGGACTAATACCACCGAAAACAGGATATCTAATATAATAGCCAGCATATTGCGGTGGAAAAGCAGAAGCCCTGAAAGAAGGGTGACGATAAGCTGAAAAATCACGCCATTCCAGCTTCCCTGAAAAAGCAGGCTGATTGCGTAGTCCGCAGCGGCGGACAGGATAAAACTGATGATATAAAGCGGTTTTGCTGCATAAACAGTGCGGTTGTTTACACGCATAAAACAGAAAACAGATCCCCAAAGGACTATCATTTCAATGATAGAAAGCAGAAGATTCAGTATGGCCCAAAACATTTCGGATCCTCCTTAAATACGGGATGCCAGCCATGCCGCCAGTTTTTTCCGAAAATCTGCTGATTTTTTCTGGGAAAGCGGGACAATGCTGCCGTCCGTCATATAAATATCGTAGCCTTTCAGGTTACGGATGTGGTACAGATTTACGATGAAGCTTTTATGCGGCATAAGAAAGCCGTAGTCTGCCACACGCTTTGCCATATTATGAAGGCTGTCTGAGATCAGGTACTCACCGGATACTGTCACCATACGAAGTTTCCGGTTCTGGTATTCGAAGTAACAGATATCTTTTGCTTTGATGTCCAGAAGACCGCTGTCCGTATGGAAACAGACGGCTGGCTCCGAGATTTCCGGTTCTGTATATTCAAGTGCTTCCCGCAGGACAGATTGGATTTTGTCTTTGTTTACAGGCTTTACCAGATAGGCAAAGGCATGAACAGCAAAGGCATGATCGCGGAAATCTTCATAAGCCGTGACATAGATAATCTTGGCCTTGCGGTCTCTCTGGCGGAGCATCCGGGCGGTATCAATGCCGGAGATGCCTTTCATATCAATATCGAGGAAGATAAAATCGAAATTTTTTCCGCAGGATAGAAGTTCTTCTCCGCTGTTATAAAACTGTATCTGGAAAAGATTTTCAAAGTCCGTGAGATATTTTTTCATTTGAATGAGTACTTTTGGATTGTCATCACAAACCGCAATTTTCAGCATGTCTGGTTGCTCCTTTGTGTCGGATAATAAGGAAAAACGGTAAAATGCCATTTGCTTTATTGACATGGTCAAAGTATAAATCAGGACAAATCAAGATGCAAGATGCATGGTATGAAAGACAGAAAATCTGCTTAAAAGACAGAAAATGAAATGAGTAACCCAAAGCTTTTTTATGACTTGTATTTTGCCTCCTTACACAATATAATAAAGAAATAGAGAAGTTAGGAGGCTGTTATGGACATTATTGAGATTTTAAAAGCGGTTTTGTTCGGTATAGTAGAAGGAATTACAGAGTGGCTGCCGGTCAGCAGCACCGGACATATGATCCTCCTGGATGAGTTTGTGAAACTGAACGTTTCCGATGAATTTCTGGAGATGTTTCTCGTAGTTATCCAGTTGGGGGCGATACTTGCAGTTGTAGTACTGTTTTGGAGTCAGTTGTGGCCGTTTTCAACAAAGGAAAGGTTCTTTATAAAAAAAGATACATTTTCCATGTGGTTTAAAATCCTTGTGGCGTGTGTACCGGCGGCAATTGTGGGCATACTGTTTGATGATAAGCTGAATGAGCTGTTTTACAATTATCAGACGGTGGCCATGGCGCTTATTGTATTTGGCATACTGTTTATTGTAGTTGAAGTTCAGAATAAGGATATGAGGATTAAAGTGAATTCTATTGCTGAGATCACTTATCCGGCAGCCATATGGATCGGTGTATTTCAGCTGATTGCCGCAGTATTTCCGGGTACTTCACGTTCAGGTGCAACGATACTGGGGGCTCTTATGATCGGTGTTTCAAGGACAGTGGCAGCAGAATTTACTTTTTTCCTGGCTGTTCCGGTCATGCTTGGTGCAAGTCTTTTGAAAATTGTTAAATTTGGTATGGTATTTACGTCTGCAGAACTGGTCCTTCTCATAGTAGGAATGGTCGTTGCGTTTGTTGTTTCTGTTGCAGTGATCAAGTTCCTGTTGGGCTATATCCGCAGGCACAGCTTTGTAATATTTGGATGGTATCGTATCGCGCTTGGAATTGCAGTACTGGCATACTTCTGGACAAGAGGATAAAGAATGATGCAGATTTTATTACCCAAACAAGTGAAAATAATTATAGAGACTCTGGAGACAGCCGGCTACGAAGCATATGCAGTAGGCGGCTGTGTTCGTGATTCCATTTTAAAAAGGAAACCGGATGACTGGGATATCACAACTTCGGCCAAACCGGAACAGGTGAAGTCGCTGTTCCGCAGGACGATCGATACCGGGATACAGCACGGGACAGTGACGGTTCTGATGGATGGACAGGGATTTGAAGTGACCACATATCGTATTGACGGGGAATATACAGACAGCCGTCATCCTAAAGATGTCAGTTTTACAGATAATCTGACAGAGGACTTAAAGCGCCGTGATTTTACGATTAATGCTATGGCATACAGTGAAAGCTGTGGGCTGGTGGATGTTTTTGGCGGCGTACAGGATTTGGAAAATGGTATAATCCGATGTGTCGGAAAGGCTGCGGAGAGGTTTGATGAAGATGCACTCCGCATTTTGAGGGCGGTCCGTTTTGCGGCACAGCTGGGTTTTGAGATTGAAGAAGACACGCAAAAAGCGGCGTCACTTATGGCGGAAAATCTGAGAAATATCAGCGCGGAGAGAATACAGACGGAGCTGGTAAAATTACTGGTGTCATCGCATCCGGAGGTGTTAAAAAAGGCATATGAACTGGGACTGACAAGGATCATTCTTCCGGAATTCGATATTATGATGGAGACGGAACAGAATAACCCTCACCACATGTATAGTGTGGGAGAGCATACACTGAAGGCTCTGGAATATGTGGAGTCAGATAAAGTGATGCGTCTGGCGGTTCTGTGTCATGACTTTGGAAAGCCGGCATCAAAGACGACGAAAGACGGGACAGATCATTTTTACGGGCATCCGCTGATCAGTGAGCAGATCGCGTCACAGGTTCTGCATAGATTGAAGTTTGATAATGATACTATTTATAAAGTAAAAAAACTGGTCTTGTATCATGATACACGGCCATCTATAAATAAAGAAGAAATTGAGCAGCTTCGTAAGGGGAAGAGAGTTGTTCCGGAAAAATTTGTACGCCGCCTGATTTTTAAGGTGGGAAAGGAATTGTTTCCTCAGCTGCTGCAGGTTCGTGGGGCAGACACCCTTGCCCAGAGCGATTACGGAAAGACAGAAAAGCTGATCCTTCTGGAACAGATGACAGAAATCTATGAGGAGATCGTCGAAAAAGATCAGTGCCTTTCATTAAAAGAACTGGCGGTAAATGGCAAAGATCTGCTGGCTGCCGGCCTGAAACCGGGAAAACAGATGGGAGAAATACTGAACCGTATGCTCGAAGACGTTCTGGAGGAACCGGAACATAATACAAAAGAATATCTGATGAGCCGGTATCTTTAAAATTGTTGCCACTCGCAAATTATGGCAGTCGTTAATGGCAGCTAAAAATTACATAATCGTTCCCTGTACCGCATAGGATAAAAGGAGTGATATAGGGGAGGGTTATGTGTGAACGAAAAAAGTCTGAAAGTATTAGAACAATACGAATTGGAAGTCATTAGTACAAGGAGAGGACGAGGCTCCTATATCTGTGAAACCAGTCAGGGCAAAAAATTGTTGACGAATTGCGGCAGTTCAGAAAAGAAGATGATATTTGTCAATAGGGTACTGGAGAGCATGCGGGAAAGCGGGTATGCTTTTGCAGATATTGCAGCGGTGAATAAGGAAGGAAATCTGCTGACTCCGGACAGGGATGATATTCCCTGCATTCTGAAAGATTGGTATGAGGGGCGGGAGTGCGATACAAAAAACATGTCTGATATAGAGCAGGCGGTAAAGAATCTCGCACAGCTGCATAAGTGGATGTATCTTGTACCTGATGAAGGGGATACGCGGTATGTGGGAGAAAATATGCTGGAAGAACTGGAACGGCATAACAGAGAACTTCGAAAAGTATATTCATTTGTCAGAAAAAGAAAGCAAAAAAACGAATTTGAGATATTGTTTTTAAAATGTTATAATATGTTTTATGAACAGGCATTGGAGGCCTTTCAAATGCTTGGCAGTACCGGGTATACACAGCTTCGGGAAAAAGCGATCAAAGAGGGAAGTCTGTGCCACGGAAATTTCAATCAGCACAATATCTGGTTTTTAGGAAAAGGTCAGGTGTTTGTGGGAAATTTTGACAAGTGCATTTATGGCGTTCAGCTTTCCGACTTATATCAGTTTATGAGAAAAATCATGGAAAAGCAGGATTGGTCTGAACAGACAGGCCGGCGTATTTTGGAGGTTTATGAAAAAGAAAACCGGATGGGAGAAAGTGAGCGCATTTATCTTTATGTGCGTTTACTTTACCCTGAAAAGTTCTGGAAGCTGGTAAACCAGTATTATAATCACAACAAAGCATGGACACCTGAAAAAAGTACGGAGAAATTAAAAATATTGATAAAGCAGCAGGAAAAAAGGAACACTTTTTTGAGGGGGCTGATATAGTTAAATCAGAGAATCCAAGGTCGGAGCGCCATTTAGTGAAAGCCCTTGACAAAAAGGGCTTCTCGGTATATAAACTATTGTAGGAGCGTAAGCGTGACACGTTCAGAACTGACAAGAACTGGTAAGCTTCGGCTGGGAGCGTGGTCAAAAAGAGATTAACTAGACTAGAGGAGGAATTGTTCCATGAACAGAACAGAATTAGTTGCAGCAATCGCAAACAAAACAGAATTATCCAGGAAAGATGCTGAAAAAGCATTGAAAGCTTTTACAGAAATTGTAGCAGAAGAACTGAAAAATGGTGAGAAGATTCAGTTGGTAGGCTTTGGTACATTTGAAGTATCTGAGAGAGCAGCAAGAACAGGAAGAAATCCGCAGACAGGTGAAGCAATGGAGATTGAAGCATCTAAAACACCGAAATTCAAAGCAGGAAAAGCTCTGAAGGATACTGTTAATGAGAAATAATTCTTTTTATACAAAGGAAAAACGGGGGCGGAGATGCCCCCTGTTTTAATGTTATGGGAAATTTAGGAAGTTTCCCATATCTTAGGAGGAAATTCATGAGACTTGATAAATTTTTAAAAGTTTCCCGCCTGATTAAACGCAGAACTGTGGCAAACGAGGCTTGTGATGCAGGAAGAGTTCTTGTAAATGACAAAGTGGCAAAAGCATCCGTCAATGTGAAGACGGGAGATGTGATTGAGATACAGTTTGGAACAAAAAGCGTTAAAGTGGAAGTGGTAAATGTTCAGGAAACTGTGCGCAAAGAAGAGGCACAGGAGATGTATCGTTATTTATAGTTCTTTTTTTCGGGTTTGTGCATATGTATAAATTGAGGACGCAGACCGGGTGGATATATGGAAGAAAAGCAAATGCAAAGAGCACATAAGGTGGTCGTTGTTGGAAGAAAATCGGGAACCATCAGCGGCATATCGGATGTGCTCTCTTTTGATGAAAATGAAATTGTGCTGGATACAGACCTGGGATTATTGACAATAAAAGGAAAGGAGCTGCACATCAGCCGTCTTAGCCTGGAACTGGGAGAAGCGGATATGGAAGGCAAAGTAGACAGTCTTGTCTACTCTCAGCGAGGCCGCCGCAAAAAACAGGAAGGCTCATTGATGAGCAGGCTTTTGAAATAAATTGAGCGAAGTTGTCAGACAGGAAACCATTTTTTTCTTTTCCAGTATAATTACCGGAGTCATTCTGGTGTGGTCCTATGATTTGTTCCGCATCTTCCGCAAAATGGTGAAACATCATACCATTGCCGTCAGTGTGGAAGACCTGCTTTATTGGTTTGCGGTTGCTTTTATTATTTTTGGCATGATTTTTGAAAAAAATAACGGCGCAATACGTGGCTATGCTTTTGTGGGGATTTTGATCGGAGTATGGGCAGAATGCTTTTTGGAGTCGATTTTTCGAAAGTTATGGATAAAATTGTTGAAAAAAGTCGGAAAAAGGAGTAAGATGAAACAAGGCAAAAGATAACATGTTCTGACGGGGGAATGAAATATGGCAAAGAAGCGACGGCAAAAGGGAAGTAATCGCCGTGAAATGATATGCATCTCGTTGGTTGTGCTGGTATTGTTGGGAGTTGTAGCTGTACAGAGCAGCCGTCTGAAAGATAAAAATGCCGGCTATGAAGCAAGATTGCAGCTTTTGAACGAACAGCTTGAAAAAGAGAGCGAACGTGCATTAGAGATAGCCGAATTAAAAGATTATGTAAATACAAAAGAATATGCAGCCCAGGCAGCGAAAGAAAAGCTTGGTATGGTAGGAGAAAACGAGATTCTTTTCAAAGCGGAAAATTAATTAGAAGCTATTCAGAAAGTGGCATGCAGGCCACGATCTGGATGGCTTTTTTAAATAATATAAAAAGAAATAGTTGACAATAGAAAAAAAATCTTATATAATATTTTTTGCTGTGGCGGAATAGCTCAGTTGGCTAGAGCACACGGTTCATACCCGTGGTGTCGAGAGTTCAAATCTCCCTTCCGCTACTAAAAAGGTCTAGTATTTACTAGGCCTTTTTTTGTTCGTGTTGTATTTTGTGTTGCATCATATCTTCAAAGTGGTTAATTGCAATGGAATTTAACTCTGCTTCAAACTCTTTCATCGTGTGACGATACACGTCTTTCAATACGCTGTCGTTTCCCCAACCTCCAGAACGCATAATGTACGCGTCCGGAACGCCCAGAGCGTGAAGAATAGATGCATTGTAATGACGAAGATCGTGAAAACGAAAATGCGGCAATCCTGCGCTTTCTAGAACGCGTATAAAGCGCTGGCTGATCATGTTCGGGCGAAGTTTGGTAATGCGTTCACCGCTTTTGGGCAATTTATCAATGACAAACCCGGGCATTGTAACAAATCTGTCTCCGGCATAACTCTTAGGGGCCTTTGTAACCCATCTTTTATCATTGGTCATAACCATTGTTCTGTGTATGTGAATTACGTTTCCGGAAATATCGCTGATTTCCAGTGCAGATATTTCCCCACGGCGCATGGCTCCAAAAGCGGCGAGATAAACAGGTATTTCCATGTCGGTTTCTTTCACGCATTCTACCAGACGCTGTATATCGGCATCAGATGGAACATAAATATCCGGACGTATTTTCTTTGGCAGAGCGGTACGAAAAACCATCTCAGGGCAAAATCGCGCCATTACAGCCGAAAACAGCCCGTGCATATCGCGTACAGATTTTGGTGATAAATCAGCGGAAGCGCGGTTGACTTCATTTTGTATAATATCCTGTGTAATGTCTTTTAGTTTGAACCGGCAGAGGGGGTTCAAACAATTGCGCTCCATGTTCCGGTATTTTCGGATACTGGCTGGAGACAGGACGGAAGAACGCTCATTTATGTATATGTTAAGCGCTTCACCGAATGTCATAGAATAATTTGTAAGTTGCCGCTTTTCTTTGTTGACTGCCCATTCCGCCGCCATCTGTTCGCATTTGCGTTTCCCCTTTGGGCTTGGATCATCACATGTAAATGATTCGTAAATACGTTTTTTCTTAATTGTGCCATCTGGCTGAGGAAGTTCCTCGGTATGAGAGTATACCTGACATCTCCATGAGCCTGACGGAAGCTTTTTTGCTGTTGCCATAATATCATCCTCTTTCTTAGATTTAGGGTATAAAAAATACACCCTGTTCATTTTGAAGGATGTATGGTAAAATACTATTGTTCGGATAGTGACCATGCATCCTCTGGGTTGGCAGGTTACATCTATGTGAAGCCGTTCGGTGTTGGTAGCGCCGGGCGGTTTTGCTGTTATGAGTAAATTATTATTTCACAATTTTCAGTTTATAAGTTTCTCTTTGAGTGCGTCATCTTGCATAAGCGTATCAATGAGAGATTGTACTTCTTCATCTGTCAGTTTATCTATCATTTGGAACAGAAGGTTGAGCTGTTCGTCTCGAGATAATTTTGAAAATTCATCTGGGGTCAATAAATTCATTTGACGATCCTTCCTTTTGATGGTGGTCGTGATACTTGATAAGCACTAAAAATTTAATCACAAATCATTGCTATACAGGTAATTGTGCTCGGCACGAGCAAACATATCGCAGTTTTCACGCAGAAATTCAATTCTCTCTTTGTCGACTTCGATTTGTCGCTGAATTTTTCGGCGTTGCCTTTGAAGGCGCTTGATTCTTCGCTCGATTTCATCAATAGACATTACTTTTGCGTCTGGCTGATTGGCAAGACCGTGAGCAATAGCTTCTATTTGTTGTGCGTCAGTTTTTTCAAAGTCATTTTCTTTAATGTGCTTCATTGCATGCTCATATGCTTGGAGCTGTGCTTCGGATGATAGTCTTGCATTAATGAATATAGTATAACTGTCATCCTCATTATGGGTGACGGCTTCACGTTCTGGTCCGGGAAAATTAACTAAAATTACATTAACATCCGGTGTCATCGTTACCACGTTCCTTTCTTTTAAGCGCCAAAAGTATGCTGTGCGCGGTCTGGATATCTTCAGGTTTGGCATCTCTGGCGGTGTCGAATAGCAGGCGAAGTTCTTTATTTTCAAATATCTCCTGAGCAGCTTTGGCAGTTTCTTCGTTGAGATAGTAGTCTGCGGATTCTGTCTCTAATTTATCTTCTATCAAATCTGAGCGTTTACAATTAAACAATTTGCACATAGCGTCAACTTTATCCATTCTGGGTGTTTTTATGCCATTGCACCAATTATAAACAGAGGTAGAGCCGACACCTATTTTTTTTGCAAGCTCAACTTGAGTCATATCATTTTTGTTTAAATAATATCGCAATCGTTTGGAAAATATAGCATTAAACTCTTGTTCTGACATTTTCGATTTCTCCCTCCTATTCTTATAAATCAATATTACACCAAAAGTGAAAGAATTGCAATTAGAAAATGAAAAACTTTCACAAAAAGTGTTGACACACACTTAAAGTGATGATATACTGTCATCAAATTCAGAAAGGAGTGAGAACAATGGAGCAAATCAAAATAAGCCTTGCGGCGGCGCGAGTCAATGCAAAATTGACACAGGAAGACGTTGCAATGCGGATGAAAATAGGGAAAAGAACAATAATTAATTGGGAAAAAGGGGTAGTTAAGCCTTCATTTGCTGATTTAAATATGCTTTCACAAATTTATGGAATCCCAATTGATTATATTTTTTTGCCTAACGAATCCACTTAAAGTGATATAAAATAAGTGAGGTGAGAAAGATGGAAAATACAAAAACTGTCCGACCAAGAGGAACGGACAGCGCGAAAGTAATTCAGGTTATTGTTACAGAAGCAGTAAAAGGCCTGGGTACAGATGAGGATTTATGTCGGATAGTAACACAGTATTGGGATTTTGATGGAAGCCTTTTGGCAGAAGACGATCCTTGTATCACGGAGTCTGTAGAGCAGGGAATTGGTTTCACATACGCAGAATTGACACGTCTTAACACTATGATCGGTGCTGCGTTGGCATTTGGAAAAGTTGAGTTCGATGAAATTTCAGAGTCAGTGTATAGAAAAATAGCAGAAGAAATATGCAAGCAAAATGATAAGGAGGGCACATGAACGATAAGCACTTTATACAAGGATATATGTTTGGAATTATTGTCGGGCTGATTTTTCTTTTGATGCTGATTAGAAGTATTGAATAAGAGCATTTAGCAATAATCCGGATAGAACAGTAGAGACAATGCCAAATACAAATCCAATAATGCGGTCTTTCCATTTTTCAGTATTAATGATTTGAGCGCTTGCAGCTTCAATTTGACCACGATCGGTAATCGTGACTATTTTGTTCTTCGTTCGAATGTAGTCATTTGATTCGAGAAGAAAAAGTACACCGTCAATAAGTGTTTTGTCGTATTTGAGAAAATGAGAGTAGATTTCTGACACGGGAAGTTTTGTTTCCTTATAGATGTATCTTAAGACTTTTATTTCAATAGGCTTCATAATTATTCCCTCTGTAATTTTTAAGAGAATTATATCACAAAGAAAGGATGATGTGAATTGAATGATTTAATTGCAGTAAATTATGAAACTGAGCAACCAACGGTGTCAGCTAGGGATTTACATGACAGGCTGGACATCAAGAGCAATTTCACAACGTGGTTTGACAGGATGAGCGAATATGGTTTTGAATCCGGAAAAGACTTTTTTCCAAAAGTGGAAGAAAGTACGGGAGGGCGTCCAGCAACTGATTTTGACGTTTCAGTTGACATGGCCAAACAGATTTGTATGATTCAGCGTACCGATAAGGGTCGCCAGTATCGCCAGTATTTTCTTGATTTGGAGAAAGCATGGAACACGCCGGAACAGATTATGGCGCGTGCTTTAAAAATGGCGAATAAAGCAGTAGAGAGTTTAAAAGAGAGGTGTAATTTCCTTGGTTCACAAGTTTCAGAACAACAGAAAGTTATTGCTGAACTCCAGCCAAAAGCAAATTACGTTGACACAATCCTGCAGTCTAAATCTCTGGTGCTTACAACGCAGATTGCGAAAGACTATGGAATGGGCGCAAAGGCTTTCAATAAGAAACTTAAAGAACTCGGCATTCAGTATAAGGTCGGCGGACAGTGGGTGTTGTATTCCAAATATCAAGGATGCGGATATGTCCACAGCAGAACTATCAACATTGTCCGTTCTGATGGCAGACCGGATGTGGTAATGCAGACGGAATGGACGCAGAAGGGAAGGCTGTTCTTGTACGAGTTATTGAAAAGTAATGGGATTGTGCCAGTGATTGAAAGAGGGTGAGTACATGCCATTAATTAAAAAAACAGATGAAGAAAGAAGACATGCGCTTCTTGGAGGAAGCATCCGGAAACATATGAACGCAGATCAGGTTACAAAAAAACAGATGGGCGCTATAACCGGTATGGCGCCGGAAACTTTTGCACAAAAGACGAATCATCCGGAACGCTTTACATACCCCCAGTTAGTAGCGATGTTTCACAAATTAAAATTTACTGATGAAGAAATATTGGAAGTGATGAGATGAGAAAATGGCAATATTTACGAACCTATGCTGCAGTCATGACCGGGCTGTTTCTGGGCGTATCCACAGCAGCAATGATTGGACGGCAGACAGAAATCATAGAAGTTGTCTTCACAGGCATCATGATGTTTGCACTGGGAGCATCCGGATTCATGGCAATGACGGAAGGAAGGTTCGGAAGGGTGCAGCTGTACCGGAAAAGAAAGAAGAGAGCATCACAGCCGGTCCGCAGGTTCCAGACATACACTCTGGAGGGAGAGATTGTCAGGATACCGGTCAAGGGAGCGCCGGATCTGGTAGAGATCAGGAATGTGGTGGCAAGGAAATAGGCAGAAAGGAGGCAGCAAGCATTGAAGCAACCAAAAAAGCCAACGCTGGCGCAGAAGAAAATGATATCAGCGTGTAAACTGGATCCGGATAACTGGAGTGTGATGCTGGAAGATGAATTGTATCTGCATATCATCAACAAGGCAACCGGTACTCGGAAGATTCTGGACAGGCAGTTGAAAAAGTGTATTAACACGCAAAGAAAAAAGCCCTGAGCCAACCAAAGCAATCAGGGCATAGAAAATATCTACGAGGTCATTATAGACCAGAAATGGAGGAAACGCAAATGAATTTACAGGAAAATGAAATTATTCAAAACAATCAGGTATCTATTATCGGGGAGATCGTATCCGAATTTGTATTCAGCCACGAGGTTTTCGGAGAGGGCTTCTATCTGGTGGAGGTAATGGTAAAACGCCTTTCCGAGTCCTCAGACTGTATTCCGATCATGATTTCGGAGCGCCTTATCGATGTGACACAGGACTACCGGGGACAATTTATCCGTGTTACAGGGCAGTTCCGTTCCTATAACCGTCACGAGGAGAAGAAAAATCGTCTGGTCCTTTCGGTATTTGCCAGGGAGGTGGCGTTTACCGAGGAGGAGAATGACAAGGTGAAGACAAACCAGATCTTTCTGGACGGTTATATCTGCAAGAGCCCGGTATACCGCAAGACACCGCTGGGCAGGGAGATCTCCGATATGCTGGTGGCAGTGAACCGGCCCTACGGGAAATCGGACTATATTCCATGTATCTGCTGGGGCAGAAACGCACGGTTTACTTCAACCTTTGAGGTTGGCGGACGCGTTCAGATCTGGGGAAGGATCCAGAGCAGGGAGTATGTAAAGAAGATCGACGATGATATCACACAGAAACGGGTCACCTATGAGGTTTCAGTCAGTAAGTTGGAGGTATTAGACAATGAGGATTAAATTAAACAAGTTAAAAATTGAGAATTTCAAGGGTTGCCGGGAACGCAGTATTGATTTCGGAAATACAACAGATATTTTCGGTGCAAATGCCTCCGGCAAGACCACTATCATGGATGCTTTTATGTGGTTGCTGTTTGATAAGGATAGTACCGGGGCTACCAAGTTTAATATCCGCCCATTGGATGAAGATGGCAAGACCATTGATAACGTAGAGATTTTGGTGGAGGCAGTTCTGGACATTGATGGGACCGAACTCACTCTCCAGAAAGTCCAGAAACAGAATTGGGTAAAGAAGCGCGGGACTGATACGGTTGCGCTGCAGGGCAATGTCAATACATATGAGATTGATTCCTTCCCGGCATCAGAAAAGGAATTTAAGGAGAAGATCGCCAACATTATCCCGGAGGACTTATTCAAGCTTCTTTCAGATCCGCGGGCATTCGCAGTGTTGCCATGGAAAAAGCAGAGAGAGATCCTGATGAAATTCATTTCCGAGATTACGGATGCGGATGTGTTGGCAGCGGATGTTGATACATATGCACCAATCGCTGATGAAGTACAGGCCGCCGGGGTCGAGAAAGCTATTGAAAAAGCCAAGAAAGCTATGGCGAAACTGAAAGATCGTCAAAAGGAGCTTCCCGCCAGAATAGATGAAGCAAGTAAATCCCTCGTTCAGATTCCCGAGCTGGCTGACTTGGAATTACAGCGTAATGCCCTTAATGAGCAACTGGAAGAAACAAAGAAGCAGCGTGATGATATGTCGGAGGCTTACAAGGCAGTTGAGGATATCCGCGGTGAAATCCTCCAGATAAAACTGGATATGAGTGGCATTGCACAGACCGCTGATAATAAACTGCGGCAGGAGCAGCGCGAGGCCAGAGCTGCCTATGATGCGGCAAATGACGAATCTGACAGATTGTATAGGGCGCGCAAACAAAAAGAAACGAAACTCGATTCTATGAAAGCTGAGCTGGAAGAAAAGGGAGCAAAACTGCTGGAGGTTAAGCAGGAATATACAGAGGTTTGCGCTTGGGCTATGTCAGCAGAAGACACTTTATGTCCAAGATGTGGACAGGAGATGCCGGCGGACAAGCTGCCGGAGATTAGGGCTGGATTTGAAAGCCGCAAAAAAGCCCGCTTGGATAAGATTGCCGTTACCGGTAATGCGCTGGCTGCGGAAATTAAGGAGCTAAAGGCCCAAATCCCCGAAGCTGAATCAGAATTGGCAGAACTGAAAGCGGCATGGACAGCCAAAGCAGGCGAATCCAGTAAGGCGTATGAGTATATGAACGGCTTGCTAACAGAAGTTGATTTGTCTACCAATCAGGAATACCAGGCATTGCAGGGAAAACTCTCTGCGTTGGAGCTGCAGCTTGGCAATATGGACACTGGCGAAAGTGTCAAGCAGCAGTTGTCTATTCGGGAAAGAGGTATCCAGGAGGAACTGGATGCGGTTAATGAACAGTTTGGAATGATGAAAGTGAACGAGCGGACGCAGGAAAAGATTGAGATACTAAAAGCCGAGCAGAAAGAAATCGGGCAGCAGGTTGCGGATCAGGAGAAAAAGATTTTCCTTCTGGAGCAGTTCTCTCGGGCAAAGATGGAGATGCTGTCGAGCAAGATTAATGGGCAGTTCCAGATGGTTAACTTCAAATTGTTTGAAAAGCAAATCAACGGTGGCATGAAAGATACCTGTGAAATGACGGTTGATGGTGTGCCCTACAGTTCGTTGAACAGCGCCGCCAAGATGCAGGCCGGGCTTGATGTGATTTGCGCGCTTTCGGGGCTCTATGGCGTGAGTGTCCCGGTATGGCTGGATAATAGAGAGAGCGTGAGCGAGATTCCTGTGGTTGATGGGCAGATTATTAACCTGTTTGTGAGTCCGGCAGATAAAGAATTGAGAGTGGAGGTGGCGTGATGAAACAGGTAATTACAGAAGAAATGAAAATTCATGAGGAATGGTATAAAGAAGCGGCTGATATGACAATGGAAAAGTTACCTGAATTCCTGCGGCATCTGACTGAAGATTATCAGCATGACTATGGTACAATCTGTCATGCGCTGTCTGCTGGCGCAGTAGCAACAGCATGGGCGATGGATAAGACTCCGTGTGCTGGAATTACAGGGTTTCAGGCTGGTTTCGTGATGTGGGGTTTTATTCAACATTGGCAGTATCCTCATAATTGCTGTGGCTTGAGATTGCTGGATATGGATAATCTGCTATATCCGCAATATGAGGATAAATTTCATACGATTTCAAGGGATACATGGGAAAAGGTTCAGAAAGAAGCGGCAGAGCGAATTGCTGAAAGCAGAAGACAGCATGAAAATTATTTACTCAAAATGGAGCAATACAAAAAAGAAATGGAACAATTCCTGGTTAACGTGAAGCAATTTGAATTACAACACCCGGAATATCCCAAATATGAAGATAATCCTGAATTTTATCAGCATCTTGGTGCAGGGACAGTTGAACAACACGAGGAGTATCAGAAAAAGGTTGAAAGCGGATTTTTGTTTGAACCCCGTAAACCATATGATACTTCCGCTCATGCCGCAGTAATGCAGCATTGGAAAGACATTGTAGATGGAAAGATTCCTTTTGGATTGAGATTGGAGGATTAATCATGCAGATTATCAAAGTGAGATTTTTAAAAGAGGACAAGCCTACTGGCAAGGAATATACCTATTATTCCCTGGTGGCAGTAACTCCCGGCGATGCCGTCCAGATTAACAGCAGTGCAAAGGGTATTGTCACGGAAGTTGATGTGCCGGAGGAGGAGATTGCGGCGTACCGGGATAAGGTCAAGACCATTGTGGGGCTGGTAGAAAACAAGTATGGGGTGATTGAAAGGACAATCACTCTTGACGATTTCATTGGAAAAACTTTTGTAAAAGTCGAAAACATCAATGATGAAGAATTGATTTTTACTCTGACAGATGGAACGCAATACGTTTTTTATCACGAACAGGATTGCTGTGAAAGCGTAACCATCGAAGATATTTGCGGTAATCTTTCCGATTTGGAAAACAGTCCGATTACGCTTGCAGAAGAATATTGTCATGAGCGGGTAGATGAAAGTGGCTGGGGAGACGGCGCAACTTACACATTTTATAAATTTGCGACAGTCAAAGGTTATGTCACTGTTCGCTGGTATGGATGTTCCAATGGGTATTACAGCGAAAGCGTAGATTTTAAAATTAAGGAGGTATCGCCCCGTGAATGAGAATCAGTGTTGCGGTACCTGCGCTTACCACAAGCCATTTGCCGGAGAGTTTGGTTGTGACAACGAGGATTCCGAGGCTTACGGACTGGAGACACAGTGGGATGATTATTGTGAGGAATACGAAGAAAGGGAGGATAAGTAATGGTAGAAGAAATTATGGAAATTTGCCATGAAGCATTAAAAGAGGCGGGGTATGAAACCTATGGATATTCCGAGACATATCAGCATTTTACTGTGAGGACAGATGAGGAAGACATTGTGGTTGATTTTAGAGAAGATTAGAAAGAGAGGGCAAATAATATGGCAGCAAATACAGCAGTAGTAACAACAAATAATAACGCATTAAGCATTTTCAGTAACGGTGAATCCTGGGAATTGGCAACGAAAATGGCGGCCAGTCTGGCAAAATCCACGATTGTTCCGAAGGACTTCCAGAACAACGCCAACAACGCCCTAATCGCAATTGAATTATCCAACCGTCTTCAGACAAGCCCGCTGATGGTTATGCAGAATCTCTATGTGGTATATGGCAGGCCTTCATGGTCGGCACAGTACATGATCGCTATGATCAACGGTTCTGGCAAGTACGATATGGAGCTGCAGTTTGAAGAGAAGACCGATAAGGACGGTAAGCCTTTTTCCTGCCAGTGTTGGACGGAAAGAGCGGGCCGGAAGGTTACTGGTCCGGTAATTGATATGGATATGGCAAAGGCCGAGGGATGGGTTGATAAGAACGGAAGTAAGTGGAAAACGATGCCGCAGATCATGCTTCGGTATCGCGCAGCGTCATTCTTTGGTCGGATGAATTGCCCGGAACTGACAATGGGAATCTATACCAGGGAAGAGGTTGTAGAGCTGGGACCGGATGAATATTCAATTCATGATGTTGAAACACAGGTGCAGCAGGATATCGCCCGGAACGCAAATTCCGTTCCATTCCCGGGGACGGTGCAGAATCCGACAGAATCTAAGCCAGAGCCGTCAACACAGAAAGGACCTTCCGCTACTCCCGAGAGAGCAAACGGTGATGAGGTTGTGGAAGACGATGAAGTGCCGGATTTTATGAAAGGATAATGCCATGTTCAGAGGGATAATAGACGGAGTTACATATTATTCATGGAGAGCCTACAAACAGGCTTTCCGTGAGAAAAAGGAGCGCGAGAGGAATGAGAGTAATTAGTCAGGACGGGCTTGTTGATGTGCCATATGAAATGACAGTATTTCGTGTTGTTGGAGAAGATGTGCGGATGAATATGGCGGGAGATACTGGAAAGGGTAGCGTTATGGCTCAGTATTCTACGCAGGAGAAAGCATCATGTGTTATGGAAAAATTAAGGGAACATTTTGACATTCTAATGGAGGAACGAGTAACTTCCGAAAAATGCACAACTGTCTTTTCATATTTTCAATTTCCGGAAGATGATGAGGTGGAAGTATGAAGAGCGTAAGAGAAATAATTGACAGTTTAGACGGAGACGAACTTTGCAGGTATTGTCAGCATAGCCCCTACTGCGATAGAGATGTACGCCCGTCTGGTAGTGGAGAACCTATATTTCCGCCGTGTGCAGATGGGTTGGATGAAAGAGACTTCGATTTGGACGCCTATCTGGCAGATTTGGAGAATGAAGATGAAACTTAAATGTTTGGGTTCCGGCTCGTCCGGTAACTGTTATCTGCTGGAAAACGACACAGAATGCCTTGTAATCGAAGCGGGCGTGCCATTTAAGGAAGTCAAGAAAGCACTGGATTTCAACATCAGCAAGATTGTGGGTGTTGTATGCACCCATAGTCACGCTGACCATTCTGGCAGGGCTTATGAATATGAAGCGGTTGGCATCCCGGTATTTAAGCCGTATGAGAGTGACGAACTCCGGCAGGTACGGACATATGGAAATTTTGTAGTCAAGAGTTTTGATGTCGTGCATGATGTGCCGTGTTGCGGTTTTCTGATTATGCACCCCGATATGGGACGGCTCCTATATGCAAGTGATACGGAGTATATAAAATATCGGTTTGACAGGCTCAATCACATCTTGGTGGAAGCCAATTACTCCGCTGACCTGATAGACCCGAACGCAGTCAACCGAAATCATGTGCTGACAGGGCATATGGAGCTTCAGACCACTTTGGATTTCCTGCGGGCCAACAGTAACCCGGAGCTGCGGAATGTGACCCTGTGCCATTTGTCTGACAGGAATGCCGAACCTAAGATGTTTGCAATGGAAGCCAGGAAGGCTGTGAGCTGCCCGGTGCATGTGGCAGAGAAGGGGCTTGTGGTGAATGTAGGGCTGGTGCCGTTTTGAGGAAGGAAAAATGTTTAAAAGAATAAGAAAAATATGCTTATACAAAGGATGCAATAAGAAATCGACGCATTTTGGAATATGCGGAAGAAGGAGCAATGGTCTTTGTGATGAACACTATGAGGAGTGGCAGAGGACCATTGACAGGCTTGAAGAGCTTACAAATGAACTTATAAACTCACTCAATGATTCCAGTAAAAGTGAAATCAAAGGGTAATGCAACAACAACTTTGACCGGTCAAATTCATATAGAAACTATCAGCCAAGTACAGAAAGGATTGCTATGAACGTTTGGACAAAATGCCCATGCTGTGGCAAATCGCGTGTTACACATCTGACGCAGGAACAGTATGAGCGCTACATGGATTACAAAAATGGTGGAGGTCATATTCAGGATTTATTACCGGATTTATCTGCAGATGATATGGAGTGTTTGATTACGGGGATTTGCCCGGAATGTTGGAAGAACATGATGGAGGAAGACGAAGATGAATAAGGTGATTTTAATGGGCCGCCTCACTAGAAATCCTGAGGTGCGCTATTCCGCAGGAGAAAACGCAACTGCAGTTGCAAGATACACACTGGCAGTTGACCGCCGCTTTAAACGTGACGGCGAACAAACTGCAGATTTCATCAACTGCGTATGCTTCGGTAAATCAGCTGAGTTCGCCGAGAAGTATTTCCGGCAGGGATTAAAGATTGCAATAATCGGTCATATCCAGACCGGCAGTTACACAAACAAAGATGGACAGAAAGTCTATACCACCGATGTATTCGTGGAGGAGCAGGAATTTGCTGAGAGCAAGAAATCCAGTGATGGTTCTGGCAGCGGGCAGGCTGGTGAACAGCAGGAGAACAAGCCAAAGCCGGGTGATGCCGGATTTATGAATATTCCGGACGGTATTGACGAAGAACTACCGTTCAACTAAGGGGAGTGATTGTATTGGACAACAGCAGAAAACCCGCAGAGGTTATTTCCGACTTTCTTACTTATCTGGATTATGCCAAAACCGAGTATTCCTCCAGCAAAGGTGCCTACGAGCACATCGACGGTCAGACCTATGATTGGTGCCACAAGTTTGAAAATGCCAAGAATAAGCAGGAACGCAACCGGCTGGCTACAGCATTTCATAATCTGCGTATTGAGCGCCGGCAGCATAAGGACAAGGCAAAGCTGTTTGAGAAGCTGGCGCACTTCGCACAAGATAAGTCAAATGAGTTGTTTTTGAAGCGGTTGCGAAAGATGTTGGCAGACCAGATTAAGACTGAGGAATGGCTGGAGAGTGATAGAGCGGGAGAAGGTGATACCCATGATTAGAATTGCCGAGGATAAAGGACAGCACCAGAAAAAGCATCAAATCAAGCAGCAATGGTTTGCTGACAACGGCATTGACCTGGTGCAGCTTCCTCTCCCAGTGGGAGACTACATATTGCTTGATGAGCGGGTACAGGAAGTTGTGAAGCGCCGCGGCGATAAATTGAAGAAGATGGATTTGCTTGGTGTGACCAGAATCAGCGTAGATACAAAGAAAGACCTTGGGGAAGTGGCAAGTAATATTTGCGGGAAATCGCACCCGCGTTTCCGGGATGAGTGCATTCTGGCGCAACAGAACGGTATTAAATTGATTGTTCTGGTAGAACACAGCCGCTTTATCAAATCGCTAGAGGATGTAGAAAAATGGACGAATCCACGGTGGTATGGCTATTGCAAAAAGTACGGCATATCCATCCGGGGAGATGTGGAAGCTAATATTGCCGAGTTTGTCAGTCATGGCGGGACAAAGCCGCCTGTGCGGGGAGAGCAGCTTGCAAAGGCTATGAGGACCATGTCAGAGAAGTATGGCATAATATGGCGGTTCTGCGACAAAAAAGATACAGGGCGTGTAATTCTGGATATTTTGACAGGCGGTGATGCAAATGTCACAGAAAAGACCGCCTAAGTGCTGCCATCCCGATTGTGAACATTGTCCATATGATGATTGTCAGTGGGACGGCATGGAAATTTCGGATTACAAAGACACCACGATTGATGCATTGAATTTTCCGATTTCACATGAACGCAAATTGGCAAGGGCGAGAGCAAACCGCTATGCGCAAAGCCATCGTGAGAAAATCCGGGAATATGGTTTGCGCCACTACTGTGAACACCGGGAAGAGTATAATGCTCGCAGTCGTAAGTGGCAGGCTGAGAATAAAGACAGGGTTGCTGCCAATAAGCGTAAACGCTGGGCTGAAAATCCAGAATATTATCGGCAGAAGCAACGCGACTATAGAGCAAGAAAGAAAGCTGAGGCGATGCGTAATGCTCAAAGATGATGAAATAATGCTGGTTCGGGAATCCGTCAGCATGAAGCGCCTCGCCGAATATTATGGATTCAAAGTCAACCGCAACGGCTTTATGCGCTGTCCATTCCACCAAGAAAAAACTGCCAGCATGAAAGTGTATGACGGCACCAAAGGCTATTATTGCTTTGGCTGCGGAGCTGGCGGCAGTATTTTCAACTTTGTGATGGATTACGAAAATTTGGGCTTCGAGGAAGCTGTGCGGTATATAGCAGGGGCGTTTTCGCTTTCAATCACGGACGGAGAAACAGAGCTATCCACGGAAGATAAGCGGAAGATAGCCGAACAACGAAAACAGCGGGAGAAAGAGCATCGACAAGCCGAAGCAAATCGCCAGAGTATGATTGGGCTGACAGAGAAGATTCGGCTGTATCAAACTCTGATGCAGGGGGTTAGGCCGTTTGGAGGGCTGTTCTGTTATCTTGCCAACCGATTGCCGATGCTGATTGGCGAGTGGGAACACAGATTTGAAGCAATGAAGAAATGAACAAGGAGTTGACCGTATGGACGAGAAAGCTATTTACCAAATATATGTGGGGTTGATGAAGCTGCATAAGAAATATGCAGCATGGAACGATAAGCGACAGTGCTTGTCTGTTCTCATTGCTGAGATCAACCAGATGAATGTCGCGTTCAATTCCAACTTCTGCAACGCCATGACG
This sequence comes from Eubacteriales bacterium, assembly GCA_030539395.1. Classification (GTDB taxonomy): domain Bacteria; phylum Bacillota; class Clostridia; order Lachnospirales; family Lachnospiraceae; genus Marvinbryantia. The sequence goes on from JAUNSC010000024.1 coordinate 26,931, forward strand.
GACGTTTTGCGGCGGTGGGGTATAAATGGCTTTCATAGCCTTGATGTGAACGTTGTGGCGCAGTTTTATACGGATCTGTGGCGATTTCATAAAAAGTATATTGATCCGCCAAGAAATGACGCTTACTGGAGAGCGGTTACGGAAGAAGTTGAACAGCTGGATAAAAAGTACGGCCTGCGACCATTGCAGGAGTATATGCTGGCAATAATGGACGAGCTGGAGAATGGCGGCGAAGTGGCAGGAGACGACGGCAAAACGGCAGAAAACGGTGGCGAAGAGGTAGGAAACGGCGAAAAGACTGGAAACAGCGGTAAAGAGGCGGGCAACAAAAACAATGACACAGAATTGAGACAGGGCGACTATGAGCAAAAAGAACAGGAACAATCAAAATCAGAATAGAGGGGCGGCTGGTGGTCATGCGGAGCCGCAAAACAGCAGCCAGAACGATACCCAGCATGACTCTGCTGGCAGAGCGATAGAAGCCCGTGGTAATCCCATCTTTGAAGCAGGGAATTGCTATATGCTTTCAAGTGGTGACAGCAAGCCAAAGCGTATCACGAACTTTGTCATGCGCCCGGTCAATGCCATACAGAGTGATTATTCCTATCTGCTGGATATTGAGTTTACGCTGGCAAACGGTATGCAGTTTGTGAAGCAGCTAAACAGCGCTGCTTTTGCCAGTACGCAGAAATTTAAAGCAGAGATAAAGAAGATTGCCGGTATTGATATGACCTTCGATGGTACGGAGTCTAATCTGGTGGATATTCAAAACTTCATGAATAACAAATACCGCCGGTATAATCGCTGCAAGGGTGTGACATATGTGGGGCTGCACAAGGTTGATGGAGATTGGGTATTTGTCGGCACAGATGGTGCAGTAGATAAGAAAGGCAAACCCATAACCAACATAATGTCCATTCTGGGGGATAATGAGGCGCTGAAATCCGGGATAATAGATGCTGATATGATTATCGGCAAAGAGCTCCGGGAACTATCGGCGGATTTGTTCCATTTCAATACTTTTGAGAGGACAATCCCTATTATTGGCTGGGTGTGCGTGTGCTTTTTGAAAGAACGCCTACGGCAGCGCCGGATAAAGTTATCGCATCTGGTTATGGCTGGCGGCGCCGGGTCCGGTAAATCGGAGACATTGGAAAAAATCATTCAGCCAATATTTTCATTAATTGGAAGCGGTATCGGGTGTAAGGGTCTGACAAATTTCAGCACCCTAAAAAGCACCAGCAGCACCAACCTTTTGCCGGTTATATTTGAGGAATATAAGCCACATCGGTTAAATCCGGCGGAGTTGAATACCATATCCGGACTGATGAGAAGTACATACGATTATCAAACCAGCCAGAGAGGGCGTGCGGATCAGTCCGTTGTAAATTATATGCGCCGCAGCCCGATTGTGCTGGTGGGAGAATCTTCTTTTGATGAGACGGCTATCAAGGAACGTATTATCGATGTGCAGTTTGCGAAAAGTGACAGGACGGCAGAGCATACGAGAAGTTATAAAGCGCTTGCACGAAGGGAAAAGTCGCTGAACGGACTGGGGAAAGCTCTGTTATTGCTGGCAATGAATATTCCGGATGAAGCACTGGATAAGCTCATTGAGCGCAGTAAGATATTTGAAAAACTGGACTTTGAGAGCAGGGTGATTCTTGGAATCTCAAATGTCTATCTTGGTATTTTGCTCCTGCAAGAGCTTTACGAATCCTATCATCTGGATTTTGAAGCATTGACGGGGATAAGCAAGCAGCTTGTGTATGATTCGCTGGTTGGCGGTACTTTAAGCGCCATGGACGGCAACAGTAAGGCCAGCAGTGCGGTGGATTTGATATTACAGGTTATGGATAACATGGCGCTGAAAGGAAGAATTCGTAAAGATTATGAATATACAATCAGCCAGAAAACAGGGGAGCTGTGTCTGCGTATCAATCTGATTTACGATGAATTTACCAAGTATGTCCGGGAGTTTAATATATCCGATGTGGAGGTATTGGCAACGCGGCAGTTTACAAAGCAGTTACGCAAAGAAAATTACTTTCTAAGTTATTCATACCGAAATTTTAAAGATAAAGATAAAGACAATGAAACTGTCAAATGCAAGTGCTATGTGCTGGATTTGGAGAAACTCAATCAGGTGTGCAGTCTGGAAGCTTTTAGATATGAGAATCCCGGATACGAGGAAGATGAGAAAGGGTTTATGAAGTTGAAGGACGGTGATTTGGAAGAGTTACCGTTTGAATAGGAGGGCATAGATGAATGACACAAGTACAAAATGCGGCGCAGAAAAGCGCGAACAAATCCTGCAGTACATTATTGCTTACATCAGTCAGCATGGATATCCGCCTACACTCCGCGAGATCGGTAAGGGTGTTGGCCTGAAATCAACATCCAGCGTACAAAGTCACTTAAACTGGATGTTTGCCTGCGGAACGCTGGAAACAGATGCCGCAGGAAGTCCGCGGGCGATACGGGTGCCGGGATATGGATTTATAAGGGAAGAAGAATGAAAGAAGGAAAACGTATGGGAAAGAAAAATCTGCTGACACCGGCAGAAATGGAGATCATGGAAATCTTATGGACGGCAAAGCAGCCGATGTCCAGTAATGACATGCTTTTAAGCGGAAAGATAGAGAAATGGAGTTCGGGATATCTCCACAATGTACTGCGCTCCATGCTGAAAAAGGATGCAATCCGGGTAAATGGGATAGTTCAGAGTAATACACAGTATGCAAGAATGTTTGAACCGGTTCTGACCAGACCGGAATATGCAGCACGTATGGCGTTGTCGGTGGGGATCACAGAGAAGGAGCTGGAGGAAGTGGCTGAGGCGTTGAAGAGACAGATGGAGGAAAGGTAAAAGAAGAAATTATACGGAAAGATCAGTCACAGCCCCACCGTAATTTAGGTATTGTCCAGAAAGATTCCCTTGGATGATAGGTCAGATCCACATGGCGGATAACATTATGATCCTGTACACGGCAGTGGAATTTCTGGAACTGGAAGTCATTCTTCTGTACGCTGGACAGTACTTTAAAGGACTCACCATGTACACCAATATACAGGGGCAGCATATTTCCGCATTTGTCAAATGATACGATCACCGGAACAACTGTCATGGAATCCGGCAAGTAGGATGGATCAGATATATGTGTACGCACAGGGAATCTCCTTTCTGGTTTTATTGATATTATACAAACAGATGTTCGAGAAGTAAACAGGAAAATGTTGAGAAGGAGAGATGACTGATGGACGATATTCAGAGAACAAAACTGATCGAGAGCCACATCGAAGAATGCAAACACAGAATAAGCGTTATAAATGGCTTTATGGAAATAAGCAGTGATGCGGATGAAGATAGTTGCTGTGAAAACATTCTGCGGTTGAAAAACACTATCTCTGCACTGGAGGAACTGCAGCAGTACCGCCAGATTGGCACACCGGAGCAATGCCGGGAAGCGGTGGAGAAGCAGCAGGCGCTGAGACCAATAAAGGAAAAAGAAAGTCGCATTAGATACACAGATGGATATATTTGCCCTAAGTGCGGCGGAGGTTTTGCTGGAACTGGTATAGCTGATTATTGCTATCACTGTGGACAAGCCATTGATTGGAGCGATACAGAATAAAAAAGTCAATCACCAAAATAATCCTTCAAAAAGTGCATCAAAACCACAGCATATTTAACAACGATAATCGTAATAACAGAGCAGACAATAAGATTCATACCAGCACCATCCTTTGATTCAGTGTATGCGGGAGATGGTGATTGGTGAAAGGAGTGGGGGAATGAAAGGACATAACTGTCATCTCTGCAAAAAGGAGTGGATTGGGAGATGTTTTGACAGGAAGCATTACGGGAAGGATGTGTCAGTAGACGATACACCGATATGTAGTGAATATGAATTTGGTGGTACCGAGGAGCGATTAAGAGAAATTAAGAGTCAAACTGAAACAATACTGGAGAAAATGAAAGGCAGCACAAACGGTGGTGTGGAATGAGTAAGAAGGAGCCAGCCAAAATGATAGAGGATCTCCTGAAAGCTATCGATGCTGATTTGGACATTGCGGAGAAAGATCTATCTAATGATTACAAAAACAGGGCCAGGAATAATATCGCTAAAGCACGAGGAAGAATAGGGAATTTCCTGATGATTATGGAATATCTGTAGGAGGTAGCACAGTATGAAGAATAGATGCGCCGCAGAATATTTTATGATAACTATTGGGTTTGCTGCAGCATTTATGATAATCGTCTTAATGCTTCTGGAGGTTTCTGGCAAACCAGACCGGCAGCAGGACTATGTTGTAATAGAGCGGGACTATGGTGGAGATATCCTTCTGGATCAGGAGAGCGGGATACGGTATCTGAGGACGGATGATGGGATGTATGAGATAGAGGAGGAAATAAGATGCACAAAACAAAAATAGACTGGTGCGACAGCACATGGAATCCGATTACTGGATGTTTGCATGGGTGTGAATACTGTTATGCTAGGAGTATAGCAAAGAGGTTCGGCGGAGCGAATGATGGAGAAGTGGACTATGAAGGTGAGGCAATCTGGACTTTCGAGGGCAAAGAAACTGGAGGCTGCCATGTGATTGATGAACCGGCTAAATGGTATTCTGATGATGGACGGACATTTAGAAAAGCTCCATATCCATTTTATTTTGACCCGACATTCCACAGATACCGTCTTGACGAATATCAGAACAAGAAAGGCAGAAACATTTTTGTATGCTCTATGGCTGATTTGTTCGGGGACTGGGTGCCGGATGAATGGATAGAGGAAGTATTTGCGGCTTGCGATAAAGCTCCGCAGCATAATTATATGTTTCTTACGAAGAATGTGAAGCGCTATGTGAAACAAGGTGTTCCGATGCTTGAAAACATGTGGTACGAAACAAGCATAACCAGAGAATCGGATATGCATCTGTTCAATTCTCTTCCGGCATGCCGTAATACGTTTGTGAGTATTGAGCCGATCTTGCAAGATTTAGAAGTTGAGAAACATAATACTATGTTTCGCTTGGTTGACTGGTTCATTATCGGAGCAGAAACCGGTCGTAGAAAGAACAAGGTGGTTCCTGAGAGAAAATGGATTGAGGATATTGTGAGCGAATGTAGGAAACATAATAAGCCGGTATTTATGAAATCCAGTCTGGCAGACATTTGGGGAGAACAGCTGATACAGGAGTTTCCGGAAACGTTGAGGAGGTAGGCTGATGCAGGTATTAGAGAAGATATTGCAGAAGCTAGAAGGGGAGTTTGATAAAAGAATTGAGACGCAGTTAAAGATAATGGCTGGTCTTGGCGATGAAATATATAGATATGGGTTTGGGAAAAGTCTTGAAGCATATCAGCAAAGTAAATTACTTGTAGGAGAAATCATCCGCTCCCACATGGCAGACAATGATTGGATTCCGGTGGAGGAGAAGGGAAACCCCTTGGAAGATGGGACGTATCTCTGCACTCTCATTGGAGAATTATGCGGGATTGATGAACCATTTACCGGAATGTGTGGGTACGAAGATGGAGACTGGGACGAACCGGACTGTGTGCTTGCATGGCAGCCATTACCATCACCATATCAGCCGAAGACCACAAAAAGAAGTAGCCAGAACACTCCGGCTACCTGAAAAAAGAGGATCTATATAAAAAGCATAACAGCTTGTCTGATTATGATAATACTGCGGACCTGTGACGGGTTTGTGGAAGAAATTTGAAGAATATGTGAAAGGGGAAGCACATGATTAAGGGAAAAGCCAAAATGGAGTTTGGTAGGGGAGACATACGTATGACGGGTTGTCTCAGCCATGAAATTGGAGCATTGTGCTGTATAACGCAGGAACCGCATGAGATAGGTGAGAAAGCATTGGTATCCGATACATGGAGCGTTTATGAAGCAGAAGTAATTATGACATTCACTGCAACGCAGAGCATAGATGCACTAATTGCAGAGCTGCAGGAAGTGAAAAAGATGATGCAGGGAAATTTTCCGAAAGGTGGAATGATGACACATGGAGAAAAGTTTAACTTTGATGCATTTTTAGAATCATAAGAATATGTGAAAGGAGCCGAGCCTCCGGCCGGGGCAACGTGTACACAGGCTCTTTTCAAAAATGAATTATACAGAATTTTTAAAATCAAAAATCGAAGTTGCAAAGGAGAGCGGGTTTGAAGTCAATAAAAACGAGATAAACCCGGCTCTAAAGCCACACCAGAAAGATGCGGTGGCATGGGCGCTAAAAGGTGGCCGCCGCGCACTGTTTGAATCGTTTGGGCTCGGAAAGACGGTACAGGAAATAGAGTTCTGTTATCAGGCGATTCGGTATGCCGGCGGGAAATCGCTGATTGTTCTGCCGCTTGGGGTAAAACAGGAATTCACACAGGATGCTGTGAACCTGCTCGGGTACGAAGCACCTGAATATGTCCGAACAATGGAAGAGGTATATGGCAGCAGGGCGGACATCCTGCTTACGAATTATGAACGCGTCCGGGATGGTGATATAGATCCGCAGTATTTTACGGCAACCTCACTGGATGAAGCCAGTGTGCTGCGAAGCTTTGGAAGCAAAACTTACCAGACATTTCTGGACAAGTTCAAGGGAGTGCCATATAAGCTGGTTGCAACAGCCACACCTTCGCCAAATCGGTATAAGGAATTAATACATTATGCGGGATATCTTGAGGTGATGGACACGGGGCAGGCGTTGACCAGATTCTTTCAGCGGGATTCCACAAAGGCAAATAATCTGACGCTTTATTCAAACATGGAAGATGAATTCTGGCTGTGGGTGTCCAGCTGGGCGTTGTTCATCACAAAACCCTCAGACTTAAATCCTGAATATTCAGATGAGGGATATGTATTGTCGCAGCTTACGGTGCAGTGGCACGAATTGTCGATCAGCTATGGGGACGCTGCAGATAAAGATGGCCAGATGAGTTTATTTAACGAAGCGGCAGCAGGGCTGAAGGAGGCGGCGCAGGTCAAGCGTGAGAGTATAGAACAGCGGGTAGCAAAAATGAAAGAGATCGTGAATGCCTCGCCGGATGATCATTTTGTCCTGTGGCATGATCTGGAGAATGAGCGGCATGCCATCAGAAAAGCACTGCCGGAAACGGTGGATATACATGGATCTATGGATTATGAACTGCGTGAGAAACGTGTCATAGATTTTTCACAGGGAAATATCCGGCTTTTTGCCACGAAGAAATCTTTGTCAGGCTCCGGATGCAATTTCCAAAAGCACTGCCACAGGGAGATCTTTCTGGGCATTGATTATGAATTCAATGATTTTATCCAGGCGGTGCACCGGTGCTATCGGTTCCTGCAGAATGAGCCGGTGATTATAGACATCATTTACATGGAGAACGAGCGCCAGATCAAAGAAGCACTGCTGGAAAAATGGAAGAATCACGATTACATGGTAGCCAGGATGATAGAAATTGTGAAGAAATACGGCCTGTCATCAGAAAACTATGTGAAGCAGCTGAAACGGAAGATGGGAGTTGAGACAGTGAAAGTAGAGGGAAAGAGGTACATAGCGGTACATGATGATTGTGTGGAAGAGACAAAACGCATGGAGAGCAACAGCATCGGACTGATCCACACATCCATACCGTTCGGGAACCATTATGAGTATTCTGCTAATTACAATGACTTTGGGCACAACCAGAACACGGAGAGGTTCTTTGAACAGATGGATTTCCTGACGCCGGAACTGTTACGGGTGCTGAAACCCGGTCGGGTGGCGGCGATTCATGTGAAAGACCGGGTATTGTTTGGAAATGCTACGGGAACCGGGATGCCCACCGTGGAGCCGTTTCATGCGCTCTGCATCAGCCACTATATGAAACATGGTTTCCAGTATTTTGGAATGATCACTGTTGTAACAGATGTTGTCCGGGAGAATAACCAGACTTACCGCCTTGGCTGGACAGAGCAGTGCAAGGATGGTTCAAAGATGGGCGTAGGCTGCCCGGAATATATCCTGCTTTTCAGGAAACTTCCTACGGACCGGTCAACAGCCTATGCAGACGAACCGGTCAAAAAGACCAAGGAAGAATACACGCGCGCTCAATGGCAGATCGATGCTCATGGTTTCTGGAGGAGCAGCGGAGATCGGCTGATATCAAAAGAGGAACTGCAGCAGGTATCCGTAGATAATCTGCAGGCGGTCTACCGGAAATACAGCCGTGATACAGTTTACAACTATCAGGATCATGTAGATCTGGCAAAGAAACTGGATGAGAACGGGAAACTTCCGGCAACATTTATGGTGGTGGCGCCGGGCAGCTGGACATGGGAGGTATGGGACGATATCAACCGTATGCGCACACTGAACACCACCCAGAGCCGGAGACGCGCTCAGATGCACGTCTGCCCGTTACAGCTTGATATTGTGGAGCGGATCATAGGCAGATATTCCAATGAAGATGATATGGTTTATGACCCGTTTGGCGGGTTAATGACTGTACCCATGACAGCAGTGAAAATGAAGCGCCGCGGATATGGCTGCGAACTGAATCCGGATTATTTTCGGGACGGCGTAGGATATTTACAGGCAGCAGAAGAAGAAGCAGGAACACCGACATTGTTTGATTTTTTGGAGGCGGGAAATGAGTAAATCAAAACATTCAAAAACAAAAGCAGCAGGATTGCTCTGCGGTGTGTCAAGATGCAGGGATTATAAATTTGCCCAGGCCGGAGCGGCGCCGATATCGAATGTACAGAACAGACAGATGCGGAGACTGAGCAGGAAGAAATAACAAAAATCAATGAAAGGAGCCGAAGCTATCCGGATAAAAGCTGCAGCGGCTTCCTGAATGAAAATGATTAGTGTAGAAGAAACAAAACGACAGAAAGCAAGTCAATTAAGATACAAAAAGCCAATTGCAAAGAATCTGAATTTAGAATTTATTGAACAGGATTTATGGGACATACAGGAAGAATGCGAAAACGTTCGGTGGTATACCGACTCTGAGGATGGAACGGATTCGTTGATTAACGCACTGGACGGAGATGAGGACGAAGCTTATGAGTTTAAAATGGCGTTTGCTGATTTATGTGCTGAATGTGACAGAATGGGAGAAGACCTGAAAGAAGAATGGGTTCCGGAATGTTTTGATATTTTCTTCGTGGCAGCAGGAGCCGGAGACACATATGGAGGGCTTCTGGGATGGGATTCCTACGAGGGAGATTACTTCGGAATTGGCTGTAGTGACAGCTTTGCTGAAGATGAAGCCAAAAAGAAATTAAAGCAGATGACGAAAGATGAGCTGATAGTGGCGGCAAGACAGTGCTTTAAGGTTTATCAGGCATATATCGGTCTGCGAACCCGTTATGACAGCCTCAAAGCAGCGATTGACATATTGCGCGACCAGAATACCGGTTACTTACAGGCAGTGAAAGAAATTGAAAGGCTGTACGAAGAAGCCAGCAAAGACCATTGGAGCAGAGAGAAGTGGAGCAAGGAATCCAGAGAGTGGGAACAATACACAGATGCGCTTCCACCAGAAGCGTGGATACAATGATTTTCCCGGAGGTGATGCCATGAATGAACTAACACACCTCAGCCTGTTTAGCGGCATAGGCGGCCTCGATTTTGCCGCAGAATGGGCCGGATTTACCACAACAGGTCAATGTGAATGGGCTGATTATCCCACAAAGGTATTGGAAAAACACTGGCCAGATGTACCACGATGGAGAGATATACGGACACTGACAAAGGAGAGTTTTTATGAGCGAACAGGTTTACAAACAGTTGACGTTATTTCCGGAGGATTTCCATGCCAGCCATTCTCCGTTGCCGGGAAGCAGAGAGGCAAGGAAGATGACCGCTACCCCTGGCCGGAAATGGTCAGGATTATCAAAGAACTGCGGCCCACTTGGGTTGTTGGAGAAAATGTTGCTGGAATCGTCAAGATGGCACTCCCCGATATTCTATCTGAGCTGGAAGCCTGTGGATATCGGACAAGGACATTTCTTATACCAGCTTGCGCTGTCGGAGCCAGACACAGGAGATACCGGGTCGCAATTGTGGGCTGGAACACCAACAGCAGGAACAGGGACAAAGGGCAGAAGTGCGGAATGGAGGAAAGGAAAAACACCAAATCCGCAGGAATTTGTCCGGGAATATCCGGAGAAAAAAGTACAGATGTGGCCTACGCCGAAAGCCAGCACGAGGGGCGATTGCCCTTCAGAACGGAACAGGAGAAGTCCGGATTTGTCGGCAGCAGTCAAGATGTGGCCAACTCCCAGAGCGAAAGAGAGCGGAGATTATCAGTACAGCCAGAGAAACCGCGAAAAGAAGGTGCTGACATTGAGCGGAGCAGTAAAGATGTACAATACACCAACTGCACAGGATGCGAAGAACTGCACGCTTCCGAAAAGCCAGATCAACAGGGATTCTCTGGTGGGAGATGTGTTGAGAGAACAATTTGCAACACCACAGGCAAGAGACTACCGGACAGGTCAGGCCAGCAGATGGAAAGACCCGAGCAGGAGCAGAAACCTGAACGATCAGGTGGCAATGTACCCGACACCAACAACAGGTGCAAGCCTATGTGGCGGAACCCATGCGAGGGAACGTCTGGAGAAGATGGAGGCAGCAGATCAGATATCAGCCGAGGAAAAGAAAAGCATGGAGCAGGGCAACGGCGACCAGCTCAACCCAGACTGGGTGGAGTGGCTGATGGGATTTCCGGTGGGATGGACGGGGATTTAGATTTTATTCTTAACCACTACTGGGACATTGAACCTGATATTCCGAGAGTGGCAGCAGGTATTCCAGACAGAGTAGGGCGCCTGAAAGCGTTGGGAAACGCAGTAGTACCACAGCAGTTTTATCCGGTATTTAAAGCGATAGCAGAAATAGAAAGGAGCGCAAACCAATGAATTTCAACGAGATATATTACAGAACAAAAATGTATAAAGGAAAGACACTCTTAGAATGGGCTGTTGAATGGTTCAAAATGAGTAATGACGTTTTTTGCAGTTTATACGGGTTTAATTTTAACCCACATGACTACCCGGGATTATATGAGATTGCAAGAAGAGAAGTGTATGGGGTATAAGCATATGATACATAACGACTACCAATTCAACAAACCCTTCCGTGACTACGTAGACAGATATGCCGCAGATCACAATATCACACCGGAGGAAGCACTGAAACGTACAGAGGTGCAGCAGGCGGCAAGGTATTATACGGAGGTATAGGGAGAGAATAGAATACACGGTAAATTTGAGGCAGGGGAACCTGCCTCTTTTTGAATGGTTCATATGGATTACTGCTGTAAATTTATGTTGAGAAATGTGGTAATTTGGGATAAAATGGAAAAAACTATATTGGGAGGATGTTGTGATGCCTGAGAAGCAAAAAGCTACTATTGAAAAGGATAGGGAAGATGAAAAAAGATGTTTTGTAATGATGCCAATAAGTGACCAAGGAGATTATCCTCAGGGGCATTTTACCAAGGTATATGAGCACATATTTAAGCCTGCAATTGAGGAAGCAGGTTTTGAACCATACAGGGTCGATGAGAACAAAATATGCGATTCAATTATAAATAAGATTTTTGATGCAATTCAAAATTGTCCAATGGCATTATGTGATTTGAGTAACAGGAATCCCAATGTTTTGTATGAATTAGGGCTTCGTCAGGCATACGATAAGCCAGTTGTATTAGTTCAAGACGAAAAAACAGAAAGAATATTTGATGTATCAGGTATTAACACAGTAAGGTATAGTAGTAGCAGATTATATGAAAATGTTATAGAGGCAAGAAAAAGAATAGCAGAAGCTATTATATCCACGAGAGATGGCAAAGAATATTCTATGGTAAAAATTATGAAAGCAGGAGTTGCTAATGTTTCATCTGTAAGTATATCAAGAGACGATAAATTGGAAATTATGTTGAATGGCATAATGCGGGATATACAAGATTTGAAAGATAGTGATTCGAAAAAATCTACTATTCAAAATGAACTTGAACGCCGATATGCGTATACGGAACCCATATCTCGATATGTAGGCGCGGATCATATATGTCGATTTAAAATTCCACTAAAGAATGGGATTACAAATAAGCAGATTACGGAAACTATAAGAGCATTAAAAGACGCTATGTTTCCAAGTGCCGTCATTAATTATCGAAGAGAAGATGGTCATTTATTAGTAAATGCGATAATGAAGGACGATGGCATTCCAATTAAGGCAAGAATAAGCGCAGAAGAATATTTGAGAAGCCGTTTATCATAAATAGATTTAATAAATTGTTTGGGAAAAGTGTTTCATTTTTGTGCCACTGCAAAAGCTAGAATCAATATTTTGTGAGCTACCAGACAATGGGGATGGATATTGAATAATAATAGTATGGTCAAGAATAAATAGTAATGAACTTTCAAAAGAGCGCAGCTGTCGGAGTAACCCGGCGGCTGCTTCTGTCTGTGCGGCATAAAATCTGTACCCTAAACCGCAATCAAAAATAGGGCACTTGCTCAAAATTTGAGGGTATTTTATGCCTGAATTTTAGGGTACTGGCGAGAATTACAAATTTTTAGCAGGAGCACAAATAAAATCCGCAACCGAAATTTTAGTGTATTTTTAGGGTATTTTACCCCAGAAATACCCTATTTTTTTGCCGAATACCCTATTTTTAAAAATTTTAGGGTACCAAGAAAATCCAGTATTTATGCGGGGCTCAGCTATATTTTTTATTAAAATACCCTCAAAACCTCAAAATTTTATTATAGGTATACGTATGCGCGCGCGTGCGCGCACGCGTGTATGGTATATCAAAAAAATTTGAGGGTATCGGAGGTACTGGCGGTATGAAATGCGGAAAGTAGTCGGATAATGGTTATACTGGTTCGTATTGAATCACCTATCTGGATTAGTGGTTCTGGCGCACCATAATAATCGGCTGGCAGGTAGCGTATGGAAATATATAGTTGTGAGTAGTCAGAAGTGCCTCCCGTAAATCGTTTATTCCAAGGTTCTTTTGAGTGCCTGCCCGGACGAGTGGTTCTGCTATGTTGCAATATCCTCATAAATTACTGCTTGCACAGAATCCCGGAATGTTATATAATAGTCACAACAACCAGTGCGGTATATCTGGCCGTGCGCGTGAATTACAATCAGATAGCTCGGTGAGCGTCATTGGAGTAGTAATACTCTGGTGGCGCTTTTGTTTTTGGGTGGATTTGGTATGCATAAGGTTTATGAAGCGAGACGAAAGGGAGAGACACATGGACAAAGAAGTAAAAGAGGCAGCAGAGCAGGTGGCAAAGGGACGTGGAAACCGCAAAGGAAACACCAGTAAAAGTCCGATCATACCGACAGGCAATATCAATATAACAGATAAAGAAAACGCCGCAATGTGTGAGTATGCTCTTGATATATTTCACAGTCCAGCGGTTGATCTGCGTGATCCGGAAGCAGTAGCAGCGGCTATTGATGGATATTTTAAGAACTGCATAGCGCGGGGCCTCAGACCGGGGAACCTTGGATTGTATGCAACGCTGGGATTGTCTAAGCAGGAAGTGAGCAACGAATTGCGTGGAGTTACGCATAAACTAAGTACATCGACAATTGACCTCTTAAAAAAAGCCAAGGTCGCCCTGAGCACCTATCGCGAGATGCTGGGCAGCACCGGAAAGATTAATCCTGTTACCCTGATCTTCTGGCAGAAGAACTATGACGGGCTGGAAGATAGGCAGACAATGGAGATCGCGCCAGCCAAGGACATGGAGCCGGGGCAAACGCCGGAAGAGATTGCGGCTCAGCTGGAGCAGGATATACCGGTTGATGCGGATTTTGAGGAGATTTGAGGGGATTCTGACCGTGTATGACGTACAAAAAGGCTGAAATGTGTGGAATTATGCAAAGTATATAATTTTGAATGCGTGAAATTGTGTATATTGTTGTTTGATCTATAGAAAGAACTTGAGTTTGTCGTATAGATGGAAAATATATGAGAAAAAAGATCCGGGAGCATGAACAGACCGGGAGGGGGTCTGGCAGGAAGCGCAGAAGTGCCTACTAAGCCTAGTTCGCTCCGAAAAAGTAAAAAAGGCAGCTTGATTCCCTTCTTCAAAATTTCCCAAGAAACAAAAAGGAGCTTAGATAAGGCATGAGCAATTTACCAAGAGTAAAGGTAGTAAATCCGGGCGATGATTGGCTCGGAACAGAATATTACATAAACGACCAGAAAATAGAGCGCGTCAGGGCCGTTGATTTCCGTGTGGCGGTGGATGAAGTACCGATATTTGTGTTTGAAACTATGGGGCTGCCAGACATTGACATGCCGGGAGATATCCGGTTTACATTCACGCCCCAGACAGTCACAGAAGCGGTTAAAGTGCTGCGAAATGAACTTCTGAAGCATGGCGATTTGTACGATGGCTTTCTGGCAAGTATCAAATTAGCCTTGAATGAGGCCAAGTCATACACCAGTGAGCATAATCTGGCGGCGGCTGCTTTGGATAGGATAATAGGTGATGAACAATGAAAGAAATAACTGTGTCTGACGTTCATAATGCGCTTGTGGCGCGTCCTGATTGCGAAAAGATTGCTTTTGCACTTAACTGCCAGGTATACGGTGTTAAACCGGAAGTAATTGAGGCAACTATAGCGAATATGGTCAATGGCGTGGCGAGATCCGTCGAGCCAATTCTGGATTATTATAGCAGGGGAATTTGAGAATGACAGCAATAAGAATTATCGCAACTGCCCTGGATATCCTTTTCGCCCTGATCTTCCTGTATTTTCTGAATGGACTGACTTGGGAGAAGGATAAGGCTCCTGTGATCGGTTTCGGGAGCTTGGAAATTTGTCTTCTGCTTAATTTGGTGTGTATCTGGTGGGGGTAGGACAATGACAGCACAAACCTGCATTAACTGCGGCGCTCCTTTGACCGGGAATAAGTGTGAATACTGTGGCACGGAATACGGCGATCAGGGTTTCACTGGGGATATTAATGCCTATTCTGGCGAGATTACAGTGAATGGTCGGACTTTCAGATGTTACATAGGCCGGATTGAAACACTACCGGTATATTCTTCCGACTCTGGCCGAACTGCAGATGGAGTTTTAAGAAAAGGTCATACTGCGATGAAACGCAAATTAACATTGATTGAATATTGAGAGATGGGTGATGAAATGTCTGGAATAGAATACCGTCCAGTAAGAGTAACTGAGCGGCGAAGAACAAAATTGGGAACTGAGACCACGGTTTCAGAAGGACTGTTTCACTGTTGGGCATCCGAACAATGGACATATAGTCCGATGATGCGTGGACAGGTTGGAGGTCAGATGCAAAGTACTTACGGAATTATTGAAATGAAAGATGGAAGCGTCAAAAAGGTATCGCCAGAAGAAATTCAATTTCTTGATAACAAAGCATTTGAATATCCGTATCCTGAGGAAGAAAGGAAATAAGTACTACATGATTATTGCAACTTTCGGAATTCTCCATTTCGGCCTTTGTTGGCATATAATCAGTCAGCCTGCCGAGCTGATTCAATTCATAAAATCAAAACCGCCGTCAGTATCTGGCGTGTTGTGCCGCCGGTACGTTGCTGACCGGTCGAGGCATGAAGTCCCTGATAAGCCTGAGCGGCGGAAGTTTTGGGGATTATATAATATCCCCCGATCAAAAGGGCACAACATTGGGAATGGAAGCTGCTCAGGCGAAACAATCAACAGGCTAAAAAACAATACAACAAATCGCAAAATCTTGTACAGTGCGCTGACTTGAGCGGTACGGCGCACTTTTTGGGGATTTGAAATTCTGGAAGAAAGGGCAAATATACCGGTGGTATCTGCTCAGGTGGGTTCGATACCCGCAATCCCCTTTCCATTCACACAAATTGAAGCGCGAGAAGCTGGGCGGCAGGCGCTATCTGCAAGCCGGTGAGAAGATTTGCGTGGGTGGATGTCCAGTGCCGTCTGGAGTTTTCTTCCAAATGCTGATTGCCTACCGTAAGGGCATCAGAAAAAACTGTCGGTTGTGACATGATTGCGAGGCTGCGAATCTGATACGGCAGGTTTGCAGTAGTAGTATCAGTGAACCGATAGCACCTCGGAGTATCATATGCGGCGCATGAGAGCGCGTCGGGGAGTTTTCAAGAGGTGCAAATATTGAGGTAATATCCCGGAACCCACATGATATTACTGTATGCGTGGTGCAGGCAAATAGGCCGATAGGAAGAACTGTAGAGTATTGACTAGAATGCTTATAGCTTTCCGGTAGTCAAGGCTTTGCACATTGAACCGGATAATCAATGTGTGGTGTGCGGTGTTGTAATTGGAAGCATGGTGCCCTATTGCGGTTCGATTCCGTCATATGACTGTTGGGAGCATGGATTACGGAGCAGGTTCAAATCCTGTCCGCACATTGGAATATGTTGCGAAATCCGGCATATGCGAACTTTGATAATTGAATATTGATGGTTGGCGGGGTATAATTATGTCATATAATACACTAAAGAGGAATACAGAATGAAAGATTGGATAAAAGAATTGGTGTTTTCATCATCGTTTAGTTCGATTTTAGGAATATTTGTAACAGCAGCGTTGACATTCTTTTTTACTAAAAAGGCTCAAAAGTCGAAGCAATCTACGGACATTTGTAACTTGCAATTGGAAAAAGTTTTTTATCCGTTATATTTAATGGTTTATTCTAAAAAGGCGGATGAGATTAACGGGAAGAATTTATGTGTCAATTTAGTGAATAAAAAAAAGAGATATTACTTATATTTGCCAAGCGATTTTGTCAGAATTATAGAACGGATTGAGAAAGAGACGGAAAACAATTTAATTTCACAAGAAACCATAAAGACATGCAAAACTTACATTGAGTACCAATATTTTAAATTGAGAAGAGAGCTGGGGTATTCAAGTTGGTTTAGTATAAATTTTGGAAATAAATATGGTTTGTATATATTTACGAAATGTGCTTTTTGTGTATTACTTTCAATATTAGTTGCATTGTTTTCTATTTTAGTTGTATTTGGTGGTGAGTTATATCAGTTTTCCCAAGATTTATTTAATTACATTTCATACGCCATTGGCATAATAGGGGTGGCTTATATAGTTATAATATTTTTTTACATAGCTTGGTGTATTTATTGGTTTATGCGTTTTAAGAATCGATAATTTCAGATACCAACCATCAATATTCGGTGGTTGGTTTTTTATTGCAGAAAATTGGGAGGTTTGGTAAATGGAGTTGGAACAAAATAAGAAAATCATCCAAAAACTGCATAAAACAGATCTGCATCGGTACCGCAACCTCTCCATGCTTTTCGATATGGTTCTGGCAGTCAAAGATGATGACCTTGAACTGGCAAAATCCGAATGTCAGCACGTCAAAAATCTGGCGGCTATGGGTACCCGGAGTGATTTGCGTTTTAAAGATTTATACTGGAAAGCAGTGTTGTTTCTGGCTCCATACTTCTTCGATGATTTTCTCATCTACATGGAAAAAGACAGACCAGCAGAAAAGCGTTTTTATTTACCAAGACGCAAAGTCTTAAAGATAATTGTAGATGATCTGCAGGATTTAGCAGATAGGAAGCTTTATTTCTTGGGAATATCGTTACCGCCGCGTGTAGGTAAATCAACTCTCTGTATTTTTTTTATGGCATGGCTGGCTGGGCGAAATCCAGAAAATACAAGCGCTATGGCCGGACACAGTGATACGCTTACAAAGGGCTTTTATACGGAACTGTTATCTGTAATCAATGATACCGATACATATAATTTTTACGAGATTTTCCCTAATTGCGCAAAAGTTACAACATCTGCAAAAGATGAAACGATAGATTTGACGGGAAAAACCAGAAGATATTGTACTGTGACTTGTCGGGGTATCTTAGCAACATGGACAGGTGCTGTAGATATTTCAAATGGCGGTTGCCTCTATGCGGACGATTTGATTGAGGATCTCGAAGAAAGCTTGAATATATCTCGTTTGGATAAGAAGTTTGATGCCTATATGGGTCAGCTTCGTGACCGTATGAAGGATGATTCGTTTGAACTAATGGTCGGAACCCGTTGGTCAGTCCTCGATATTTTGGGACGCGTTAAAACAAAATACGAAGGGAATCCACGATACAGGTTCCGGGTTATACCGGCTTTGAATGAGAAAGACGAAAGTAATTTTCAATATGATTATGGTGTGGGATTTTCCACTGAATACTATCATCGGATGCGTGATGATCTGGATGATGGCACTTGGTGGGCAAAATATATGGGCAGGCCATATGTGAGAGAAGGGCTATTGTTTCCGAAAGAAGAATTACAGTATTATAACGGGATTTTGCCTGCTGGTCCGGCAGATCAAATTCTTGGTTCCTGCGATGTGGCGTGGGGTGGCGGAGATTATGTTTCCGCTCCAGTGGGATATGTGTATGGAGATTCTGTCTATATACATGATGTTGCTTACAATAATGGGAATAAAGAAGTGACCAAACCCCTTGTAGCGGCAGTTTATGTGAGAAATGAAATCAATCAGGCGAAGTTCGAGGCGGATAATGGTGGAGATGAATATGCGGAAGATGTGGATGCTCTTATGCGAGAGAATGGATATCACGCCAACATCATTAGTAAAAAAACATCCAATAAGAGCAGTAAAATGGCAAAGATTATACAGTACGCGCCAGATATAAAGAAATTCTACTTTCTGGATGATGCAAGGCCTGGTAAAGTTGGAGAGCCTACAGACAGAAAATATCGGGACGAGGCATACACAAACTTCATGAGTGATTTAACCATGATGGTTATTGAGCCGAAAGGAAACAAACATGATGATACAGCAGATTCGCTCCGGATATTGTGCGAGTTGATGGAAGAAAATGGGACTATCGTGTCGGTGATGTCTCGGCAAGAGAGAGCTGTTCTTGGATTATAGGAGAGAATAATTAATTATGGCATTCAAATTTAGGAATCATGTTAAAGACAATAAAAGATTGTACAGTATTTACAATGGAATTAAGAAGCGCTGCTATAATCAGAATGAGCCCAGATACAAGGACTACGGTGGACGAGGCATCATCATGTGTACCGAGTGGTTGAATGATTTTGATGTTTTTGCAGACTGGGCAAAAGAGAATGGGTATGAAGATAACTTAACTATTGAAAGAATTGACGTAAATGGAAATTATGAACCGGACAATTGCTGTTGGATTACATTGCATAGACAGTGTTTCAATAAGCGCACTACAAAATTTGTCATATATAAGGGTCAAACCAAATGCTTGATGGATTGGTGTATGGAATTAAATTTGCGGTACGATGCTATACATAATCGTTTAGAAAAAGGGTGGAGTGTTGAAGAAGCGTTTGAAACCCCGCTCTTATCAGAGGAAAAGTCATTATCAGAATTGGCAAGGGAGCATGGTCTTGATCCGCAAGTTTTCTTCGATCGAGTAAATAAACTTGGATGGGATTTAAATAAGGCATTAAATACACCAATAGGTTCAGTGGATAGATCGACAAATGAATATAAGGAAGAGCATTTTGGATATATGAATTGTGTTATTTGTGGAAAAAGATTTCTTAGAAATAGTGGCAGGCAGAAATATTGTTCCGAGAAATGCCATTCTGCGTCGAAAAAAGTGCAATATAGGCATGTTATACAGGGGAGAGTGATATAGGGTGGTTTCAAAAAACATTTTAATTCAGTATGCAGACCTGCAGGAAGAAATTAAGGAAGTTCGTAAGAAAATTGCCGGATTGGAAGATAGGATTCCCAAAATCCAGAAACGCATTGATGAAATCGAAGCTGGGGAGATTGTTAAGGATAAGGTTCGTGGCGGCGAAGGTGGCTGGCAGAGTTTTAACATTGAAGGCATTCCGATTATGGAATACGAGAAGAAAAAGACAGATCTGCTCACCCAGAAACTCATGCTTAACCAGAGAAAATCCACTCTCGAAATTCTGGAATTTGATCTGCTGCAGAAAACAAATGAGGTTGAAGAATTTATCGCCAGTGTTGAGGATAGCCGTATGAGGCGAATTATTAATTTACGGTGTATTGAGAATTTGTCTTGGTGCGATATTGCCAGGCGCATTGGTGGGGGCAACACGGAGGATAGCATTAGAATGGCATTTAATAGATTTATGGCAAAATAAAAGTTGTTCGATATGTTCGTTTGAATTCTGCTATAATTACATAATAGAGAAACTGAATTTTACATTGAACACATGAAGTCCGGCGAAATCCGGGCTTTTTTGTTACACAAAAGGTGGTATTTATGGCAGGAAAAATAGAATTCCGATGCGAAGGCTGCGGTAAGATGCTTTGCAATACGAATGGCGATACTGATATTGTTTGTCCGCGTTGCGGCGGCATGAACAAACTGCATATTGAAACGCAGCATATCGTTTTTATCCCGCGTAAGATGCGGCAACGCAAGAGTTCAGCGGGAGTGCGGTTTGAGTGAGCGGCATGAATTGGTCGAGGTGGTGATACTATGTTTTTGCATGGAAGACGGCAGATATTTACTGATGTAAAAAGAATAACGAAAGACAATCTGCTGCTGGTGCTGAATGATGCCTTTATCATTCATGAGCGAAATGTTGCTGAGATGGATTATCTCATGCGATATGAACGCGGGGATCAGCCGTTGAATCGAGAAAAGGAGATTCGTCCGGAAATTGACATTCAAGCTCAGGAAAATCATGCGGCAGAAATCACTTCGTTCAAGATTGGCTATGAATTCGGTTCACCAGTGACTTTTGTGCAGAGGGCGAAGGTGGACGCCAAATCTCAGAATAAAGAACCGCCGGAGCAAGGAGAGAAAAAGGACGACATTCGTATTTCTCTCCTCAACGAGATGATGTTTGAGGAAAATAAGCCGGCGAAAGATGTGCAGCTTGCCCGCAATTTCAAAATTTGCGGTGTTGGGTACAGAATGTTCCGGGCAAAACGCGATATTGATGGGGTGGCCGTATTTGATATGGCGATTCCCAATCCACTGACAACCTTTGTGGTTTATGCGAATGACGCTTATAGAGAGCCGGTTTTGGGTGTTTCATATTCTGTGACGGCAGATGGACGAAAGATTATCGGAGCTTATACAAAAGACACATATTTTTCTCTTGATATTCCGACAATAGGGCCAGCAGGCGGCATTAAAGAGGAACCAAACCTTATCGGAGAGATCCCAATCATTGAATATGTGAACGACTATGACCGCATGGGATGCTTCGAGAGAGTAATTCCCATTATGGACGCCCTGAATGTCACGAATTCAGACAGAGTAAATGATATCGCTCAGTACGTTCAGAATATCCTTTGGATGCATAACTGTCAGCTTGATAAAGAGCAGAAAAAGGTTATCCAGGACGGCGGCGTGATTATTACGAAGTCTAATGGTGATGGTAAAGAGGCGAAAATTGCTTATGTATCCGCTCCACTGAATCAGCAGGAAACACAGACTTTGGTGGATTATCAATATGAGCAGGTGCTGCAGATCAGCGGAACGCCGGGCAGAGAAAAGACCAGTGGCGGAAACACCGGATCTGCAATTCTTCTTTCAAATGGATGGCAGCTTGCAGAAACACAGGCCAAGGCCATGGAACTGGTATTCAGTGAGGCAGAAAAGCGGTCTCTGAGGGTTGTTCTGGCAATCATTAAGAAATGCAAGGATGATGAGCTGCCGGATGTCTCCATGAGAGATTTGCGGGTGTCGGATATTCTGGTGAAATTTAGTCGGAATAAAACATATGACTTGGTATCAAGGGTAAATGCTTTAGTGACATTGGTTGACCGAGGGTTTAATCTTGAGAAATCGGTGGAACTTGTGGACATTTCCGATGATCCACTTCAATTTGCCATTGATTCACAAGAGATGGTGGATAAAATCCGTTTATCAAAGAAACAGGAGTCAGAACAGAAGAGCAAAGCAAATGTTCCAGTGGATGGTATTGAGAATAAAACGAATGAATCTATGCAGCCGTCCAGTGTTCCAAATGTAGATAAGTAGTTAAAATTCAGCCTTAGGGCTGTTTTTATTTTGCGGATTTTCCGCTGGCAGAGAAGCCACAAATCGCGACATGGACAGGAAAAGTCTTAAAAACGGAACTAAAACTGAGAGAACAGTAAACGCAAGGAGGATTTTAAGATGGCAGATTTACAGAGTTTATTAGGAGAATCATTCAAAGAGGGCATGACCCTTGATGAAATCAATGAGGCATTAGCAAGCCGGGAGTTCATGGACAAAAGCGAGCTGTCGGGATATGTGCCGAAGTCAATGTTCGACAAAGCGAGTACCGAGGCCGCCGACTACAAAAAGAAGTGGCGCGGTGCTTTATCTGAAGCTGATCAGAAAGCGCAGGACGAGTTGGAGAAGCAGACTGCAATGGAAAATGAACTGAAGAAACTTCGCCGGGAAAGCGCAATTTCGGGTTATGAGAAAAACTATATTTCTCTTGGCTATGACGAAAAGTCCGCGAAAGAGGTTGCTGAAGCTATGTATGACGGAGATATGGAGACAGTATTCCGGATTCAGAAGAAACAGCAGGACGATTTTGCGAAAGCTACAGAGTCCCGCCTAATGAAGAATATGTCAAATGCGCCATCTGGAAATCAGGTAGACGTGGATTACAGTAAACAGATTGCAGAAGCTCAGGCCTCCGGCAATATGGTGCTGGCTGCGGCACTGATCCGGCAGCAGGCCGATGCAAACAAGAACAAAAAATAGGGACGATTCCCGAAAAGTAAAGGAGAGATAAGAAATGGCAGATGTATATGCTATGAGCTATGGCGTACCGAATTATTCGGGTATGCTCTTCAACAAAGGTAACACTAAGACCCCGTTTTCCACTTTGATTGGTGGACGCAGAAAATATACGGATCATGTAGAGTTCGTAACCGGTCAGGAATTTGAGACTGCACAGGGATCCCAGCCGGCAATCTCTGAGTCTGCGTCTCTGACTGCGCCGGAGGCGTCCGTAACGAAAAGAGCGCAGAAAACCAATGTTACACAGATCTTCCAGGAGAGCGTGGGCGTTTCCTACGCAAAGGAATCCAACATGGGAACTCTGTCCGGGCTGAATGTTGCGGGGCAGCAGGCAAACCCGATCAGGGAATTGGATTTTCAGGTTGCGGCGAAGATGGCCAAAATCGGACAGGACATTGAGTATACGTTTATCAATGGTGTGTACCAGAAAGCCGCAAATGATACGCAGGCAAATAAGAGCCGTGGCCTGTTGAATGCAATTACGAGCAATGTGATTGCAGCAGCGGGCAAGTCTTTAACATTCCTGCTTCTGTGTGAGCTGATCAAGCTGATTACAGATTCAAACGGATCTGTTGATAATCTGGTGCTTGGTCTGGATTCGACCAGTCGTATGCAGCTCAATGTGGACGCAGCCGTAAACGGTCTGACTATTGTGGGTGCAGCAAGAAATATTAACGGTATTGCTATTGATACGGTACTGACACCTCTCGGCATTATCGGTATTCGTGACCTGAAATACCTTCCGGCAGGAACCATTGCCCTGTTTGACCCGGATATGATGGCACCTGTTGAGCAGCCGGTACCGGGTAAAGGTAATTTCTTCATGGAAGAACTGGCAAAGGTCGGCGCAGGCGTGAAGAATCAGATTTTCGGTCAGATTGGTCTTGACCATGGGCCGGAGTGGTACGCAGGAAAGATCACTGGATTGTCCACCGAGATGCCGAAAGATATGATGAGAACTGTGAGAACTATCGCGGAAACCACGACGTCCGGCGGTAATGCCTCTGGCGGCGGCGCATCGGGGGAATAACAGGCTATAGCCTGCAGAGCCAGTCAGCGAAATATACGGCCGAGGACTTAAACGCCATGACAATAGCGCAGATTAAGTCCTTGGCTGCTGATTTGGGTTATAGCATTACGGCTACGAAGAAAGCGGATATTATTGAGGAATTTATGGAGCAGCAAGGATAAGAGAGGTGGAATAAGTGGGAGCAGTAAGTCAACAAATTGAAACACTCAAAGAAGAAATGCTGGAAAGCGTCAAGGTGTACTTTCAGCAAACAGGAGAGCAGATTGATGATGATTTTGTGCTCTTGCTTATTGAATCTTTGGTTGACGAATACAAGGCCAAGCGGAATTACCCGGATTATTTTACGGAGGAACAGATTGAGGCGGATGTTGCGGCTTATTTCAAACGCAAGAAAACTTATTTTGCCATGAAGGTTATTCCAGCAATGGTTGGAAAAATCGGTGCGGAAGGGCAGGTAAACCATTCTGAGAATGGGATTTCCCGAACATGGGAAACGGATGGGTGGTTTGATGATGTGATTCCGTATTGTGAAGTGTTATAAAAATCATGAAAGAGGTATGATTATGAAATTTTCAGAAGCTTATGAAGCATTAAAACAGGGAGCAAAAATTAAATGTCCTGAATGGTCAGGATTTTGGGCGTGGGAAGATAACTCAATCAAAATGTATTGCAAGGACGGCTGGGTTCTCGATATTCGTGAAACAGGGAATGTCGATTACACATTGGGATTTATTCTTCGTAATGATTGGGAGATTGCTGAAGGTAATGTAGAAGATTTGAATATCCAGACATTCACTTTTGGCGAAGCAATTCGCCGTCTAAAAGCTGGTCAGCGTGTTTCCAGAAAAGGCTGGAACGGTAAGAAACAGTACATTGAATTAGCATCCGGTATCGGATATACGAACCCTGCGGGAGAGGTAGTCAATCCGAATCATGACGCAATCGGAAACAATGCCATTGCTTTTGTCGGTACATCTGGTGTGCAACTCGGATGGCTGGCATCCCAGGCGGACATGTTGGCAGAAGATTGGGTTATCGCTGAATAATTTGATTGGAAAAGTTCTCCTTTTGTCGTATAATGGCGATGAGAGGAGCGATGCATATGGATATTAACGGCTTAGTAAATGCTGATTTTCAGCCTTTAGCAGATGTGGTAAATAATCTTATTGATAAAATTTCATCCGCAATTGGATGAATTGTCATGCCAAAGGGAACGAGAGCAGATAGAATCGATGCAGAAAAGTATTTAATTGAACAAATTAAGAATGATAAAAATATGCCACCCCTGGCGAAAGCGGCGGCAGTAAGTCAAATAAGGAAGATACTTAAAGAATATACTGTTCAAAACGATATTGTAAATTTGACGATTGAGCAACTTGGTAAAGATTCGAATCCATCGGGCATTAAAGATGAATGGATAATGGATTTTTTTGATAAATGCAAAGATTCAGAAGAAAGCGTAAAAAGTATCTGGGCCAGCATATTGCTCAAAGAGTGTAATGATAATGGGAGCGTTCCAAAACGATTACTGAATATGTTATCTTGCATTACTCAGAAGGAAGCAATGGCGTTTAATAATTTATGCAGATTTTGTGTCACGATAAATAATGAAAAACTTCTTTGGGTAAAATTGAGGGATTTTGGCGGACAGGTTGATCATTTTTATGAAGATAACGGATTGAATTTTATGGACGTTGATCTACTAAGGTCGATAGGTTTAATAATGGTTCGTAAAAGCGGTCAATATGGATTTAAAAATTCTGGAGATGTAACAATAAAAATTGTAGATTTTGAAATGAGAGTGCTTGGTACGAATGATGGCATACCCATTGGAAATCTTATTTTTACAGATGAAGGACAAATATTAGCGGATTTATTACAGTTTGAAAGTGTTAAAGGATTTGCCGAATATGTGAAATGGTATTTGGAGAGTGCTTACTTTAAAGTAGAAATACTTAAAAACATAAAAATATAATTGCGAAAAAAACAGGAGAATGCGGATATGCGTTCACTAAAACGAAACCAACAGCGTTTATATTATGCAACCTACAACAACAAAATACCGATAACTGATGAAAATGGTGATTTCACGGGAGATTATGAGGCGGGCTATTCAGCACCCGTCTCTTTTTATGCGAATATTTCCCCGGCGAAAGGCAGTAGCCAAGAAGAGGTCTTTGGGAAAGCGCTGGATTATTCCCGGACGGTGGTCACCTGTGATATGACGCTGCCGATTGATGAGTTCAGTCGGATTTGGATAGAATCGGAACCTGTCTTGAACGCTGATGGTACCGCCAACGGCGATTCAGCCGATTATTCTGTGGTGCAGGTGGCAAGAAGCCTTAATTCGGTGGCGTATGCACTGAAGAAGCTGGCGAAGAGTGCGGAGGGTTAAAATGTATTATTTGAGAAAAGAGCCGTATGAACAAACAATTCCGGAAATCCGCAAGACTGATGGGACAGTTATTCCGGAAAGAAAGTATATGACGGAGGACAGGGCAATTTTTAAACACCCTAAGTTTGCAAGATTTTACAGAGGAACCTATTCCGGGTTAAATGGAAAATATCAGGGAATGAAACTGTATACTTGTAAAACTTTGAAGAAAATCAAGGAATTACAGGAACGCACGGAAGAATATTGCGGAGAGTTATTCGATATTTACGATGAAAACGGGAGGGTTGAATTGGATGGAGAAATACGGTAAAGGTGGCTTTCCTGAATCCGGTGAATTATTCGCGGAACATGAATGCGGACAAGAGGTGGTTATGCCGCTAAAAGGTCAAGGTATGAAAGATAAAGTAAATATTCTCGGAAGTGAGTACAGCATTGAATTCAAAGAATTGAAAGATGATGGCATTGATGGCTATTGTGATTACTCCTCTAAGCATATCGTAATTCGTTCCGACAATGCAAACAAAATTGAAGATTTTGAATGGTTGCAGAAGAAACAGTTGCGTCATGAAATTATTCATGCGTTTATGGCGGAAAGTGGGCTGCAGACGAACTGGCAGCATCTGGAGCGATTTGGGCATGAGGAGACTGTAGTTGACTGGTTCGCCATTCAGTCTCCGAAAATATTTGCGGTGTTTATGGAATGGGGACTGATTGAGATTAGAACATCAGAATTGCGTGTTGATGTGAAAATGAACGTAGAAGACATTCAAAAAGCAATGAATAATGCCATGAAACGGGAGGGAAAATCGTGTCCAAGCGTATAAAAGCCACCTTCTCCCAATCCAGCCTACGTCAAGCACAGCAGGAAATTCAGCGGTATAAGCAGGAGATGCTTGCAAAGTGCCGGACGGTTGCTGAGAGGCTGTGCGAGGTGGGTATTAGGGTAGGTACAGAAAATTTAGGTAGCTATGGCAAGTACATTACTTTCAGCACCGAAATAATGCCGCAGAAATCCGGCATTAAAGCCATTCTGGTGGCAACCAATACCGGATTGATTAAAAGTGAATGGAGAACGCAGGACGGGGAGAAATCAGCAGATGTCTCTCCTTTGCTTATGGCGGAATTTGGTTCCGGTCTGCGGGCAAATAATCCGAACGCTAGTAAATTCGGTATGGGTACCGGAACATTCCCGGGGCAGACACATGCAGATAATCCAGAAGGCTGGTGGTACATGGATTTGGAGGGCGAGTGGCATCATTCCTACGGTGTCACGCCAACTATGCCGATGTATAAGGCATCCAAGGAGATGACAGAGAATGTGGAGAAAGTTGTGAGGGAGGTGTTTGGTGCATGATTGATTTTATCAAAAGGCTATTTTGCAATCATGATTATGAGTATGTCTACCTTCACAAGATAAATGGTGGTATGCAAAAATTGTATCTCTGTAAATGTAAGAAATGTGGAAAAGAGAGGTATAAGACACTATGAAATTATTTTTTGATACTGAATTTACT
>JAUNSC010000059.1 GCA_030539395.1 Eubacteriales bacterium
GGTTTTAACTGTGGCTTAGCACTATATTTTGAGTTCAACTCCAAAAGTCAGGTATTATAGCACAAATTGTCGTATTTGCATATACTTTGATAAATAAAATAAAGAGGAAAGTATAGAGAAATGAAGAAAAATATAGCGATATTAGTAGCCTGTGAAGAGTATGATCATGGATTTGATTCATTGACTGGAGCAAATACTGATTTAAAAAAGATGGCAGAGGCATTTGAAAAATACTGCGGCCTGAAATCCGAAGACATATATCGGATATATAACAGTGATAACGCATTTAGCAGACCTGGAAGACAGGACATTTTGAAAGCAATCAATGATATATCAGAGAGATATACGGAAAATGGCGTCGACAGGCTGTTTTTTTATTATAGTGGGCATGGATTTCAAGGTCAGAGTAATGCGGAGTTATATTTAGCGCCGCAGGATGTGGTTCCGGGAAATTTGGAATATAGCTCATTGGAATATAAGCAAATATGTAAAATATTAAAGGATGCTTTTTTACCGTTTAATATTTTATGCTTTTTGGATGCCTGCCAGGCTATACCCCTTTCTGTTTCGAAAAATATAAGGCAGGAACAGAGTGTGGATTGGGAAAACGGTGATTATTTGGTGGGAGGTGTTACATTATTTGCATCCTGCATGCCCGGACACCATTCATATATGATTGAAAAACTTCGTATGAGCGCATTTACATATTGTTTAACAATGGCTCTCAGCAATAAGGGGGGATGTGTTCTTGTATCTGAGTTAGATATATATTTGAAAAAAGAGCTTCCTAAGATTTGCAGAGATTATGGTATATCGGAAATTCAAAGGCCTATTACGAGTTTGGACGATACGTCACAAAATAAAATACGTCTTGTGGTGAAACCAATGGGAGCGGAATTGGACGAATATCTGGAAAAGATATGTACACCGGAAGAATTGGAGGATGTAAAGGCTTTTTCGGATGAAATTAAGAAGTACACGTTAGAAAGATGTTATGACTATGCGCGAAGTGCACAGGATAAGGCAAAAATATGTTTAGAGAAAGATGCTGGACAGGTGCTTTTAAATTATGAAAAGGTATTTGAGCATGCAAATCAGCTTACAGAAACTGTCTGTTATCATGTAGAGAAATTTTCACGATCTATTAAGCGATGTGAGCATAAGTGGCTGACACGTTTGCTGAGAAAACCTTGTGTGAACAAACGGGCGATTGATAAGAAATGTGCTGATCAGATTGATTTTATAAGAAGTAAAGTTCAGGAAAGTAAAAAATTGTTCCAAAGTGTGAGCCAGTGTTATGAGGAAAACAAAAATCTTCAAAAAGATATTTATGAGGTTCAAAAAATTATGTTCCGGTATAGAAAAGCAGCTCAGTTAAGTATGGATATTCATGATGAGAGGACTGCTGTATTGGAACAGAGGTGCGAAGATATAAGCAGAACGATCAAAACCATTCAGGAATATTATGACAGGATGCAGGAAAATACTGAGGCATTGGAATTACTTCAAATGATGATGAATACGTTTGAAAGTATAGGAGACAGTTACTGTCAAAAAATACGCAGACTGGGTCATCAGCCCAATAATTATAAACCGGTCTTTTTTGAAAAAATAGATGGGTTATGTGAAGAAACACAGGGCGAGCTAAATCGAATCAGAAAGAAGATAGAAGAGGGATAAAAAGGAAAATATAGTACGCTGTTTGCAGACTTTTCTAATTTCTGTTAAATGTTACACTCATATATTTATATTGTATAGTCATCTTACACAAAAAATGAATTGGAAAGAAATTTAATATTGCTGATTAGTTTGTATTCGTATATAATATAGTCGATGTGAATGAACTCTTTTCGTTTGGAAAAAAACGGGGGGAGGGGTACAATTTGCATCAGCTTATGGAAGGTGGGGAAATTGCAGGGAACAATGGATGTTGCTTTACAGACATCGCAGAAAATCATGGACATGCATTGTCACATTCTGCCGGGGTTGGATGATGGATGCCGAAATATGGAAGAAACTGTACGGACGCTTCAGGAAGCAGCAAAACAGCAGGTAAACCGTATGATTGTAACACCCCATTTTCATCCGGGCAGATATATGGTTCCCGCATCTCTGGTACTGAAGACACTGGATGATGTGCGCAGTGAATGTGAAGACCGGGATCTGAAAATAGACTTATATCCCGGGCAGGAATGCTATTACTATACCGGTCTTGCAGAACAGCTGAATGCAGGAAATGCACTGACGCTTGCAGGAAGCAGATATGTGCTGGTGGAATTTGAGCCGAACTGTCTGTTCCATTATCTTCTGGGGGGACTGCGGGACCTGCAGCAGAATGGATATATTCCCATACTGGCCCATTTTGAGCGGTACAGGTGCCTGCAGAAAGAGGAAAACCTGAGGATAGTGAAAGAACACGGATTTTTGCTGCAGATGAATTTTGACACACTGCTGTATAAAGATCACTTTTTCAGTAAAAAGCCCTGGAGGAGAATGATAAAAAGCGGTATAGTGGATTTTCTGGGCAGTGACTGCCATGGGATGGATTTCAGGCCGCTGTGTGTATCAGACGGATACGAATGGATGAGGGCGAATCTGAGCAGGGAACAATGTAAACATATATTGAAGGATAACATTCAGAACATATTACAAAACAGATATTAGAGGGTACTATGAACA
This sequence comes from Eubacteriales bacterium, assembly GCA_030539395.1. Lineage (GTDB taxonomy): Bacteria > Bacillota > Clostridia > Lachnospirales > Lachnospiraceae > Marvinbryantia. Next base: position 2,680 of record JAUNSC010000059.1, read on the forward strand.
AGATGACAGAACAGAAGGAAATTCAAATACAGGGAAAAAATACGGCAGATGAAGATGTGATCGATTTAAGAGAAGTGTTTTTCGTCCTCCTGAACGGGTGGAAGGCCATCTTTCTTGCTTTTCTGATCGGGGCGGCAGCGTTTGGCGCCTACCATCATTTTATGATAAAGCCGTCTTATCAGGCGGATGCCAAAATCTATATAACGAATACAGATTCGATGATCACGTTTTCGGATCTGCAGCTCAGTGCCGCTCTTACAGAGGACTATGCAAATATCATAAAGAGCCGTACTGTATTGAAGCGCGTGATTGATGAACTGCAGCTGAATTTGAATTTTACACAGCTTGGTGAACTTGTAAGGGTGGAAAATCCGGATTCCACACATATCATACATATTTTTGTCACATGTGATGATTTTGAGCTGAGCCGGAACATCGCAAATGCGTTGATGAACATCAGCGTTGAACAGATCTATCAGATCATTGGAAGCGGAGAGCCGAATATCATTGATTATGCAGAGGCGGAAGCGGTAGAGGATGTGACACCGGGCCTGAAGAAGTATATGGCAATGGGAGGCCTGCTGGGAGCCTTTGCCGTATGCGCCTTTCTTGTGATCCGCATGCTTATGAACACGACCCTCAAAACAGAAGAGGATATCGACAGGTATCTGCACATGCCAGTGCTGGCAGCAGTGCCTTATTACCGGGAAAAGAATAATAAAAAATAATGGAGCGAAAGGAAGATAAGTGATATGGAACAGAAGCAGCAGTGGCAGCCAGTGATGCAGCCGCAGGGGATGCCGGCCGGGAGATATGTACAGCCGCAGGCTGAACCCCTTCCTTTCCAGGCGAGAGAAGCGATCAATGTGCTCCGCGGAAATATACAGTTGAGCGGTTATGATCTGAAGACGATAGCAATCACCAGCGCTCTGGCGCATGAAGGAAAATCCTCCATCGCTTTTCGCCTGGCAAAAAGCATGGCCAGTCTTGGCAGAAAGACCCTTTATCTGGACTGTGATATACGGAATTCCATGACAGTGTCACGCTATAACATTGATATAAAAACGGTGGGATTGAGCGAGTTCCTCTGCGGGAGGGAATCTCTGCACAATATCATCTATAAAACGGATGACCAGTGGATGGATATGATCTTTACAGGGGCGGTGGCACCGAATCCGAGCGAGCTGGTCTCAGGGCCGCTGTTTGGGCAGCTGATAGCATGGGTGCGTGAGAAATATGATTATGTCATTGTGGACACCCCACCGGTCAATGCGGTGATCGACGGGACACTGATTGCCAGACAGTGTGACGGCACGATTCTTGTGGTGGAGAGCGGCCTGACGGAGCGCATGCAGGCGGTCCAGGCAAAACGCCAGCTGGAATATGCGGAAATTAAGATGCTCGGAGTGGTCCTGAATAAGGTCGGGACCAGAAAGAGCGGTTATGGATACGGTTACGGCTATGGTTACGGATACGGTTATGGCGAGGACAAGAAGAGAAAGAACAGGAAAAATGCCGGGAAGAAGACAAAATAAAAAATTGATTTCCGGATGTATTGTGGCAGGCATTTTGACGGCAGCGGTTTTGGGCAGCCTGGCATACCGGACATATAAAGAGCAGGAAGACCGCCATGTGACAGCAGGCAATTCCATAGATATGAAATCAGGTTACCGGAACATTACATACAATGGGAAAGAATACCAGTATAACTCGCTGATCACGACCATTCTCTATGCCGGTATCGATTCCGAAGGCAGGATGGAAACAAATGCCGGGTATACGCAGGCGGCGAGGGCGGACAGCATCTCGCTGGCAGTGCTTGATAAGAAACATAAAAAAATGACAGTCATTGCACTGAGCCGCGATACTATGACGGAAGTCCGCAGATATTCCATGTCGGGAAAGGACAGGGGAATGTATGTCACCCATCTCGGGTATGCATATACATACGGAGACGGGGGCAAAGCCAGCTGTGAAAACCTGCGGGAGGCGGTTTCGGAATTGCTGGGAGGGATCCCAATCGATGAATATGCCGTGACCAACCAGTCCTCCATGACATATATTAATGATCTGGTGGGCGGGGTGACGGTGAAAGTCCCAAATGACGATCTGTCGGACCGTTACCCGGAACTTTCTGCAGGGGCAACGGTAACCCTGGATGACACAAATATCCGGGATTATCTTCATTACCGTGATACGGCAGAAGATCTGAGCAATGAGGGGCGTATCCGGCGGCAGCAGGTCTATATCACTGCTTATGTGGAGCAGCTGAAGCGGCAGCTTCAGGATGATATGGACGGCACATGGAAGAAACTGGAGAGCATGGAAGACTTTCTTCAGACCAGTATTACAAAAAACAAATACATCAGCCTGGCAAAACTTCTGGAAACAGTGGAGTTTACTTCAGATGATTACTGCCGGCCGGAGGGCCGGAATGTAGTCGGTGAAAAGCATGATGAATTTTATGTGGATGAAGAGGCGCTTCGTGAAATGGTCATCGGGCTTTTTTACGAAGAAATATAATCAGGTTTAAACTTCACAGGAAGTTTGAACATAGACTGGTCACAGACCAAAATCCAGAAGAAAGGAGGAGAGAAACATGAAGAAGTTTGCAGCAATCCTTTGCGCCACAGTCATGTCCCTTGGCATGGTAAGCTCTGTCTTTGCCAATCCGAGTATCAAAGATGTGACGATCGAAGAACAGGAAGTCGTTGTGGCAGAAGAAACAGCACAGATCATTCCGGAAGGAAAGAAGCTTGTTGTTGTGGAAGCGGATCCGGAGAAATATGAAAGCAGGGAAGCAGCGGAAGTTGTTACGAAGCTGAATGATCCGAAGACAATGATCACGATGGAAGAGATGCTCGACATTTTGAAAGTGGATACAACAGAAGAAATCAAAACAGAGAGCGGAAACGTGATTCAGCCGCTGGAATATGAACCGGTTTCTGAATTTGCAGATCTGGTTCTTACAGATGGAACAACTGTTGAATACGATATTGATGGTGAAGTAAAGGCTGTAAAAGTTACTTTAAAAGCAGAGGCATTGAAGGATGTAAAGGACATTAAAAACTGTGTCCTGATGCAGATCGATTCGAAGACAGGAGAAGTTTATTTCATCGAAATCGATGAGGAAAGCTATGATCCGGAAACAGGAGAGATCACTGTAACATTTCCGTGTCTCGGACCGTTTTGTGTACTTGAAAAAGCAGAGTAATGGTTCTCTGCTGCACTGCCGGCGTATAACGGAAAAAGTATCTGTAAAATCAGTGCTTTTTCTGCTTATATGCTGACAGAATTTACAGGTGAGAGGCTGTTAGAGATGGCAAAAAGACAATTTTATGGACAGGAAAGAAATCCATTGAAAATGGTTATATATATATTGATTGTACTGGTGATGACAGGATGCATCGGTTATCTTGTCTGCAGTTCAAGGCAGCGCAGACTGGAGTATACGGAAAGGGTCCGGGAGGCTGCTGCCGGCGAGACGGAATACGTTGCGGAGAAGCGGCAGTCTGAGACGGAGACAGAAACGGAAAGTGAGACGCAGACCGATACGGATTCAACTGAAGAAAAATCCGGGACAGAAGAAGATATGGTAAAAAGATCATCGATCCTGGTGCTGAACGGTACCGGAAAGGCCGGAGTAGCGGGATATTGGAAGACACAGCTTGAAAAAGCGGGGTATACCAATGTATCACCCGTAACTTATACCGGAACGGTGGGAGAAGAGACGATGATCTATGTTTCTGCAAAGGAACAGGCAGAACCGCTGAAGCAGCAGTTCCCCAATGCATCCGTTGAGATTGGGGAAGTGGAAGAGGGGCTGGAGGCTGCCGAGGGAGGTCAGCTGCCGGAGCAGCGAGACATTTTTATTGTTATCGGAAACAAAGATGCCAGAAGTGAATAGCGGCATGTTTTAGAAATATTTTTTTTTTGATTTTTACAGGCGGATGGAGACAAAAGATGAAAGTACGGAATCAATTTCATAATCAAATGTATATTTTGTTATTAGCGGTTGATTTGATATGTATTCTTTTATCTTATGCAGCGTCACTTTTCATTCGTTTCGGAAGCGTTTTTAGTGTTCCCCAGATACATCCGACCCTGCTGATCGTGCAGGCGGCAGTATACATTACCATATGCTATACACTGGATATCTATCAGGGGATATATCAAAGAGGATACTATAAGGAATTAAAAAATGTTGTTGAAATCAATCTGATATTGGCGGCCGTTACGCTGACGGTGCTGTTCTTTACAAAGAAAGGCACGGAGTATTCCAGAAGTGTCTGCATCTGGTTCTTTGCATTGAATATCCTGTTTATTTACATAAACCGTTTGGTCATAAAAAAATGGGTGCTGCCTAAATTCCGGCATGGGAGCAGCAGCCAGAAAATCATGGTGGTGAGTACGCGGGAGCGTGCACCGGAAGTGATAGACCGGCTGATCAGAGAGAAGGATGGAAGCTATTACATCAGTTCGGCGGCAGTTATTGATGCGGATGAAAGAGGCACAGTGCTGCAGGGGGTGCCTGTGTGCGCCTGCCGTGAAGATATGTATGAATCTGCGCTCCGCAATGTGGTGGATGCGGTAGTGGTCGATTTGCCTTATGACACAAGAGGGCTTTCTGATATACTTGAGAAATTTGAAAGCATGGGGGTTACCATATATGTTCTGCTGGACGAGGCCATATTTGGAATGTCGAATATGGAGATCGATCAGGTAGGATGTTATATCGCAGCGACTTCCCAGATAGTCCATATGAATACAAGACAGATGATAGCCAAGCGTTTTATGGACATCCTTGGCGGGCTTGTCGGTGTAATACTGACAGGTATCCTGACTCTTTTCCTGGGACCGGCTATTAAATTGGAAAGTAAGGGGCCCATATTTTTTTCCCAGGACCGTGTGGGAAAGAACGGACGGATCTTTAAGATATACAAGTTTCGCTCCATGTGTAATGACGCAGAAACAAAGAAAAAAGAATTGGAGAAACAGAACAAGATGCAGGGCCTGATGTTCAAGATAGATGATGACCCGCGCATCACCAGAGTTGGAAAATTTATACGAAAGACAAGTCTTGATGAATTCCCGCAGTTTTGGAATGTGCTGAAAGGGGATATGAGCCTGGTGGGGACAAGACCGCCGACACTGGATGAGTTCTGGCAGTATGAACTGCATCACAAGAAAAGACTCAGCATGAAACCCGGTATCACAGGGCTGTGGCAGATCAGCGGCCGCAGTGATATCACTGACTTTGAAGAAGTTGTAAAACTTGATGCAAAGTACATAGAAGAATGGAACTTTGGACTGGATATCAAGATTCTACTGAAAACGGTAGGTATGATATTTACGGGGGAGGGGGCAGAATGACTGCAGGAGAGAATGTCTACCCAACAAAATTAGTGGCGATTTCGTAGGCTGTGATGACCAGAAAAATCATTCGTTCTTGCCGGAAAATGAGGTTTAGGGTACAGGTCTGAGGATAGTGATAAGTACATTTTCAAATGAAATGGAGAGGGATTTCCCACGGGCTATGGAGTGGATGGGAGCTTTTTTACATGAAATGGATGAGGCGGAAAACGTGGAATTTTTCGTTTCGGGTAGAGGCAAGGGAATAGTGATAAGTACATTTTGAACATGAAATTGGGTTGGAAGAAGATAAGAGGAAGATTGAAAAATCGTAATATCAAGGCTTTTCAATAGATGATATAGAGACTGAGAGGGGTCTACCCTAAAGAATTATTGCTGGAAATTGGACAGATTTTAAGGTGAAAACGCTCATTTGCAGTTAATGACTTATAGAAGAACCGAATTGTTGTTTTCAATAAATGATAAATACAGCAAGGGGTCTACCCTATGAACTTTAGTGGATGGTTTTTGGGGTTAGATTGAGGATTTGAAGCCGAAAATGAATATTTCTGGGGCTGAAAAATCAACTGAAATGAAAATGAGCATTTTCGGATAGACCTGTCCATGAAGTGATAAACACATTGCTGGCATGAGATTTGACGATTCTGCGCTGTGAGCATCATACCGTGATGAAGAAATTATGTCGAGATGAGAACATCATCCCAGATGATAACCACAGCTTTACATAAAATGATTCCTATCAAATAGAGGAGTAAGCATGAAGAAGTACACGATTGCAGTTGCCGGTACCGGTTATGTGGGATTGTCCCTCGCAGTACTGCTGGCGCAACATAATAAGGTCTATGCAGCGGACATCGTCCCGGAAAAAGTAGGGCTAATCAATAATCGAAAGTCCCCGATACAGGATGAGTATATTGAGGAATACCTGGCTGAGAAGGAATTGGACTTGACCGCCACGCTGGATGCCGAGAGCGCCTATAGCAAGCATCAGGAGAAGAACGTTGTCATCGGCGTATTCAGGCTGACCATAAAGAGTAATTCCGATAACTTCCGACAGAGCAGCATCCAGGACGTCATGAAGCGCGTGAAGGCAAAGGGCGCAACCGTAATCATCTACGAGCCGACACTTGAAGATGGAGAGAGGTTCTTTGGTTCAATAGTGGTCAATGATTTGGAGAAGTTCAAAGAACTGAGCGATGCTATCATCGCAAACCGATATGACAAGTGTCTGGATGATGTAAAAGAAAAGGTTTACACAAGGGACCTGTTCGGCAGGGATTGAGGATTCTATTGATGGCTATACAGAAATCGATCGGAAAGTCGCTAAACTATAGCAGAGAAGATAAGGATGATAAAAAACTCTGATTTTTAGTAAACGTCCTGATCCCAGTAACCGGCCATAAAACCATAAACGAAACAACAGAATCTGTTGTACGTCAGGAATGCGTAGAGTGGGAGATTTTGATTCTCAGAATCAATCACTAAAATGATAGAGAAGTAGAGCGCTTAAAGATGAGCAAGAAATAGAAAACTAAGAGGAGAATACTTATGAGCGAGTATAAGGAAGTAAAACAGGAGACGATACTTGGCACTAATCCACGTATTACTATTCTAAACACAGTAATAGATGTGTTAGATGCTGAGCAGACGATTAATTTGGTAGAAAAATATGTTGAAACAAAAACTCCGCTACATCTCATGGGCGTTAATGCTGACAAAATAAATGAAGTTAATAGCAATGATTTCATGAAAAAAATTGTTAATAGCTGCGGAATAATTAATGCGGATGGTGCATCTGTAATTCTTGCTAGCAAGTATTTAAAGAAGCCATTGCCTGAAAGAGTAGCTGGTGTAGATCTGATGCAGAACTTGGTTGCATTAAGTGAGAAAAAGGGATACTCCGTATACCTGTTAGGTGCAAAGCAGGCTGTTGTTGAAAAAACTGCGGAGGTTTTACAGGAAAGACATCCGAAGCTGAATATAGTTGGAATCCACAACGGATATTTTTCGGAGTCTGATTGGCCTTCCATTTCAGCAGAGCTTAAAGAAAGAAAACCTGATTTTGTTTTTGTTGGAATTACTTCACCTCTGAAAGAGTACCTGATTGAGTATTTACAGGATCAGGGCCATACGTCTGTATTCATGGGAGTTGGCGGCAGCTTTGACGTGATTTCTGGTAACATTCCACGAGCTCCGCTTTGGATACAGAAGGCTAATTTGGAGTGGCTTTTTCGTGTTATACAGGAGCCTAAGAGATTATTTAAGCGTTATTTTGTTGGGAATTGGGTATTTATTAAAGCAGTTTATAAGGAGAAACACAAGAAATGAATGTATTGATGGTGGGGGTTGATGAATCAACAAAGGGTGGTATGTGGACTGTTGTTGAAAACTACTTAAGCGACATAGAATTTGTGAAAAGAAATAACCTTGTATATATCCCTTGATTATTCCGGGGCTCTCTGAGCCACCTGTCCGGACTTTGAGAGCCACCATTC
>JAUNSC010000076.1 GCA_030539395.1 Eubacteriales bacterium
CCAGAGTCAGGCAGGTGTGTCCCATGTAATAGCCGTCCATCACTTCCAGCGTCATTACGAGATCCGGTTTCTTCATGTTCGTCAGGTAAACCGGGAGAAGGTACTGTATCTTCCCCTGGTATCCCTGCGGCACTACAAGCCCCGGTTCCACCACGGCTCTCCTCCTGCCAAGCTCCACCGCTGTTTCAAATAAAAGCGGCAGGTTCTTCGCTTTGCGGATCTTCGACGGAATCCTCTCCAGATTTTCTGTATCCCCTAATATGTGTTCTACGTTTACCCTGATCGGCCAGTCCGGATTAAATCCCGCTCCCCGCTTCATCGTGTAGTAAGAAGGTTTCTGCGGCAGCGGCTGTATGTATCTCAACCACGGTGACAACTCGTCACAAAATCCTCTAAAATACCATTCCAACATGGAATCCTTCTTGTGGTTCCGGTCAAAGAAAGCATAAATCCCTTTATACCGGCTGTTATAAAGTCCGGTGTGGAAACAAGCCCTCTCATTCTCCACATGGAAAAACTGTGCTGCTTTTCTGGCATCTTCTGCTGAATTGAACTCAATGCATTGTTTGCGAAAAATCATATGTATATAGCGTTCCAGAATAGGTGTGTCCTGGTTCTTCGTCACATTGGTTGGTTTCCTGAACCGCCACGGCTCCGGGAGAGCTATCTGTGCCAATTCATCCAACTGCCCGTACCAATCCGGCACAAAGGCAAAATCAAATAAGTCTGGTTTCAACGTCATCATATAGCCCTCCATTTTCTTGTGGCTTCCAACAGGCTTAACTGAATTTGAGCCTTTAAGTCCTCATCTATGTAACGGATTGTCTCACCGTCCTCCTTTTCTTCTTCCACAGTTGCCAGCGAATTGATGTATTCATCATAGTAATTTAGAATATCTTCCTGCGCCTGCGGTTCTCCAGCAACCGCAGCACGGATCAGTTCATATGTAAGTTTCTTTTCTTCCATCATGATTTCCTTTCGTAATAGTTTCTTATGGACCGGAAAGCTTTCTGCCGCCAGTTATACACTGTCCGTGTCGAGACATGGAAATGCTGTGCTATCTGGTAGTTCGTCCAGCCATACCAGAAATCAAGTATGATAACCGCTTTTTCCCTGTCCGGCAAAAGCATCATGGCCTGATACAGTTTTTCACTGGTGATCACGCAGGTATAATCACCTCCACAGCTTACAAAATGCTCCGATGGATAGACATCGGTATGGGATTGCATCTCAAACAGGTACTGTATCTTTTCCGCTCCTACAATTTCGTATCTCTGCCTTCTTCTCTTTGCTCTGAGGGCATTCCTGCATTTATTCCGCATCACAGTCTTGGCATAACTGTCATACATGGCTATGATGCATTCCTTATCTTTTAAGGGAGCCGACATACATCATCCTCCCTTCTATCCAGTTTTGAGTGTCCTTCATCGCCTCCTTTGAATAACTAAAACAATTCAGGCGTGCAAAATCGGAAACGGATTTGAAAATTTTTTTATTTTTTTTTGAAAATAATTTTTTCCGAGTCCACAAGCCCCGCTCTCCTCCCATCGTTTATGAATAAAAACAGACAAAGAAGGCGGGCCTCTGCTCCAATAACAATCAAGGAAATTCGTCAAAAATTGACATAGAAAAACGCCAGGGAGCTTCTGCTGCTTCCTGACGTGATAGTTCCAGATATGGTAGTAATATGCGTTATAGGTATTATTGTAGGTATTGAACGCGCAATATAATGCCTGTTCGTAGGTATAAGACTCCGCATCGAATGCTAAGATTTTTTTAATTGTCCACCCGGCGGGAACCTATACCCTTTCACAAAAATAATGCCATCCATGGTTTTCTCCTTACGGCAAACCACAGATGGCAAACACGAATAAGCCCTGCTGCGGGAAGCC
>JAUNSC010000025.1 GCA_030539395.1 Eubacteriales bacterium
ATACAGTCCTTGGAGAGGGACTATAAACACTACTACTTTATAATACGAGGAGGAATTTGTTTGAAAGATAAAAAAAGGACGGCCGGCATTACCATGGCTGTCATACTGGGATGCACAGCGTTTTTCTATCTTGGCGGAATGCTTGGCCAATTGTTTTCAAATTACGCAGCATGGATGCAGGCGGATGGACTTGCCGGTGAGGCGACCATGAAACCAGTCAGTTGGAACCCTGTGGTGTGCTTCCCAATGGCGTTTACCCCAGACGGGCTGAAAGGATTGCTCGGAATCTTGATTCTTGGCGGAGGAGTCTTTGCATATGTCAAGCTTCATGATAAGTTTGACGGAAAAAGCTATGACCCCAGAGGTTTCACCAAAAGCAAGACCGGAATTTACGGAACCGCCTCATGGATGGAAGAAAAAGAAATGCACGAGGTGCTGGAGGTGTCCTCCGTCGATAAAGCAGAAGGGACGATTCTGGGTGAGTATAAGGGAAAAGCGGTCTGTATGCCGAAGGACACCAGACTCAACCGGCATATCGCCATATTCGGTGCATCGGGTACCATGAAATCACGCGCTGTCATCCGGAATTCATTATTTCAGGCGCTGAAGCGTGGTGAGTCTGTGATTATCACGGACAGTAAGGCAGAATTATATGCCGATACGGCAGAGATGTACCGGCAGGCAGGCTACGAGGTAAAAATCTTTAACCTGGTCACGCCTGAGCATGGGGATTCGTGGAACTGCATGTCAGACTTAAACGGAGACACGCTGATGGCGCAGGTGCTCACCAACGTCATTATCGGCAATACCAGTTCCGGTAAAGGCGACCATTTTTGGGACAATGGAGAAGGAAACCTGTTAAAGTCTTTGATTCTTCTGGTAGACCAGGACAGAACCCGAAGTCCCGATATGAAACACCTTACTGCAGTATATCAGCTCCTGACCCAGAACAGCGAGCGGCAGCTGACGGCAATGTTCGACAAGCTTCCACTTGACCATCCGGCAAGGGCGCCCTTTAATTTATTCGCCCAGTCCAGCGACACCGTGAAATCCGGCATTATCTTAGGACTCGGCACACGGCTGCAGGTACTGCAGAACCAGGCAGTGCAGCGGATCACAAGCCAGTCTGACATTGAGTTGACTTCCCCTGCCAGACACAAATGCGCATATTATATTATCCTGAGCGACCAGGACGCCACCATGGCATTCCTGTCATCGCTCTTTTTTTCGTTTATGTTTATCAAACTGACCCGGTATGCAGACAGCCGGCCAAACGGCCGCTGCGATGTGCCTGTAAATTTAATCCTGGATGAGTTTAACAATGTGGGCCGCATTGGTGGTGCAGAAGACGGGTCGGATTTTGCCCGGTCTCTTTCGGTCGTCCGATCAAGGGACATCCGTGTGATGCTGGCAGTGCAGAGCTTGGGTCAGTTACAAAACCGGTATCCCAATAACCTGTGGGCCGAGATTATCGGCAACTGCGATATCCAGCTGATGCTTGGTTGTACTGACGAGGTTACGGCTGAGTATATCTCGGCAAGATCAGGAGATATGTCCGTGCAGGTAAATTCTACTATGACGGTGAGGCAGACCATTGCAATCGCTCAGGTTATTCCCCAGTACCGTCATACTGAGGGACAGGGACGAAGGAGACTTCTGACTCCGGATGAGGTCCTGCGGCTTCCAAACGAAGAAATGCTCTGCGTCATACGAGGCTGTAATCTCTTGAAGCTCGAAAAACTGGATTTTACGAAGCATCCTATGTCGAAGCGGATTGTGAGGACATCCATTATGGATTACCAGCCGGCAACAATATTTACGGCACCGATACTCAGTGAACCTATCCCAGTGACAGAGCCGGAGAAAAAGCCGGCCCGTAAAAAAAGTCTTTACAGCTCGGCAAAACCGCCGGCTGAATTTTAATTTTACAGGAGGTATTAACTATGGCAACTAAAAAACAAGAACTGCTTCCCGAGGAGGAAGTTCTGCAGGAAGCAGCCCCTCAGACTGATGTGAATCCGGAGCTTGAGGAGATGCCCCAGCCTGAAGACAGCTCCCCGGATACGGCACTGCCCCAGACTGACTCTGAAATTTCAACAGAAGGCGCCTCTTCAGAGGAATTCAGGAATGCAGAAGCGGCAGAAGCCCCCGTCTCCCAGATTGATGTGGAAACGAATGACGGGCAGCCGCCTTCGGAGCCGGAAGAAGAAATATCTTCTCAGACGGATACGGAGAGCAGCGGAGACGACACCCCTTCAGAAAACGCATCGGACCAAACTACTCCCCAAGAGGGCTCTCCCCAGACTGAGCCGGAGAAGGTGAAAAAGCCCCGCGGGCGTAGGAAGACCAAGGAAAATCCATCCCAGTCTGACACAGAAGCGGATTCAGGGGAAAAGAATGCATCCGACGGCGTCGAAAAGGCGCCTAAGCCTAAAAGAAAGCGTGCGTCTGCCAGACCGGTTTCGCCGGTGCTGGCCATTGATGACCAGCTCAGCGTCGAGACAGATGCAGAAAAAGCCAAGAACGATTTGCTGGATTTACTGGAGTCCCAGAAAACCGGCCGCATTCTGACCGGAACCATCCAGGGTGTGGAGCGCCCCGAGGACAACCCCTCCCGTTCTTTCGCAGTCATTTACCACGGTGAGTTCAAAGTCATCATTCCTGCAGAGGAAGCGGTGGAGCCGCCAGCGGATTATCGCGGCAGGCTTCCGGAGGACGTGCTGCATTACATGCTTACCAAGCGTCTGGGTGCTGAGGTGGATTATATCGTCAAAGGGATCGACCCGGCATCTGGCATTGCGGCGGCGAGCCGTTTGGATGCGATGAAGGCAAAACGCAAGCAGTATTATCTGGGTACGGACAGGGATGGGAACAACCTGCTCTACTCAGGTGTGTGCGCAGAAGCCAGAATCGTGTCGGTGATTCGTGCCGGCATTTTCGTGGATCTGTTTGGTCTGGAGATTTATATCCCACTCAGAGAACTCAGTTATCAGAGATGGATGGACGCAGCAGCGCATTTTCAGCCCGGGCAGAGAATCCTGGTAAAGGTGCTGGAGGTGGACCGCAGTGACCGGAACCATATCAAGGCGACAGCTTCGGTCAAGCAGTCTGGAGAGAACCCGTATGAAAAGGCGCTTCGCAGGTATTCCGTCGGCAACCGCTATGTGGGTACGGTCAGTATGGTGGACACCAACGGCGTGTTTGTGGCGCTGGACGGCGGCATCGACTGCTTGTGCAGTTATCCCAAGCGTGGCCGCCCGCCCAGAGGTTCGAGAGTAACCGTCAGAATACTGGGAATCAACCATGATTCCAACCGGATCTGGGGCGCCATCACGCATATTGCTGCACCCAGATAATATAGGAAACTCAATCTGAGGGAAAGGAGGAACTCCATGAACCATTGTGATCTCAGCCAGGCTGAGCAGAAGAAGCGCAGAGAGATTGCCGAGCATACCCGGAAGATGATCCTGTCTGAACTGAAAATCGAAAGTCAGGACGACATATCCCTGATGGCGGGATACCGGGATTATTATCTGCAGATTTCGTTTTCTGAGCTTCATCCACTTTTGGTGTTCTGCCTGGCCAAGGCACTTGAGAAACCGAGCACTGCCAGACAGAGACAGATGACAAACGAGCTGAATCTGCACAGCATCCTTGGCAGCCATGCCATCAATGATGAGGTCGGCTGTTATTCTTACCGTGCGACCCAGTGGCTTGACGCAGAACTGGATGCACCGCGTTTTTTTGAGATACTTGATAGGTGCGTCGATGAGGCGGACCGTGGGTTCTACAAGCTTGCGGGTTAAGATGCGTTGTATTTCTCCATACTCAGTCGTGTAATGTAAGTAAAAGCGACAAAAGGAGGAATGCGTCATGAAAAAATGCGTATTATTCGTGGTACTGGCAATGCTTCTGGCACTTACGGCCTGTTCCAAAGATGTGGGTACTTCGGATGACCATGGGCAGGAATGTAAACATACCGCTCAGTCTCAGACAGAAAAAGAATCTGAAGATGAGGATCTGAAGGAGACTGCTTCAATAGAGGAACCAAAACCAGTTTCCCAGAATGATCCGAAAGAGGAGGTATCCCTTTCGGATCCGGTTCATGAAACGGATAAAAAGTCTGAGTCTGGGAAAGAGACGCAGAACCGGGCGGAGGAAAATGCTCCTGAACCAAAGCAGCCTGCCGCAGGCAATGGACAGACCACGCCGGAGCCAAAACAACCAGAACCACCCAAACCCACAGAACCACCGGCAGAGCCGAAGCAGGAAGAAACTCCTGTATCTGCTGTCGAACCGGAGTCTCCGAAAACCATCTATGATTATGCGTTTGATGTAGAAGCCATACGCTCAGAGCTTATTGCACTTGGGCAGTCAATGGGTCTGACACATATTACGGATGATGATGGGATTCCATGCACACCGGATACCTGTTCCTGGGCTTCTCCGGTAACAGCGTCCGAATCTTTTCAGGGCAATAACCTGAAACGGGCGCTTCAAAACTATGTGACCTCTATGCCGTCTACAATTGCTTCCTATGGAGGCACGCAGATTACCTGTTTTACCATTTATGTACGGGACAACGGAGGAGGAAGCTATACATTTTATTTTCTATACTAAGCATAAGCCTGGCTCCCTGTATGATACGGGGAGCTTTTTTTGTGCCCAAAATTGAAAGGAAGGTAAATCTTAATGAAGAAGATCATCAAAGAAAAAAGCAAGCGCCTGCTTGCGGCATTTTTAAGTCTCCTGACCGTCATCGGCTTGATACCGACGACGGTTTTTGCTTTTACGCCATCGGAGGGTCAGACCGTATCCTCCTTTTATGGCGATTATTATGTCAGCGCGGACGGAAATTATTATTATTCCGCAAGTTCATACAGTTTTCTGGTGTATGACAGCGATGGCAATACTTCCGTGCAAACCATCTCTGCCGGAAATGCCAGAAAGAAATACATGATTTCCAATGGTTCGGAGAGCCGATTCGTGTATTGTATTGAGTCTGGCATTAATTACGGTACATCTGATAATGGATATAGATCTCAGAGCGGAAAGAACAGCGCATATTTTCAGAACCTCCCTTACAGCGCCCAGTATGGTATTATGCTGACCAGCGTGTATGGATGGCAGCCGGGGAAAAGCTCTCCAGTGTCAGGCGCTAACGAGGATGACTATGCGGTGGCTACACAGGTTCTTCTGTGGGAGTACCAGCAGCAGCTCAGAACCAGTCCGCAGGATCTGCACGCCAATTCGGCAGGTATCCGTGCGGACAACTACCTGCGTACCATTCAGGGCCGCCCGGCGGAACAGTGCTATAACTGGATTTTAGGTCAGATGTCGCAGCATACGACCATTCCGAGCTTTGCATCGGGCAAAAGCAGTTCTGCACAGGTACATACGCTAAAGTATGACCCGGCAACCAAGAAATACTCCCTTACGCTCACAGATACCAATAATACGATGGCAGATCTTAAATTCAGCAGCAGTGATGGGATTACGGTAAGCCGTTCCGGAAACAAGTATACCTTCACCAGCAGTAAAATGATTACCAGCCCGGTATCCATCAGCGTGCAGAAGAATGTGCCTGGGGTGAAAAACGATATGTTGATCTGGGGCCGCGTCGGTTTCCAGACGATGATGTGCGGCGCCGATGATCCGGTGGTATTCTACATGAAGATTGATACGGAGACCTATGGTACCGGGCGCATCCGCAAGACCTCAGAAGACGGCGTGGTATCCGGAATCAGTTTCCATATTTCCGGTAATGGTGTGGACAAGACTGTAACCACAAAAGAAGACGGTACCGTGGATATCCAGCTGATGCCTGGGACTTATACAGTAACAGAGCAGTCGATAGACCGCTATCTGCCGCAGGATACTCAGAAAATCACTATTGCCAGCGGACAGACTTCAACGGTAACATTTAACAATAAGCTCAAACGCGGCTCTCTGGAGGTTATCAAATCTTCAGAAGATAATTTCGTGGAAGGCGTTACATTCCATTTATTTGGCACTTCCCTCGCAGGCTTGCCCGTAGATGAGTATGCCGTCACAGATGCTTCCGGTGTAGCGAAATTTGAAAATGTCTTGATCAGTGGAAATGAACCTTACACTGTGGAAGAAGTCGATACGGCAATCCGTTATGTCGTACCGGACGATCAGACAGCGCCGATTCAGTGGAAACAGGTGACAAAGAGAAACTTCGAGAATATCCTGAAAAAATTCCGCGTTGAAGTGGTCAAAACGGACCGCGTAACCGGCTATGCTCAGGGCGATGCCAGTCTGGCAGGGGCGGTGTACGGTCTGTATCAGGGCGATGAGTTAATCGCTTCTTATACAACAGATGCTGATGGAGCCTTTGTAAGTGATTATTTCATTTGTGATTCTAACTGGACGCTCCGTGAAATCAGTCCTTCTCCGGGATATCTTTTGGATGAGACCATTTATCCGATTCCGGCAGAACCTGGTAATTTTACGGTTGAACTGAACCAAATTCCGATGGATGTTACGGAACAGGTTATCATGGGTCGTATCCGCCTGATCAAACACATTGATTCAGAACTGGAGGATCCTGAAAGCACACCTGCAGCAAGAGAACAGGAAGCGGGTATGGTAATGCTTGCGGCCGTAAGCATGGACGACCAGCCTGAAGAAGCCGTAGACGGCGCTGATGTCCAGACTGAGGAAACTGTAAGCGGCAACGATGCCCAGACCGAGACAGAAAACACAGAACCTGAAGTAAGCGATGAAGAGGCTCAGGAACCTGAAGAATCCGGTACAGAAGAAAGTGCTGTCCCGGAAACTGAACCGGAAACAAATCCTTATGAGCCGGATCCGGTACCCATGGACGAAATCGAAGCCTCTGGAAATGAAGGTATAATCGAACAGCCTGAGAAAGGCGCCAAGTTCCAGATTTACCTTGCCAGCGCAGGCAGTTTTGAAAGTGCCCGCGAAGCAGAGCGAGACGAGCTGATTACCGATGCGGACGGGTTTGCCATCTCCAAAGATCTGCCTTATGGACGATATGTTGTCCATCAGACCGAGGGCATGGAGGGACAGGCATTCATACCGGATTTCACGGTGTTTATCCGTTCTGATGAGCAGACATATTCCTATATCCTGAACAACCTGACCCAGTCCAGCTTTATCCGCGTGGAGAAGCATGATGCAGAAACCGGAAAAATTATTCCTGCAGCGGGAGTCGGTTTTCAGGTACGAGACCTGTCTACAGGAGAAATTATTTCTCAGACAGTGTATTATCCGACGCCTGTTACCATCGACACATTTTTTACCAATGCCGAGGGCTGGCTGATGCTCCCCTGCGAGCTTTCCTACGGCCAGTATGAGCTGATTGAACAGGAAACCTGTTTTGGTTATGTTTTGGACAGTGAGCCGGTGCCGTTCACGGTAGATGGCACGCAGGATGTGGTCGTGGTCGAAAAGCATAATATGCCTCAGAAAGGCATCATCCATATCACGAAGACCGGCGAGGTTTTTGCCACAGTTACAGAAACAGACGGTGTGGATAAGGATGGCGCAGAGGTCATGTACCAGCCAGTCTATGAAATCCGCGGACTTGAGGGAGCAACCTATGAAATCCGTGCAGCGGAAGACATCTATACGCCGGACGGAACCCTGAGAGCCGCAAAAGGCGATGTAGTCGATACCATTACGACCGCCGGAAACGGAATTGCCTCCAGCAAGGAGCTCTATCTTGGAAAATATGAGATCCGTGAGATTCAGGCGCCTTTTGGTATGGTACTCAATCAGGAAAGCAAGCAGGTAGAGCTTGTATACGCCGGCCAGGAGATCGACGTAACAGAAGTTTCTTCCGGTTTCTACAATGAACGCCAGAAAGTCCAGATGAGTCTGGAGAAAATGCTTGAGGTGAACGAGGTCTTTGGCATCGGCAATAACAATGAACTTACCAATGTCACATTTGGCCTGTATGCGGCGGAGGACATTACCGCAGCAGATGGTGCTGTCATCCCGGCAGACGGCCTCATCGAGGTTGTCGGCATTGATGCAGACGGCAATGGCGTGGTCAAAACAGACCTTCCTTTTGGAAGCTATTATCTGAGGGAGCATAGTACCGATGCCCACTACATTTTGAGTGATGAGAAGTATCCGGTTACATTCTCCTACGGCAGTCAAGAGGACGCTGTTATTACGGTGAAAGCCAATGATGGCGAAGCCATTGTCAATGAGCTGATCTATGGTTCGGTATCCGGCAGAAAAATTGATGAAAATGGAGACGCACTGGGCGGTGCCAAGATTGGCCTGTTTGCACCTTCCGTTACAGAGTTTACGGAGGAGAATGCAATCGTTGTAACGACTTCTGCTGAGGATGGCACTTTCTCCTTCAGTGATATCCCATACGGAAAATGGATTGTCAGGGAGATTGAGCAGCCGGAAGGTTTCGTGCTCTGCACAGAGCAGTTCCCGGTCGTAATCAACGAAGATGCCCAGGTAATTGAAGTGGAAATCACCAATGAGTTTATCCGCGGCAACCTGCATCTGACCAAGTTTGACAAGGATTATCCGGAGAACAAGCTCAGCGGTGCAGTATTTGAGGTATATCGTGATACCAACGGCAACAAAGAGCTTGATAAAGAGGATGAGCTGCTTGGTGTAATGGAAGAGACAGATCCCGGTCAGTATGAGATGAAAGATCTCTTGTACGGCGGCGTGCTCATCAGAGAGAAGACAACTCCGGATGGTTTCTACCTTGATGAAAATACCTATTATATCATGATTGATACCGATGGAAAGACCTATGAAGTCGAGAATGAGGCTGGTAAGGGCTTCTATAATCAGGCGTTCAGAGGTAACTTAAAGATTGTCAAGACTTCTTCCGATGGAAAAGTGGAGGGCTTCAGCTTCCGCATTGTCGGTGATAATTATGACAAGACGTTCCAGACTGATGCAAATGGTGAGATCTTCATCGAGAACCTGCGTGTGGGCAAGTACACCGTGACCGAAGTGGAGGACAGCGTCAGTGCAGGCTACAAACGTCCGGATCCGGTAACAGTAGAGCTGGTGAAGGATGAAACATTGACGGTGAATGTTCATAATGATAAAGTCACTGTGGATGTTCCGAAGACAGGCGATAACTTCAATCCGTGGATTTGGGTTGGCCTGATTGCCGCCAGCACTGCTGGACTGGGTGCGAGCATCTTCTGGGCCAAGAAACGCAAGAAGAAGGCAGCTAAGTAAGGATCTATGAAGCAGGAAGGAGCCGGGTAGAAATTCTCTGCCCGGTTTTCCTTTTCTCACATCCGTTGTTGCTATGAAATCAAAATTAAAAAAGTTTTGGAGGATAAATATTATGACTTAAATGTGAAAATACTAATAAGAGAAAGCGTTATTTTGAATTAACTTGACAAATCAAAATAAAGGAGGTATAATAAGGGCGTTATTTTGACTTGGAGGTGTCCTTTATGGGAAGAGCGGGAGAATATGTCAAGAATTTAAGCGGAGAGGCAGAATATAAATCTTTTTGTCCGGCGCCACTTCCACCGTTATTGGAAATGGATTCGGATATGATTGCTGCATTAATCGGAGCGACAAAAGCACTGGCTACACTGGACACTCTTTCTGCTAACATTCCCAATATGAGCCTTTTTATCTCCATGTATGTGCGTAAGGAGGCGTTGTTGTCCTCTCAGATCGAGGGTACACAGGCTACGCTGGAGGATGTACTGGATCCACTCATTGAACAGAATGCAAACCAGAATGTGTCGGATGTCATCAATTATATCAAGGCTACCGAGTTTGCACTGAACCGGTTAGAAACTCTGCCGCTTTGCAATCGGCTGATTAAAGAGACTCACGCTGTTTTGATGGAAGGCGTCAGAGGCCAGGAAAAGAGTCCGGGCGAATTCCGGATCTCTCAGAACTGGATCGGAGCGGCAGGAAGCACGCTGAAAAATGCGAGATATATTCCGCCGCGTCCAGAAGACATGCAAAAAGCAATGTCCGATCTGGAAAAGTATATCCATTCGGATGATACGCTGGATATCCTGATCCAAGCGGCGCTTCTTCATTATCAGTTTGAAACGATCCATCCGTTTTTAGATGGAAACGGCCGTGTAGGGAGACTTCTGATTACTTTGTTTTTAATTGAGAAAAAAGCCTTGAAAACACCAGCTCTGTATATTTCCTATTTTCTGAAGAAAAACCGTATCGAATATTATGACCGTATGAGTGAAGTCAGAAACAAGGATAATTATGAGCAGTGGGTCAGGTTTTTCCTGCAGGCAGTGAAAGAATCTGCTGAGGATGCAACGGAGGCCATCCATAAGCTTTCCGCTCTGCATGACCGTAACTATGCGGCCATTAAGCAGATGGGGCGTGCAGCGCAGACAGCAGAAAAACTGTTTTCCTATCTGGAGCAAAACCCTATTATTGATATTAGGAAGACAGCAGATGAATTGGGACTCTCTTTTAGCACAGTATCCGCAGCAGTGGGCAGGTTTGTGAAAGAGGGAATCTTAATGCAGACCAACAACGCAAGCAGAAACAGGGTATTTGCTTATCAGGAATATCTGGATATTTTACGAAAAGACACTTAAAAATTCATATGATTATCATGGGCTGTCCTTAAAGGGGCAGCCTTTTTTAGGAGGAAATGATCATGAAGGTAAAATTGTTAAAAGGGGTTTTGACAGTCCTCTCTCTCATCTGTATCCTCTGTATTCCGGTTACGCCGATTCATGCGGAGCCGCAGGGGACAGATGGGACGGAAATGCAGGTTATAGAGCCCGAGAAACTGGAGATTCAGCTTGGTGCAGACTGGGCCGGCGTAGAGTTTCAGCTGAAAACGGATTCAGGGCTGTATCCTGGTACCATAGCCGTCGGAGAAGATGGTGTTCTGAGAATGGAACTGGGCGGCAGCAAATCTTATGTGCTGACCTGTATGAATTCATCCGTATCTGCCCC
The DNA here is from genome assembly GCA_030539395.1 of Eubacteriales bacterium. Classification (GTDB taxonomy): domain Bacteria; phylum Bacillota; class Clostridia; order Lachnospirales; family Lachnospiraceae; genus Marvinbryantia. The sequence goes on from JAUNSC010000025.1 coordinate 10,942, forward strand.
AGAAGCGACGCAGGCCCCTGCCACAACAGAGGAAGCGCAAAATGAGAGCAATGAGAGCCAGGAAAGCGATGGCTCCAATAGCGGGCAAGATACAAAGGGCACAGTTGCCGGTATCCCAATCCTTCATCTGGTACTGTTTGCAGGCGGTATGGTTTTGGCCGTCGGCAGCCTGGTTGCAATGCGGGTGATGAAAAAACGCAGAGAAAGCGATGCGGAGTATGAGGATGAAGATGAATATGAGGATGATTAGTCCCAGACTGAGTTCAAAATACGCGAAAAGCCCTAAAAGGAATATTATATATAAAAAATCAAAATAAATATTCCTATAAGGCTTGACGTGTGGGATTTTATTTGCTATACTATAACCGTGGCAGGGGCTTGCGTTCAGGCTCTCGGTACGTTTGTGGTATAGCGTCAGACCTGATTCAAGGGAATCAGGGAACCGTTACGGATTCTGCGCATTGAGCGGATCCACAACAACGCAAGTCAATTGAATATTAAAGCCGGAAGGCTGCTTAAATACTTACAGAGTCAATTTGCTGGATGAGACATTGAAATTCCAGTGCCTTGGCTCTGTATGCTTTTTTGCAGACCTTCCGGCTTTTTCTTTTATCCAAACGGAGGTAAGACGATGAAAAAACAAAAAAAGAAAAGAAAGGGATTTCAGGCAGGTTCCATGCGATGCCCTTATTGTGGCAGCCCGGTGATCTATAGAAGCGCAGATGGGATTTATCATGACAACAGTAAAAAAACAATGCTCTATGTGTGCAGTCATTATCCGGAGTGTGACGCTTATGTAAGAGTCCATGCCGGAACCAATATCCCGGTGGGAAGTCTGGCCAATCATGAGCTTCGCACACTCAGACGGACCGCACATCATTATTTTGATCAGCTGCACCAGTCTGGAATGATGAGCAAACAAGACGCCTATCAGTGGCTGGCGGATTTGATCTGCGCACCTTTATCGGAGGCGCATATCGGTTATCTGGGCGAGTATTACTGCAAGCAGGTCATTGAGGAGAGCCGCAGGCTGTTGGAGCGCCAGAAATCAGGAAAGAACAGGTGCCGATTTCGGGCATTAGAAGGGAGAGTGGCGGCTTCATGACACTGACTGAGAAAGAACGGGAAAAGATTGAAAAAAATATCGGTCTGGTACATACGGTGATTCGGGATAAGCTGCAGCCTCCATATCAGGTGGGTATGTATTCCTACGAGGATCTTTTCCAGATCGGCTGCATTGGGCTTTGTAAAGCAGCGTCAACAGACAAAGGCGGGACATTTTCGACCTATGCCTACCGGTTGATCTGGCACCAAATCTGTGATGCCATGATTTATGCAACCAGGCGGCAGACGAAGGAGACCGCTTGTGATGTGACGCCGTACATTGCTGCAAAACAGGAAACCCCAGAGGAGCTGTCGGATTTCCGCATGGATATCAAACGGGCACTCGAACAGGCAAAGGCTGATGCACCGCCTTCCACCAGGAAAGGCATAGATGCTATCTGCATGATGTCGAAAGGGTATACAAGCAGCGAAATTGGAGAAAAAATGGATGCTTCGGCAAAGCTTGTGTGTGCATGGGTATCCAAGGCACGGAAGTTTTTGAAGAGCCGGCCGGAGTTTGCACAGATTGCAGCTGCCTATCACTTGGAATGATGACGGGCAGAACATAAGGGATGCTGACAGCCTTGTTTGGTTTTCAGCATCCCGTTTTTTTTATTTTGGAGGCAAATTATGAATATAAGAAAAAAGAATATCTGGATATGGCTAATTCCATTTCTTATTATGGCCATTACGCTGATTTTATTTAAGGCAGTATTTTTGTTGGGCTATGTGCCAACAGAGTCCATGGAACCGACGTTGAAAAAAGACAGTTATATCGTTGGAACCCGGATTTTCTCCAAACTTGAAATAGGCGATATCATTATTTTCCATCATGACGGGAAGCTGCTGGTCAAGCGTATTGCAGCTGAGGAAGGTGAACAGGTAGAGCATAACGGAGCCAGTCTGACAGTGCCGGAAGGCTGTTATTATGTTCTTGGGGATAATGCGGAGCATTCACTGGATTCAAGGTACTGGGAAAATCCTTTTGTAAAGCAAGAGGATATTGTGGCGAGATTGATTTGGCCATAAGATTTTTTACTCCGTTTCATATGAAAACAGACATTATGAAATAGGCTGTATTTGAATTAAGCAGCAGTGTAGTTTTGACATTATAGATGAAAAAGAATAAATATAGGATATTTCGAGGAACAATCTAGGAACACATAAGAGATAATAATAAGAAAAAGCAGCCAACCTGCGTGTGGCTACTTTACTTCTTACTGTTTAGTTCCTTCATAATGCCGAGGAGATAAGCCATCGACTTGGGATCCAGTTTCTTTCCCTCTTCGATAAACTCCTGCAGGGCCGTCGGATAAAGGTTTCCTTCATCGAAGAATTCCTGCGGCGTTACACCTAAATATTCACAGATGTAAAAGAAGGATTGCATGGCCGGAAGTGACTTTTTATTTTCAATGTTATTGATGTAGTTGTTTGCTTGCCCCAACGACAGTGACATGTCGCGTGCGGACACACCTTTTTGTGCTCTCAGTTTTGCCAGCCGTTCCGGGACAAAATCTTCATACATCGCCTTCACCTCCCATTCTATAGTAGATTGTACCTTACACATATGTCTTATTCGCAGATTTGAAAGGGGTGTTTGAATTGACTTGAAGAAATAAATCTATTATAATTAGATTAGGTGAAAAAATATAACTATCGACTGGAGATATCAGATGAAAGTTAAAACCTGTTGTGTTACCGGACACAGGGATATGCCTTGTGAGGAAATTGGTAGCATAAAAAAAGCTCTGCATAAGGAAATAAAAAAAGCAGTGAAGGATGGCTTCACTGTCTTTCTATCCGGATTTGCCGATGGTGTGGATCAATACTTTGCAGAAATCGTTATTGAGCTGCAGAAAGAAAATCAGAATTTAAAACTGATCGCAGTACTCCCATACAGGGATCGTGTGAAGGGACTAAATCGCAAAGAACAAACAAGTGCTTTGCTGAATGCCTGTACTGAGATGGTGGTAATTCAAGAGGAATACCAACCCAGCGTCTATTCACAGCGTAACCGTTATATGGTTGAGCATTCGGACCGCGTGATCGCTGTGTACGATGGGAGGGAGACAGGCGGTACGGTGAAGACGATCCGTTTTGCGCACCGCTTTCATAAAGAATTGCGTGAAATTCCGGTAGGACTAAACTTGGACAAAAAAAGGATAAATCTTGGAAGCAATGATGTATAAAAAGAGTGGAGCCGCAGGCAGTTCCATGATATAATAAAGCCTTTAAAAATGATAATTGTCTGAAAAATGATGGGATGGAGGTCATTCATGAAAAAATGGTATGACGAAGAATACGAATTTGAAATTGAGGTAACAGGGTTTCTTCGTGGTGATCACACAGAGCGGTATTGCCGAAACGGAGAGGAAGTCGGAGATAAATACACCTGTACTTATGGATGTCCTGTAAATGCGGATGGGCAAGGAATTTGTTCCAAGGTAATGATGATGCTGTTTCCTATTATGGAGGCAGTCAGAAGTGGCGGGGATTTAGAAAACATTGGCGGTATCGGTAAATACTGCAAGGAAATCGTATGCCCGGATGGATGTGTGATGTTCCGCTTGACAGCGAAAAAACTTGGAAATGAGAACTTTTTTAAAGGAAAGTTTTTTGATTAGAAAAAGATAAAAGAAGGGAAACCGGATATGCTTGATAAAATACCAAATATGGACGATATGACCGCCCTGGTTGGACAGTCTTTATATGACGTGTGGCAAAAGCTATGCACTGCGATTGACAAGCAATATGATATGGACTGCATTTGGAACAGCGGCGGTAAGGCATGGACCTATGAATACAAATACCGCAGGGGCGGAAAAACACTCTGCGCCCTATACGCAAGAGAGAACTGCATTGGTTTTATGGTAATCTTGGGAAAAGACGAGCGGGCGAAATTTGAAGCCGGCCGAAGTGAGTATTCGGAAAGCGTTCAGAAGGTTTACGATGACTCAAAAACCTATCATGATGGGAAATGGCTGATGTTTGAGCCTGTTGACACATCTATGTTTGGAGATTTCATGCAGCTGTTGGCTGTTAAGAGAAGGCCGAACAGGAAATAAAGGATCGTGGAGGAGAAGATGTCAAAAAATCTGAGATAAGGTTGCTGACAGCTGTGAGAACAAGGACTTGACGGACAGTATGATGATTGGCATATCGGCAATCACAAACGTGGAAGTTGATGGAGCATGAAATACGCAAAAAAAGCTTTCGTTTTTTGTCGATAGCCAGACTGGAAACGATAAGCCAGGAGGTAGTTAATATGATATCTGCAATTTACGAAAGGCGGAGCACAAGAAAATTTTTAACAAGAGACATATCGAAAAGTGATATGACAGATATTATCCAAAGCGGAATGAAAGCGCCTTCATCTAAAAACAGACAGCCCTGGAAGTACATTGTGGTACAGGGAGATGCGAAAGAAGAAATGTTAAGGGTTTTCCGTCAGGGAATTGCAAGGGAAGAAAACGAATGTGCGTTGCTGCCTCAGAGTAAACGCTATATTGCCGCAGCGAAACATACTGTTGATGTAATGGAAGCAGCACCGACAATCGTTTTCGTTGTTAATTCATTGGGAAAAAATGAAATGGGGGAAATGACGCCGGAAGAACGTGTTTATGAGATCTGCAATATACAGTCCATAGGCGCCTCTGTTCAAAATATGCTTCTTGCCGCTACGGAAAAAGGAATAGGCAGCCTTTGGATATGTGATATCTATTTCGCATATTCGGAATTATGTGAATGGCTGAATAGCGAAGGACAACTTATTGCCGCTATTGCATTTGGTTATCCGGACGAATTCCCAGAAGAAAGACCACGCAAAAGAATAGAAGATATTGTTGAGTGGAGAAATTAAGCGATATATTCAAGTAAACTTTACTAAGATGAATAGAAAATAATGATTGGTATTAAGGAGGAATATGTTTATGAGTGAAAAATTCCCGCTGGAAGCGAAAAAGATAATGGATGAAAGATTTGGGCACGATACCTTACTGTCACTTGCCACTACGGACCAAAATATCCCGCATGTGAGAACTGTGAATGCTTATTATGAGGATGGCTGTTTTTATATCATCACATACGCTGCCTCCAACAAGATGAAGCAGATAGGTAATAACCCCATAGTAGCGGTGGCTGGCGAATGGTTTACTGCGCATGGCAAGGGGGTAAACCTTGGGTGGTTCTGCAAAAAGGAAAACTATGAAATGGCCCAAAAGCTGAGACAGGCATTCAGCGAATGGATTGATAACGGACACAACAATTTTGATGATGAAAATACGATCATCTTATGTGTTCAATTAACAGAGGGAATTCTTTTCTCTCATGGCACGAGGTATGACATAGATTTCGCTGGAAACTGATTGCAACCTGCAGAAGCTATGTCTGTGCTATTGTAATTGGAAAGGGGGACTGTGAATCAGTATGTTGGATTTGAAGGATATAAATTATATGCCAGATATATTTGAAATAAGTAATTACATCGGGAATCCGCTGTTTGATTCGTTTTGTGAATTTATGGATAGAGAGTATAAAGCATTGCGTAAAATTGAATACAGCAAGGACGTTTGGGCCCGTGGATGGAATATAAAGTTGAGAAAAGCAGGAAAATCTTTATGTGTAATCTATCCCAAAGAGAATTACTTCACTGTGCTGGTGGTTATCGGCAATAAGGAGAAAGAAAAGGTTGAAGGAATATTGCCTCAGTTATCTGATGAAATGCAGACAATCTACCGTGAAACAAAAGAAGGCAACGGACAAAGGTGGCTTATGATTGAACTGCATTCAAATGATTGTATATATCAGGACACCTTGAAACTGATCCGCATTCGCAGAGAAAGTAAATAAAAAGACTGAATCATAAATGGGAGGTGTTTCTGTGACAGAGTTAGAAAAATGTATGGCCGGCGAATTATATAATTGTCACGATGAAATCTTTCTGCAATATAAGAAACAGGCAAAAGAGCTGCTTGACATTTATAACAGACTGACCTATGACCAGAAAGAAGAGAAGAAAGGGATTTTACATAAGCTGTTCGGCGGGATTGGAACAAACGTGTCGGTAGGGGCGCCGTTCCTGTGTGATTATGGGTGTAATATTATTACCGGCAGCAATGTGTCGATCAATATGAACTGCTCCTTTATCGACTGCAATCAGATAAAAATCGGAAATAACGTCATGATTGCTTCCAATGTGCAGATTTATACGGCAACGCATCCCGTGGAACTGGCAGAACGCCTGACACCAGACTGGACCCCGGAGAGCGGAAAGCACTTTTGCCAGGTATATGCACTGCCCGTTGAGATCGGGGACGGGTGCTGGATCGGCGGTGGCGTCATCATACTTCCCGGGATTAAAATCGGGGCTGGCAGTGTGATTGGAGCAGGCAGCGTTGTTACCCGAGATATCCCGCCAAATTGTGTGGCGGTCGGAAATCCATGCAGAGTGATTCGCAGAATTAACGGGGAACCAAAGCATGATTAAATTGGTGGCATTTGACTTGGATGGAACAATCGGAGATACGATACCAATGTGTATAAAGGCGTTCAGACAGGCAGTATCCCCTTATGCAGGGCATTTGCTGACAGACAGGGAGATTGTTGAAACCTTTGGATTGAACGAAATCGGAATGATAAAATCCATCGTTCCGGAGAATTGGGAGCAGGCGTTACGTGATTTCTATTCTCTATATGAGAAACTGCATTATGAGTGCTCCCAGCCTTATGAGGGCATCCGGGAGTTAATTGCCGCTCTGCGGGCAAAAGGATTTATCCTTGCATTGATAACGGGAAAGGGCGAAAGAAGCTGCCGGATTACTTTGAATGAGTTTGGGATGGAACATGATTTTGATGAAATCCTGACGGGCAGTGAAAGTGAAAATGTTAAGGCGCAGTCATTAAGGCTGCTACTAAAGAAATATGATTTGCTTCCTGCACAATGTGTGTATATAGGGGATGCGGTATCAGATGTGTCAGAGGCAGGAAAAGCCGGAGTCGTATGCTTGTCTGCTTTGTGGGGAACAACTGCAAAGGCAGAAGAATTGAAAAGCATCAATGCCGATTATATCTTTGAAACGGTAGGAGAGTTAAAAGATTACTTGCTCTCTGTGCCAGCATAAAAAATCAAAATTACGGAGGTGAAGAGGTTGAATATTATAGGTATCGGTTCCATATTTTGTCTCATCGCCGCGCTTTTAATGTGTGCAAGATATTTGACGGCTGCGATTTTTATGAGTGGCGGATTTTGGAAGCATGATTTAAGGAAGCCTGTGAGGATAAACCCCTAACTTTAGGCTTGATCAGCCGGGCTGAGTTAGATTGATAAGAGAACTGACAAACTTGAATTTGTAGGAGAGAATACGATATGAATTTAACATACAAGAGAGCAACGCTTGAAGATATAGATATATTGACAGAAACAAGAATAGAGGTATTAAGAGCAGCTAATAAACTTTCTGCTGATACTGATATGAGTGAAGTTGAAAGACAATCTTATAATTATTATCAAAAAGCTCTTTGTGACGGCTCTCATATTGCATATTTGGTTCTTGATGAAAATCGTTTTGTAGGGGCTGGTGGTGTTAGTTTTTTTCAAGTAATGCCGACTTACCACAATCCAAGTGGAAACAAGGCTTATATCATGAATATGTATACTAATCCTGAATATAGAAGACTGGGAATTGCTTATAAAACATTAGATATGCTGATTAGAGATACTAAAAGCAAGGGTATTACAGCTATTTCATTAGAAGCAACTGATATGGGGCGACCATTGTATGAAAAGTATGGATTTGTAAAAATGAATGATGAAATGGAATTACCAGAGAGATAAATCCCAGTTTGTCAGCTTGTGAAAACAAGCATCATGTACAGCATAGGTTAGCTGGAATGGCTGGGTACAAGCTAGTTAGGAGGTATCATGAAAGGATTTAACCGAAAAAATCAATTATTTTCCCTTTGCGGATTGAACTGCGGGCTTTGCCCCATGTTTTTGAGTAAACACTGCCCCGGTTGCGGGGGCGGCGAGGGAAATCAGTCCTGTAAAATTGCAAGATGCAGCATGGAGCATAATGATGTGGAATACTGCTTTCAGTGCGATGAATACCCTTGTCCAAAATACGAGCATATGGATGACTTTGATTCCTTTATGACACACCAGGGCCGAAAATCTGATATGGAGAGGGCCCGGCAGTTGGGAATAGAAGCTTATAATGCAGAGCAGGTGGAAAAGACAAAAATACTGGACATTCTCCTGTCCGATTTTAATGACGGGCGCAAAAAGACACTGTTTTGTACAGCAGTATCTCTTTTGGACCTGCGAGAGCTGCAGGCGGTACTCAGGCAAATTGAGGACAGAGCTGATTTGGAAACGCTGACGCTTAAAGAAAAAAGCGCTTTTGCCGCATGGCTGCTGAAGGCAGCAGCAGCGAAGAACAATATTGAGTTGAAACTGCGAAAGAAAAAGTGAGAATTTGGATATAGCCATCATTCATTAAGGGATGAAAATAAAGAACCGAAGTCGGAATATATCCGGTTCTTAGAAAGGACAGAAGAAGAGAGGTTTATTTTTGGTAAGAGAGTATCTACATACGAATGTTTATGATGCGTTTTTAGCACGAGTGCATTTTCTCTTTGAAGAGTTTGATCATATTTATGTTTCCTTCTCCGGGGGAAAAGACAGCGGTCTGCTGCTCAATCTGGTTCTGGATTACCGGAATCAGCACTATCCGGAAAGAACCATTGGCGTGTTCCATCAGGATTTTGAGGCACAGTATACGGTGACGACTGAGTATGTGGAACGCACCTTTGAACGGATCAAGGATCAGGTGGAGCCTTATTGGGTCTGCTTGCCCATGGCGACCAGAACCGCATTAAGCAGCTATGAGATGTACTGGTATCCATGGGATGATACGAAGAAGGAACTTTGGGTTCGGGAGATGCCTCAAAAAGAATATGTCATCAATCTGGAAAATAACAGAATGACTACATACCGTTACCGGATGCACCAGGAAGATTTGGCAAAACAATTCGGGCGCTGGTACCGGGACGCCCATGACGGCGGAAAAACAGTATGCCTGCTTGGAATGCGGGCAGATGAATCCCTGCAGCGGTACAGCGGGTTCCTGAATAAAAAATATGGGTATAAGGATACCTGCTGGATCAGCAAACAGTTTAAGGATGTCTGGTGTGCCTCCCCTTTATATGACTGGTCTACGGATGATGTATGGCATGCCACCTATTTATTTGGTTATGACTATAACCGTCTGTATGATCTCTATTATATGGCTGGCCTGAAGCCCTCGCAGATGCGTGTGGCCTCCCCGTTTAATGACTATGCGAAGGATGCCCTGAATCTATACCGCGTCATAGACCCGGAGATGTGGTGCAAGCTTGTAGGTCGTGTACAGGGAGCAAATTTCGCCTCCATTTATGGAAAGAGCAAAGCGATGGGCTACCGGAACATTACTTTGCCGGAGGGGCATACGTGGAAATCCTATACAAAGTTTTTGTTGGATACGCTGCCTAAAAGGCTGCGGAATAATTATGTGAAGAAATTTAACACCTCTATCCGGTTCTGGCACGAGACAGGCGGCGGATTGGATGAGTCTGTGATTCAGGAGCTTCAGGAGAAAGGGTATCAAATCAGACGAAACGGTGTTTCCAATTATACACTGAACCAGAAATCACGGATTGTATTTGTGGGCTCCATACCGGATCACACGGACGATATCAAATCCACAAAGGATATCCCCAGCTGGAAGCGGATGTGTTACTGCATTTTGAAAAATGACCATATCTGCCGCTTCATGGGATTTGGGATGACACGGCAGCAACAGAAACGGTTGGATATGATACGCCGTAAATACAAAAGCATAGAGGAATTCGATTATGAAGTATAAAAGCCCAGTTTATAATGTAACAGCTGTTCCAATAGAAAAGGTACGGCCCAATACCTACAATCCAAATAAGGTTGCTCCGCCTGAAATGAGGCTGCTTTATGAGAGCATCAAAGAAGACGGATATACGATGCCGGTCGTATGCTATTATGTAAAATCGCAGGACGTTTATTTGATTGTGGATGGTTTCCACCGGTATCAGGTGATGATGGATCATCCGGATATTTACGAGAGAGAACAGGGATTGCTGCCGGTTTCCGTCATTGAGAAACCGATTGATAAACGTATGGCCAGCACCGTTCGCCATAACAGGGCACGAGGCACTCATGATGTGGATCTGATGAGCAACATCGTAAAGGAACTTCATGAGTTTGGGCGATCAGACGCATGGATCTCAAAGCATTTGGGAATGGATAGAGATGAAATTTTGCGTCTCAAGCAAATTACAGGTCTTGCCGCTCTATTCAGGGATATAAAATTTGGAGAGGCGTGGCGCCCTGTAGAGGAAGAGACGGCAAAAGAGTAAATAATATAGATGAGTGAAAGTAATAAATGCCCCTTGGCAGAAAAATAAGTGATGTTCTGCAAAGAAAATCAGATATTAATTATGGAGGTATGCTTGCAAATGGAAAAATGGTTCACGATTGATCAGATTGATGAGGATACATATATTATCAGCGAATACCGGCATTGGGAGGAGACGCATTGCTATCTGTTAAATGGCTCCAGCCGCAGCTTATTGATTGATACGGGTCTGGGAATCTGCAATATTTATGATGAAGTAATGAAGCTGACAAATAAGCCTGTCACGGCCGTTGCCACCCATATTCATTGGGATCATATTGGCGGCCATAAGTATTTTCCGGACTTTTATGCCCATTCGGAAGAATTGAGCTGGCTGAACGGTGAGTTTCCGCTGACAATAGAAACAATCAGAGAGATGGTGGCAGACCGCTGCGATTTACCAGACGGTTACGATACAGGCACTTATGAGTTTTTCCAGGGGACACCAACAAAGGTACTGGAGGATGGAGAGAATATTGAATTAGGTGGACGGAATATACAGGTATTGCATACCCCGGGCCATGCTCCGGGGCATATGTGTTTCTGGGAATCAGACAGAGGTTATCTGTTTACCGGAGACTTGGTTTACAAGGACACTTTATTTGCCTATTATCCGTCAACAGACCCAGACGCATACCTTGCTTCTCTTGAAAAGATTTCGGAGCTTCCGGTCAAAAAGGTTTTTCCTGCGCATCATAGTTTGGATATTCAGCCGGAGATTTTAAGCAGAATGAGAAATGCGTTCAGGCAGTTACGGGAAGATGGTAAATTACATCACGGCAGCGGTACATTTGACTATGGAGATTGGGCAGTATGGTTATAAAGAGAAGGAAGCAGTATAATTTCATTTAGTTGTGTTATGCAAAAGGCTTTATCAGAACGAAAGAACAGCGAAAGAGGCTTGAAAGGAGCATTTATATGAAGTATGTATGTACAGTTATATCGGTAGCGGACATCAGCGCCGCAAGAAAGTTTTATGAGGAACTGTTCGGGCTAGAGGTCTATCAGGATTACGGAAAGAATATCGCTTTTACCTGTGGTCTGGCATTACAGCAGGATTTTGACTGGCTGGTAAGTATACCAAAAGAAAAGGTATTGAAGAAATCCAACAACGCGGAAATCGTCTTTGAGGAACAGGATTTTGACGGTTTCCTGAATAAGCTGAAAGCATACTCGGACATCGAATATTTGGGAGAAGTTATTGAGCATAGCTGGGGACAACGTGTGATCCGGTTCTACGATCTGGACGAGCATCTCATAGAGGTTGGAGAAGATATGAAAATGGTAGTAAAGCGGTTCCTTGCTTCTGGAATGACTATGGAAGAAGTATCTGCAAAAATGGACGTATCTATTGAGGATTTGACAAAACTTCTAAACAACTAATATATGGTAAGGGAATAAACAATCGGGATTTTGGGGGGAGAAGTGCGATGTGTAAAATATTGTTAGTCAGACCGTCTAAACAATATGCAGACCAAGTTATGTCATATAAAGAAGAAATGTCACAAAATGGAGATAGTTTTGACGGTTGTGCTGGTCTTGAAAATGTACAATCATTTGAGGAATGGATTGATTTTGAAGCAAGATTAAAAGCAAAATACAAGGACGGATATGTTCCATCAGAAGTGTTTTTGGCTATACGAAAAAAAGATAACTATGTTGTTGGCATGATTGATTTTCGACACCCATTATCCGACTTCCTCTTTAATTTTGGAGGTAATATCGGATATAGTGTTCGTCCATCGGAACGGCAGAAAGGCTATGCGTCCGAAATGTTAAGATTGATTTTACCTATCTGTCGTGAGTTTGGAGAAAGCAAAGTTTTACTAACATGCGATAAAAAGAATGAAGCATCACAAAAAACGATTGTAAAAAATGGGGGCATGTTGGAAAAAGAAATCCCTGATACAGTAGGACTTAGTGAAAGTGGAATTATTCAACGATACTGGATTTCAATATAGACCCTCTTTCATCAATTTAAATTTGCCGGTAAGTAACACAATAGAGATCTGGATGGGCATCTCATAGAGGTTGGAGAGGATATGCAGATGGTAGTAAAGCGGTTCCTTGCTTCTGGAATGACTATGGAAGAGGTATCTGCAAAAATGGACGTATCCATTGAGGACCTAACAAAACTTCTGAATAGTTAATTTGCAGTAGACAAATAAGTTGAAAGTTGGTGAGGTAATGAATTTTGCAGATGTATCAGCGGGTGAATGGATTGTAATAGTTTTAGGGATATTACTTTCAATCATTCTAATTTCAGGACACGGCAAATGGTTTATTGCAGGATATAATACGAGTTCTGCGGAAGAAAGAAAAAGATATAACTCTAAAAATTGTGCAGAACGGTAGGTGTTGGAATGGCTGTTATAGTTGTTCTGACTACGATTCATCTATTGTTTAAAAATGTATTACCTACAGTATTTGAGTATATCATGGGAGTAATTATATTTGCAGATATTATAATCATATTAATTTTCTCAAATACAATTTGCAGAAAATAAGTAGCTATATAACGCTTGAGATATGCAGAATTCTTGCATCCGGCATGATGATGGAGGAAGTTTCTGTGAAGATGGATGCTTCCGTTGAGGATTTAACAAAACTTCTGAATAACTAGAGAAAAAATAAAATTTTCAAATATGCTCTAAAGCAGAGGAGGATAAAATGCCATATACATTTCAATCAGTGAAAAGCATGGGAAAATTAACAGATAACAGTAAACTATATAATTTCATCGAAGACTTTTCAGATTATGGAAATAAGTTTTCACTCATATGCGGTAAAATCAAAGCGCTATTTGGTCAACCGATTTATGAAACGGAAAATCTGGAGAATCTTTTTTCATACTGTATTCTGGCGACATCGGAAGAAGCGGAAGAAGTTTACTTAGATATTTACTGTGCAGGCTCAGGTCTTGCAGTTGGCGGTATATCGGACGAAAAATCCAGAAAGGCAGCAAAGGCTTTAGTAGATTATGTCCGACAAGCAAAAGCAATTGACTACGCACATAAAGCTTACAACTTAGATGGACCTACTGCTCTTGAATTCGGAATCAAAGATGGTACTCCTTATTATAACGAAACAGAGTTAAGTCTTTCGGAGAAAGAATTTAGAGAACTGTTTTTCAATATGTACAAAAACGGGGATACAAAATAAAAAAGCGGTTCCTTGCTTCTGGAATGATTATGGAAGAAGTATATTCAAAATTTATGACGGAGGTAGAAAATGGTCTATACACAAATGACAATGAAAGCTTTGAAGTTTGCATATAATGCGCATTCCGAGCAAGTGGATCTTAATGATATTCCATATATATTTCATCCGTATCATTTGGCGGAACAGATGGACGATGAAATTTCTTGTACAGTTGCGCTACTACATGACGTTGTAGAAAATACCAAAATTACATTGGAAGATTTGAAATCAGAATTTCCCCATGAAGTAGTCGAAGCGGTTGCGATTTTGACGCATGATGAGTCTGTTGATTATTTTGAGTATATAAAAGGTATTAAAGTAAATCCTGTTGCATTAAAAGTCAAATTAGCAGATTTGGCTCACAATTCAGATGACAGCCGATGGATAGGAACCACGCACATTGTAGAACTGGACTTCAATCGACGAAAAGAAAGGTATTTGAAAGCAAAAGAATTTTTATTAAATACGCTACATTAACATTAGAAAATGAGTGTTTATCAAAAGAGTTGGCTTATAACTATTATAATAAATCGGTGTTTAAGGAGATGTGGTATGAAGATAGCCAATAAAAATATAGATAGCGGAAAAGCATTTGATTGGGGGAAAACATCTCCAGATTATGCAAAGTTTCGTGACATCTACCCACAAGAATTTTATCAGAAAATTATTGACAGGGGTTTATGTATAAACGGACAATCTGTTCTCGATATTGGAACAGGGACAGGTGTTCTTCCCAGAAATATGTATAAGTTTGGGGCAAAGTGGACTGCTACGGATATTTCAGAGAAGCAGATTGAACAGGCAAAAATTCTTTCAGAAGGTATGGATATAGTTTATTATACTATATCAACAGAAAATATAAATTTTCCGAACAATTCATTTGATGTGATTACAGCCTGCCAATGTTTTTGGTATTTCGACCATGAAACAGTTATGCCTAAATTCTATAGTATGCTTAAAACAGGAGGAAGCGTTCTTGTTCTATATATGGCGTGGCTGCCTTATGAAGATATGATTGCAGGTGCAAGTGAAAAACTTGTGTTGAAATATAGTCCAAATTGGAGTGGTGCAGGAGAAACAGTTCATCAAATAGAAATACCTGATTGTTACAAGGAGAATTTTAAACTTGTGTACCATGAGGAATTTACTTTAAAAGTGCCATTTACCCGTGACAGTTGGAACGGGAGAATGAAAGCCTGTCGTGGTGTAGGCGCTTCATTGACAGAAAAAGAAATTTCCATGTGGGAACAAGAGCATAGAAAGCTTCTGAAACAGATTGCCCCTGATGAATTTGATATTTTGCATTATGGGGCTATCGCCGAAATTAGAAAGAATTAAATTCTCATTTGTCGGTGAGTAACACAATAGAGATCTGAATGGGCATCTCATAGAGGTTGGCGGGGATTTAGAAAAGCTGCCGTGTAGCTGAGCGGAAAAGAAAATAAGAAGTTGTGTGGCTTGAAAATTGTAAGTTGCTTTTATGCGTTCTTGGCGTAAAAAGGTGTATTTTAAATTGAAAGGATGGTCGGGTGCTAATGAAAGAAATCATCAACTTCATTGAAGCGAATGTGGATGGCAAAACGCTGTTTACAAAGGAATTAGTTTACGAACTTGAAAATGGTGCGTTACAGGGCGTTTACTCAGATCAAATATCTTTCTCTAATCTAAAATATTCTCAGAGCGGATTTCAGTTGGATATGTTTATTGTATCTAATGAGAAGATATGGCTCATGGGAAAGGATGGAGAACGGGAAAAATTGCGAAAAGATTTCAGTGGTGTATCCCTGTTCCGATTTGAACTGGCGGAGCGAAAAAGCACGGATAGTTTGACTGGCTGTTTTCGTTTCATTTCAGCTTCAGGGAAAAATGTGGCAGCAGAGGCTATCGTAAGTGGAATTTATGATGTGCGTCTTGAAAATGATGTGCTGAAGTTATCGGAAGATCAGGTCTTGTATCGGGATCAGCCGATACAAGAAGGGCATTTTAAGCCCGTTGCATTTCAATCGGAACATCGTTTTTATGTTAAAGCTAATAAGCTGCACTATGAATACAACGGCAAGTGTTTTGATGTGGACTCAAAAACTATGCGGCGTAACGATAGCTCCGATACCTTTCCTCCGTTTATTTCAATCGAAAAGTAAGAAATAACGAATCAGTTTGACAGGAGTGCAGGGATGTTGATTTTTTCTTAAATGCAGATATTGGTATTGTCCAAATGCCCTGTCCGGAGTTTTGCTGTTTAGGACTTGATAGGGGAAATATTCATGGCGCTGATAGCCCGGTAGTGGTAGAGAATACACGCATACGTTCAGCAATGCAAAATGCCGACTCGAATTTGAAACTAACAAGACTGGCTGATTATGTAGTGCAACATATCATGGAATATAAGAAATATGGATTTGAAGTTATCGGTATTATTGGGGCAAATCGTTCTCCCAATTGTGGTGTCGAAACAACATCGGACAATGATGCAGAAATCAATGGTATGGGACTATTTATAGAAAAAATTTTTCACCAGCTTTTGCGAGAAAACATATCTATTCCCATGATAGGCATAAAGGGAACGGACATTCAAGAAAAACTTCAGCAGTTAATACGAGCTAAAGGATAAGGACAAACATGATCTTTCCGTCCTTGAGAGTATATCAGAATAAGGCGAAATGGAGATTTGCATGAAGGAAGCAACGAGATATATTGCGCTTTTGCGCGGTGTCAATATAAGTGGCAAAAATAAAGTTCCGATGGCTGAACTAAAGAAAGCTTTTGAGGAGCTTGGGTTCGGAGCGGTTAAGACCTATCTGAACAGTGGCAATGTGATTTTTTCAAGTAATGAAGAGAATATAGGGAGCCTTACAGACCGGATTGAAACAACGATAAAAAAGTGGTTTGGTCTGGATATTCCGGTTTTCGTCATATCAAAAGAGGATCTCGAAGATATTTTGCAACACGCGCCTGACTGGTGGGGTGATGAAAATAAGGAAATCTATGATAATCTGATTTTTATTATGCCTCCGGCTACATTTGCTGAAGTGTGGGACGAGATCGGGGACCCCAGGGAGGAATTGGAAAAGATTCAGGATTATAAAGAAGCGGTATTCTGGTCGTTCAGCCGGAAGGATTATCAAAAAACAAACTGGTGGAAGGAGACGGCACGTGCGGATATCAGCGGCAAACTGACAATCAGAACGGCAAACACAGACAGAAAAATAGTTGGAAAGTAGCTGTTTTCCACATACCAACTGATTGACACTTATTTTAAGGAATCCCTGTCGGGGACCTGAACCGATAAAGCCTCGGTAAAATTGTACTGATCAACCATATATGCCTGAACAGAGGCTAAAATCATACGGTAAGAGTCAGCCAGATTCTCAGCAAACTCTGCGTTTTTTCCAGAACGCAGACAGTGATACGCTCTCCGAGTGATTGCATTGAGCTGTTCGATTGCATCGGCTCCATGCGGATAAAATGCAAGATAGAACCCCCATTCTGTGATTTGGCTCGTTTCATGCCAAATGACTTGTAATGGCTCTAAAGACAGGTGTTTAGAAATCATCTGAAACAAACTCGTGAGCGCAATCCTTGGCTTTTTAATTTGGTCAGCCAATACTATTAAATCATTTTCGCTAAAATGAGGTGCAGCGTAGGCTGCAACCGGATAGGACAATAGCACCATGAGCTGCAATGAATAAAGATATGTAAGGGCATCTCGCTTCGTAGTAAAATCCATCAGTGACAGTTCGGTGTTGAGCTGATCGGGAGTCAGAACCATTGTACCCTTGCCATTTAAAGTCTTTGTATAGCCTCTTTGTTCCAGCAGGCCCAATGCCTTTCTGACCGTATAAGCAGACACGCCATACTGCTTTGCCAGTTGTGCCTCATAGGGCAAATAAGCCCCGGCCTGGTAGATGCCTGTTCCGATTTTTCGAGTCAAGTCACGGACAATACGGGAATAGTAGTAATCCTTGCCTCTTAGAGGATTCCATTCAAATGCAGCT
This sequence comes from Eubacteriales bacterium, assembly GCA_030539395.1. Lineage (GTDB taxonomy): Bacteria > Bacillota > Clostridia > Lachnospirales > Lachnospiraceae > Marvinbryantia. The sequence continues at coordinate 28,703 of JAUNSC010000025.1, forward strand.
GGCGTCCGGGCGGGAACCTTGGCAACGCTGTCTGACAGCTGAATGAAAATTTCTGTAATGATGGCAGACATGTCCTGATAAAGTGCTTTTAAATGATGGTACTGTTCCACTGGATTGCGTTCTGATAATACCTCAATGATTGATCGAGGTTCAAAAGTTGGCCTCCGGTACATGATATCTTGGGAAAAGCTGCATTTTTCTAAAAAGTACGCAAAATTCCCCTGAAGATCAAAGGCTGTATGCAGATCACATAACAGAGGATTATGGCTGGCGCTTAAAATATCCCTTGTCAACGCAATCAGAGCCTTCCAGCTCTCGAAACAGATTCCCTGCTGTGCCGCTCTTTGCGCCTGCCGATAATGAGGCATGGACTCAACCGAGCAGTTATGCGAGGCAAATACAAGCAGATAAGGTAACAATCGTCCATAAGTTTCATATACCTGTAAGATAGAATCCCGCTGCTCTAAAATTGCAGTTATTCCGGGGCCTGTTAAGTTGTGCGGAAGGACTACGGGGGCCTGCCGGATTTGAATATCAATAAATTTTTCAGCCTTTAAGGTATCCAGTACCCGCGTAATGGTCGCAATCCCTACATTGTATTCTTCACATAGATTTCTGGAAGAAGGGAGTTTGCTGCCGGTCTGGAATTGCCCTGAAACAATACGTTTTTTTAAATCTTCATATACATAAGAAAAACGAGTTTCCTGTCGTTTCATAATATAAATGTCCTTTCTAAAGCTCAAACACATATTGCTTTTAGTATACTACAAAATTCAGAATAGTGGTAATGGAACTTGAAGCAAAGCGGTGTATGGGTGAGTTTATTCAGCAATTTCTTCTTGTGTATGATGGGGTGTAACAGTAAAATATAGATGAGACGTTGACAAATAAAAATTAAGAAGTGCGGCTGAAAAGGCCGTAAAATTTTTTTCTGATACCTATTTGCTAAGGTGGGCAGAATGGTATGAGAAAAAGTAATATAAAAATTCACTGGAGTGATGATATGTTGAAAGTCAGACCAAAATTAAGGGTTTTAATTGTGGACGATTTTGAATTAAATCGTGAGATGCTGGGCTCTATGCTTGGGGATGAATATGAGATTCTGGAAGCGGAGAATGGGGTGCAGGCTGTTGAAATAATGCGGGAACATGTATCAAATCTGTCTCTTATTCTGCTGGATGTTCAAATGCCGCAGATGGACGGACTGGAGCTTCTGAAACATATGGGCCGGTTACATTGGATTGATGTGATTCCGGTCATCATGATATCCAGTGAAACTGCGCCCCAATTTATAGAGCGTGCGTATGATCTTGGAGCAACAGATTATATTGCCCGGCCTTATAACACGATGATTGTACGCCGCCGTGTAGCCAATGTTATTCTATCCTTTGCAAGACAACGTCAGTTGATGGAGATCATTACCCAACAGATAAGTAAAAAGGAAAAAGACAATCGGCTCATGCTTTCCATCTTGTCCCATATCGTGGAATTCCGCAATGGAGAAAGTGGGCTTCATGTGATACATATCAATATTATTACTGACCTTCTGCTTCGGCAGTATATGTTAAAAATCGGCAGTAATAAAATCACCAGTGAAGATATTTCTCTGATCAGTATGGCTTCGGCGCTGCACGATATTGGCAAGATCGCCATTCCAGAAGAAATCCTCAATAAGCCCGGCCGTCTTTCAGTAGGGGAATACCAGATTATGCAGGGACATTGTATGGCAGGAGCGAATATACTCATGGATCTGCCCATTGACCGGAATGAGCCTTTGCTCAAAACGGCATATGAAATCTGCCGATGGCATCATGAGCGGTATGATGGAAGCGGCTATCCGGATGGGTTGAAGGGAGATACCATTCCGCTCTCTGCACAGGTGGTCGCCTTGGCGGATGTTTATGATGCGCTTACCAGTGAACGGTGTTATAAGTCAGCGTATTCCCATGATACAGCAATGAAAATGATCTTTGATGGGCAGTGTGGAGTGTTCCATCCCTTGTTACTGGAATGTCTGCGTGATATGGGAGATACACTCCAACGGGAGCTGACGGCCAAAGATACCTTTGACTTTGAGAACACAATAAATGAAACCAGCTATATAACGGAACAACTACAGCACTATGAAAAAAAGCGAACAGACCATTGTTCCATGAGTGGCCCGGAGGCCAGGATATTATTGCAGTATCTCAACAAAGTCTTTGATGTTGTCCGATTGGTTGACGCCACGAAAAACTGTCAAGTTAACATTGATGAGGCGGGTAATCATCAAGACTCAGAATACCGCTGCTATGACATGTGGAGCAAAGAAGATCGGTGTGAAAACTGTATCTCAGCGAAATGTATGTCAAGTAAGGGAAGCCTAACCAAATTGAAGTTTGTAGACGAGTGTATCTATCATGTTCGAGCGACTTATGTGGAGGTGGACGGTCTGCCCTATTCGCTGGAGTTGGTTGATAAGATTACAGAAGAAACCTTGCTGGGCGGTCATGGAAAAGAAGACGTGGTAAAGTATATTACGGCTCATAACCACAGACTTTATGTAGATATCCTAACCGGGTGTTATAATCGCCGCTATTACGAGGAGCAGCTGCGTGACATGTTTCATATTTCGGCGGCAGCCATGCTGGATCTGGATCATTTCAAAGCTGTCAATGATACCTATGGCCATCTGGTTGGGGACATGACATTGAAGCAGGCAGCCATCGCCATAAAAAACAGTGTAAGAAAAACGGACGATGTTGTTCGTTTAGGCGGAGATGAGTTTTTCATTGTTTTTCGGGAGATACCGTTTCATATGCTGCAGAAAAAATTGGAAGCCATAAGAGCCTGTGTTGAAAACATCGTTTTTTCTGATTATCCACAGCTGCACTTTACTATCAGTATTGGTGGAGTTTACGGACCGGGGAAAACTTCGGATTTATTGAATATAGCAGACAAATTATTATATCAGGCAAAGAGAGAGCAAGTGGGATTGCGGGTGGAACGCTTGGCGGGCAACAGTCTGATGAAAGAAAAAGGAGAAGAAAATGAAGCGACATAAAGCTATTATATCCATTTTTTTAATTTTAACTTTGCTGTCAGGCTGCAGCCAGTATTCCAGTGAAGTCATGCTGATTGAGAATGAACCGCCTGTAGAACAGGAGCATTTGTTTCTTTCTATTTTTGGATATAAAGCAGACGCGCTCAATCTGACAGCGATTGAAAACATATTGAACCTTCATATGGAACAAAACCCGGATATTGTCGTAACTTACGAGGGCGTGAAAGGGGCGGACTACTGGAATGCGTTGGAAAGACGGGCGCAGGCCAATGGGCTTGACGATGTGTTTATGGTGGATCATGACCACGTGATCGAATTGACCGGACAGTGTAAGTTGGCGGATTTATCCGGGCTGCCTGCGATTGAAAAGTATCAGGATATTATGAAAGAGCAGTTTATCAACAAAGACGGTTCTGTATATTTCCTGCCGATATGTATATCTGCCTACGGATTGTATATCAATTACGATCTGTTGGAAGCACATGGACAGAAAGTTCCGGAAAACTGGTCTGATTTTATGGGTGTCTGTAACTATTTTGTAAAAAAAGGAATAACGCCCATTGTTGCTAATAACTATGCTTCGCTCAGATACCTTATTGTGGCCAGATCGCTGTATTCCGTTTACCAGCAGGATTCTGCGGCGGCAATCGAAAGATTCAATTGTGAACCGGAAGAATTGGCAAACGCACTGCGCCCGGGAGTCAAAATGGTTGAGGAAATGATCGACTATAAATGGATCGACTGCGCAGAGATTTTGACGACAGAACAGACTTCCGATGACCTCAAGCTATTCGTTGGCGGAGACCGGCCATTTATGGTGACCGGAGGCTGGGCGACTTCCAGAGTAGCTGCTATGAAACCTGAGTTTTCTTATGGCGTGCATCCATTTCCCATTCTGGATGATGGTGGTGTGCTCGTAATCGACGCGAACACCTGTATCAGCGTTAACGCTGCCAGCGAGCATTTAGATGAGGCCATGCAGCTTGTGGAATGTATCACCCAACCGGATTGCATATGGGAATACTGTGAAAGCCAAAGTTCCTATACGCCGCTGCAGGATGACAGAATTCCCGCCGATAAAACGATCCTTCCCGCTTCTGCGTGTTTAGAACGAGGGCAGATTGTGATAGGCTCTGATTACAGGCTGAATCTGCCATTGGACACTTCTCTTTCTGAGATAACACAGCAGATGTTAATGGGAATGTCTGCAAATGAGGCTGTTACCCTGTTAAACCAACTTTTGGAACAGTAGCTCCCGGAGGAAATAGAAATGAAAATGAAACGATTTGTGGTAAATGGTCTGATCGTAGTCATTCTTAGCAGTATTCTTTTAGGCTGCTATTATTATACGAAGAGCGTTCAGACCTCCCTGTGGATGCAAAATGCAGAACAGACCCTGGAGATTACCAGTCAGGGCGGGCACGCATTTGAGACTTATATTACAATAGAACAGGAACGGGTACATAGTTTAGTCAATAAGATGTCGGAAATAGAGTCTTATGAGGAAAGCAAGATACAGAATAATCTGAATCTACTGGGCGGAGAGACATCCAATTATATCGTTGTTGATCTGGGCAATGGAATTTTATACTCAAACCGTCTGGAGGAGCGGCGCTTTTTAAGCGCGGAGGAGCTGGAATTTTATCGTACCTTTTCCGGCAAAGGCATCAGGGAAAACTATTTGAATATTTATGATGGACAGAATACTATGGGGGCCTATGAATGCTTCATGTTTGCCGATGGAGTTCAAGGTTTAATGCAAAAAGGTGAGAAAGTTTCTAAGCTTTCAAAAGAGTTCTCCATATCCTTTTATAATGAAAGTGGTTTTTCCTATATAACAAATCAGAACGGAGACGTTTTGATCCGTCCATACCATAAAAACAGTAACCGGACGTTTTTAAATATTTTTGATATGATTGCAGAGGAAAATGATGAGGAGGATATTCAGACCTTCAGGGAAAGCCTGTCAAAGGGGCATTCCGGCGTTATCCAATTTTCCTTTAACGGCTCAGAGAACATCATTACCTTCTCTCCCATAAAGGCCGTGGAAGGATGGTATATTATATCGATCATTCCAAGCAGTGTCGTTATGGAAAATACAGACCATATACTGCGTTCGTCCCAAATATTTATTTTTGCGGTCTTTATCGTGTTAATCATAGGACTAATATTTCTGCTTTTTGAACGGCAAAGCCGCAAACGTATTGAAAGTAAGGAACAGGATATACAATACCGTGAACAGCTATTCAGCATTCTTTCGGAAAATATAGATGATGTGTTTTTAATGCTCAACAGTAAGTCTTATGCAGTGGAATATGTGACGCCGAACGTGAATCGTGTCCTCGGCATTTCCAAGGAAGAGGTCACGGCGGATCTTAAAACATTAGGAAAAGCTGCATACATAGGAGGAAAGATCATTTCTTATCCAGAGCTGGATCTGATGCAGCCGGGCCAGTCGATTACGCTGGAAAGTGAGCGTACTCATAGAAAAACAGCAGAAAAGCGTTGGTTTTACGAATCTGTTTATCGTGTGGGTGACGGCCAATCTGATAAATTTATCGTAGTGCTGTCAGACAGGACCAAGGACAGACAAAACAAGATCACGTTGGAAACAGCGTTGAATGCAGCAAATGCTGCCAATAGGGCCAAGAGTACTTTTTTAAATAATATAAGCCATGATATCCGGACGCCTATGAATGCAATCGTGGGCCTTACCGTACTGCTGAATCATGATTCCGGCGATCAGGAGCGGGTAAAGGAATATACCCGTAAGATTACGGCTTCCAGTCAGTACCTTCTGGGTCTGATAAACGATGTGCTGGACATGAGTAAGATCGAGAGCGGAAAAACCACGTTGAACATCACCGAAATCAATCTGGCAGAACTGATCGACGAACTGGGGACCATGATCCGGCCGCAGGCCAAAGCAAAGCAGCAGGAATTTGAACTTTTTCTGAAAAATGTAACAACGGAACACCTGATCGGTGACAGGATGAGAATCAATCAGGTGCTGATCAATATTCTGTCGAATGCAGTAAAATACACACCGGCTGGCGGCAGGATTCAAATGACCGTAACCCAGCTTCCGCAAAAAACAAAAGATTTTGTCCGTCTGCGGTTTGAGGTTCAGGATAACGGTATTGGCATGTCGGAGGAGTTTTTAGCTGTTATTTTTGAACCCTTCGCCCGTGAAATCAATAGTGTGACGAACCAGATACAGGGAACCGGTCTTGGAATGCCGATTGTAAAAAATCTGGTTGAGCTGATGGGCGGGACGATTGATGTAAAGAGCAAACAGGGTGAGGGCAGCCTTTTTACGGTTGATTTGGAGCTGCGCATTCAGGAGCAGAATATAGATGAAGAATTTTGGGAAAACCACAGGATAACCCGTGTACTGGTTGTGGATGATGATGAAAACATTTGCACAAATGTGGTCCGTGCCATGGAAGGTACCGGGGTGCTGATGCAATACGCATTGGGCGGCAGCAATGCCATCTGGCAGATTGGGCAGGCACATCAGGAGGGCGTACTCTTTGACCTTGTGCTTTTGGATTGGAAAATGCCCGGTATGGACGGTATTCAAACGGCCAGAGAAATTCGGGCCATGCTGCCGGAGCATATTCCGATTATCCTTCTTACCGCTTACGAATGGGATGAGATTGAGGAGGAGGCTCTTGCGGCAGGCATTGATGGGTTCCTGGCAAAACCGTTTTTCCTGACCAGCTTTAAGCAGGCGATTGTAACGGTTCAGGCAAAGGATCAAAAAATGCCGGATACAGAGGCGCCCGATGACATACTGACAGGCATAACAATACTTGCTGCGGAAGATAATGAGCTGAACGCAGAGATCTTGCAGGAGCTGCTGAATATGAACAACGTAGCGTGTGATTTCGTCAGCAATGGGCAGGAACTGCTGGAGGCGTTTGAGAAGTCCGAACCGGATCAGTATGATTTGATTTTGACGGATATCCAGATGCCTGTCATGAATGGCTATGATGCTACCAGAGCCATTCGGAGCTGTGGCCATCCTTGTGGGAAGATAATCCCAATCGTGGCGATGACAGCAAATGCGTTTGCAGAAGATGTTAAGGAAGCGCTGGACGCAGGCATGAACGCTCATGTGCCTAAGCCCATTGACATGAGAAATCTGGAATCAGTGATTGCAGAGCTTACAAAAAAGAAACAATAGTTTAAGAAGCGGAGATATTTATGGATCTGAAAGAATGTTATGTAAAGCTGGGCGGGAATTATGACGAAGTATTGGCCCGTCTGTATAGTGAAGATATGATAAGGCGGTTTCTCATTAAATTTTTAAACGATGGAACCTACGACCTTTTGACAGAGCAGCTTTTATTGGAGAATTATTTGGAGGCATTTCGCGCTGCCCATACGTTGAAAGGAGTCTGTGAAAACCTGGGGTTGTCAGATCTCTGTAAATCCAGCAGCATGCTCACGGAAGCGTTGCGGGCGGGGGAACGGCCGGAAAACTTGGCTGTTTTAAAAGCTCAAGTCTGTGCCGACTATGAGCGGGCCGCTTCTGCCATTCAAATGCTTAGTTGATTCTTATTAGCCCAAGGGAAAGACTGCTCCATCGCTGAGTGTTTGACGATTGACGAAAGCTTGGGTGTTCAGATTATGCACATAGGGTCCTATGATACTGAGCCGGAAACAGTGGCTGTACTGGATGCGTTTCTTTGGGAGAATGGGTATGAAAATGATATGTCAGATGGACGGCTGCTATTTATCAGACCCGAAAAAGAGTGCTCCGGAAAAGATAAAAACGTATCCAATAAAATGAGTCTGACGATTGGCTTTATCATTACGATTTTACCACACGCAGATAGATGGTGCCCATGTGGGTAGGTTCTTAGCGAACCTGCAAAATGTAATCAATGAAATGAAATAGAGATATCAGAAATTTACGGGAGGAGTTTATTATATGAATAGTAAAACAACAGGAACCGTTGTTTCCGTTTCAAAACAATGGTGGTTGAAAGTAAATCGGAAACCGGTCAGAATGCATACGCTTGACGGTGCAGAGTTTCCCTATAGTCCGATATACTGTTGACGGAATAGAATACACAAAAAGGAAATGGATCTCAGCAGGAAAACCTGTGCCGAACACAGCTTCCTCTGTCACAGTTTTTATGACAAAACTTATCTCGGAAAAATGGTTGATATTAAAATAGACAGACCCATCGGAAGCGTACATCCTAACCATCCCAACTTCACTTATCCTATCAATTATGGATCTATACTCAATGTCTTAGGCGGTGATGGAGAAGAGCTTGATGTATATTTGCTCGGCGTAGGCGTTCCGATTGAGGAATATTTTGCCCGTATTATCGGAATTATCCATCGTCATAACGATGTTGAGGATAAACTCGTGGCAGCGCCCGAGGGAATTTACTTTACGAAAGAGGAAGTCGCAAAGGCGGTAGATTTTCAGGAACAATATTTTGAATATCACATTGAGATGTGTTCACAGTAAAAATACCCTGTAAGGATTTTGAAACGGCTTGGTGCTGGGACTATTCAGCATGGGGATCGCCCTGCTGGGCGTGGTAGTTCTGGTGACATACTCCCCGCAAAACGGTCTCATCCTGTTACTAATCGCTTTTCTCAACAGCCCGTTTGGGCTGCCCAAACGGGCCTTCTGGTTGCTGGGAAAAGTACAGGATTTGAAATTCGCCATCCAAGACAGCGTATATGGTTAAATTATGGGAGGAACTGCAAAATCGTAGCCTCGCCCACTTTACTTTTAGACTAATATTGCGTATAATATTAGTGTGAAAGGAAGTGAAGCTATGGGACAATATGAACAGTTGGACAGGATGCTGGCGGCTCAGGATGGGATGCTGCAAACCGCCCAGGTGGTATCTGCCGGAATTTCCAAACCGGTTTTCTATCATTATGTACAGGACCGGGAATTGGAACGGGTTGCACATGGCGTTTATCTTTCCAAAGATTCCTGGGTAGATGCGATGTACCTGATCCATCTGCGGTTTGAACAGGCGGTATTTTCCCATGAGACAGCCCTGTTTTTTCACGATTTGACAGACCGTGAGCCAACCGAGTACACGGTTACGGTAAAGACCGGCTACAATCCCACCAGACTAAAAGCGGAAGGGGTTCAGGTCTTTACCATCAAGGCAGAGCTGCATGATGTAGGATTGATAACGGCGCAGACCCCCTTTGGGCATACTGTACCGGCTTATGATATGGAGCGAACGATCTGCGACCTGTTACGAAGCCGGAACAGTTTGGAGATGCAGACGTTCCAGGGGGCGCTCAAAATGTATGCCAGAAGAAAGGACAAAAATCTGCGGACGTTGATGCGCTATGCAAAGCTGTTCCGGGTAGAGAAAATTTTGCGGCAGTATTTGGAGGTACTACTATGATAAAGACAGCAAAGCAGTTAAAAGACCTGGTCCGCAACCTCTCAAAAAAGAAGTCTGCGGACGCACAGATTTTGATGCGGAACTACATGATGGAGCGATTTCTTGAGCGCATTTCCCTTTCGGAGTACCGGGACAAATTTATTTTGAGGGGCGGGATGCTGGTAGCGGCGATGGTTGGCCTGGATGCCCGTTCCACCATGGACCTGGATGCAACGGTCAAAGGGGTCAATGTGAATGTCGATGATGTGTCGGATTTGATTGCAGGGATTGTTTCTGTCCCTATTGATGACGGCGTGACCTTTCGGGTCAATAAGGTTTCGGAGATTATGGATGAATCGGAATATCCAGGGATTCGTGTAAGCATGACTACAGTTTTCGACGGAGTGGTAACGCCCTTGAAGATTGACATTTCTACCGGGGATGCCATTACACCGAGGAAAGTCCGGTACAGCTTCAAGCTGATGCTGGAGGACCGTTCCATTGACATCTGGGCATACAATTTGGAAACCGTGCTGGCTGAGAAATTGGAGAACCAGAGCAACGACCAATACCCGCATGAGGGATTTCTACGACATTTATATTCTGGAACAGCTTCAAGGGAACACACTGAACGCAGAGATCCTCCATGATGCGATGCTGGCAACTGCCCGAAAACGGGAAACGGAGGCCCATTTGACAGAGGCAAAAGAAGTCTTTCACGAGGTGGAGGACAGTCCGGCGATGCAGCAGCTTTGGATAGCGTATCGGAAAAAGTTTTCTTATGCGGCTGACCTGGAGTGGAATATCGTGATGAAAGCAGTCCGCAAGCTGTATTCTCTTGCGGAGGAAGGTTAAGAAATTGAAAAAGCACGGCCATTACTGTAAAATTTGTGGGGAATATAAAGCCAATGAGAAATTCTCCGGGAAAGGTCACGCTGCGCATATCTGTAAGGCCTGTGCCGCCCTGCCGTTAGAAGAAAGAACTGAGCGGATGGCGGTCAACCGGCTCTTGAATCTTCCCTGGCGTCTTTCCAAAGAACAACTCGCCTGGCTGAAAAACAGGATGAAGGATAAGCACCCGGAAGTGCGTATGCTGGCGAAAGAACAATATGAACAGCGATTTCCACCGGTTCATTTGGAACTGGAGGAAAACGAAGATGATTGGGACGTTCTTGATGAGGACGAACGAATGGAATGATTGGGGCAGTCTAGCTACCCAGATGACAAAAGCGATATTACCGGAATCATTTATGAGCCGTGGCATTATCGTTATGTAGGGAAAGAAGCGGCGAAAGAAATATATGATTTGGATGTCTGTCAGGAGGAATATTTGTACTGATTTCGTCACGGACTTTATAATAGATTCCCTTTCCTTATGAAAATAAAACAGAGCCGAAACCACATCAATCAATGGGTTATCGGCTCTGCGTCTTTGCGTCTAGCTCTGTGATAACGGAAATTTTAAGTTGTATTACATTGATTAGACTTTCCTTCTTGCATTTTGGACAAAATAAAGGAAAGTTTCTCAGTTCAGTATCACTTTTTATCTTATTGCGGGTTGAAAGAGATGAACGACGGTTTGATTTTCACGATATAGGGCTCGCCATCAAGCAGGCGCGGGAGGCCAGCGGGATGACGCAGGAGCAACTGGCCTATATTGTTGACCGAGCTCCGCGCACTATCATGTATAATGAGAGAGAGAAAACCGTCAATCAGACAGATCCGGATGCTGGAATTCTGAAACGACCGGGCAAACCAGAGGGGCCGCATTATTTGAGTCACCAGAGTGTGGATAGCAGACATGGAATCATCGTGGATGTGGAAGTAACTCCTGGAAACGTGAATGATTCCCATCCATATCTGGAACGGATAGAGTATATGCGGAATCATCTGGGACTGCTAATAGAAGCAGCGGGCGCAGATAAGGCATATGGGAGGAGCCTGATCTGCCGGAGGCTTCAGGAAATGGTAATCCGTTTCTATACACCCAGAGTAGCCAGCGGCATCCACTATCAGGCAGAGTTCACACGTAAAGAATTCCAATATGAGGAGGAAACGGACAGCTTTGTTTGTCCTGGCGGAAAGCGTCTGGTATTGAGAAGCCTGGAGAGGGAAGAGTACAATAATGTTGGCCCGAAGTTATTCCCCGGTGCCGCTCCCCGCCGCTTCCGTTTCGGTCACTCGTCAACCACCAACCGAAACGGAGGTCAATATGGCTATTATCAATCTTCGGGACTATTACCCGTTTTATACATCGGATTGCTTCATGGAAGTATCGGACGAAGTTGCTGAAATGTTCAAAGAGTTTGACCGTAAGGAGGCTGCTTTACTATTCCCTTGACCGGGATGATGGGCTGGAGCATGAGGCTGTTTTTGTCGCACTTTCGCCCCATGAACTGTACGAGCGGAAAGTAACCATGCAGGAACTTCACGCTGCTATTGCTACTCTGCCGGACAAACAGGCCAAAAGGATTTACGCCACTTCATTCTTGGAATGAGCCAGACAGAGATCGCACAGGCTGAAAAAGTGGCAAAAAGCCGTATCTCCGAGAGCATCCAGCGCGGTCTGCGGAGCTTGGAAAAAATTTTAAAAAATTCTTTTTGAGGCGGAACTTTAGGCTGGAAAATGAAATGGTTTATCATAGTAAAACGATTGCATATTCAATTTGGCATATTTTCCGTACTGAAGATATAGTTGCCCATACATTGATAAATGAGAGCGAGCAAGTTTTTTGTGGGTAATTATCAAGAACGTATCAATTCGCCTATAATTACAACAGGAAATGAACTGGTAAAAGAGCATTTGATTATGATAAGAAATGCAGAACAAATTCGGTATTCTTATCTGAGAGAAGCGAAAAGATGGGAGAGCAGTGATGAAAATAGACCGTTTATTAGAAATTATCATATATTTGCTGAATCATGACCATGTTCCTGCAAGTTATTTGGCAGAGCGTTTTCATGTATCGGTCAGAACGATACAGAGAGATATGGTCAGCATTGCAGAAGCGGGAATTCCTGTATATTCTAATCAGGGGAAGAGTGGAGGATATTCCATTTTACCGTCCTATAAGGTCAGAAACTGCAATATCCGTCAGGAAGAACAGCAGTTGATCCGTCAGGCGCTGGAAAGCCTTGCAACCTCGTATGCAAATGAAACACTGGCAGGCTTAATTGAAAAGTATCATCTGCTTCTGGACAGGAATCAGGAGCAGAGTGTCTTTTTTGATTTTGGAATCGCAAGAGAAAACCAGCAGGTGCAAAAAATGAATCAAATACTGGAGCGGGCAATTAGAACAAATGTATTGGTTGAATTCTTTTACAGGGATGCACAAGGAAAGGAAACGCAGCGCCTGGTTGAGCCTCTCGCCATGCAGTATAAATGGTATTCATGGTATTTGTTTGCATGGTCAGTTCCGCAGGAGGCTTACCGTACTTTTAAAGTTGCACGAATCCGCAGGCTTCGGATTACGCCGGGAAAATCTGACAAAAAGCATCCGGCGGTGCAAGAGCTTATGGAGCAATCAGACAGGGCATATGGTGAAACTTGTGTAACACTGGAAGTGGATTTTGATAAAAAAGATACATGTCTGATGGAAGAATACTTTCCAGACAGCAGAATAGAAGAGAGGTCAGAGGAAAAATCAAGAATATGGATTCAGGTTCCTCCGGGGGAGCGTTTTTGGAAAGCGCTGCTTTTGAGCATGGGAAGCCATGTGGAAATTATTTCGCCGGAGATTTATCGCAACGAGCTGATCAGGACAGCTCAAGATTTTTTATCTAATTACGACATATAGCTGTCGCAGAAGCATGGTATGATGAAGTTGTTTTATAGAACACATAATATTTTGCGCTTACGGTGGCAGTGAAAAAGAAAGAAGGAAAATAAGATGAGTGAACTTATGAACGCGTCGATTGTAAATTGTGGGGATGTGTATCAGGACTGTCCGGTTTTTGATGATGGAAACTATTGCCTGCGTTTGGTCGCAGGAGACGATGCCGAGGATTTGTTGAAGGTCTATTCGGACGACAAGGCGGTTTCGTTTTTTAACAGTGACAATTGCGGTGGGGATGACTTCCATTATACATCGCTGGAGAGGATGAGGGAGGCAATCAGATACTGGCTTTGGGAGTATGAAAGAAGGGGATTTGTAAGATGGTGCATTTTCAGTTATAAAGAGGAAGCGGTCATAGGAACGGTTGAGTTATTCCACAGGGATTCTGAGGATTATTTCACAGATTGTGGGCTGCTGCGGCTGGATTTGCGGAGTGACTATGAAAAAGCGGATGTAATAACGGAGATTTTACAGCAGATAGGCACCCCGGCGTTTGACATGTTTTCCTGCCGGATGTTGGCAACGAAAGCGGTACCAGCGGCAAAAGAACGCATTCGGGCATTGATGGAACTGGGGTATGAAAAATCGGATCATGTGCTGATTGGACACAATGGCAGCCAGTATAAATTTTATTGGATTCTAAATAAGAAATAGGAAACGTGATGGCAGAATCCGTCATAGCAGCATGATGATGGATCGTGGCACTTCCTGTGTTAGCGGAGGGAGGGTTAATGGACAGAATTTATTTTACGAAAAAGCAGGCGCGGCAGTTTTTGTTATTAAAGCATGGCTTGCTGGGAGATTATAAATTTGTTGGAAAAGAAGGAATTCTTTCTTTTGTCCGTCAGGCAGGATGTATTCAGTTTGATCCGGTGGATGTCTGCGGCAGAAATGCGGATCTGGTTTTTCAGTCCAGAATAAAAGGCTATCAAAAGACGATGCTTTATGAGCTTTTATACGTTGACCGGAAGCTGGTGGATTATTTTGATAAAAATCTTGCGATTGTTCCGATAGAAAATTGGAAATATTTTGGGCGTGAACGGCAGGCTCACCGGAGCTGGGAGATAAGCCATACAGAAATTTTGGAAGTACAGGAACGGGTGTGTGAGGAAATTGCACGGCGGGGGCCGCTGTGCAGTGCAGATCTGGACATATCGGGAAAGGTTTCCTGGTATTGGAGTGATACCAAGTTGTCGAGAGCGGCATTGGAACATATGTATTTTGTCGGAGAACTGGGAATCCATCATAAGAGCGGGACACTGAAATATTATGATTTGATTGAAAAATGCATTCCTGCGGAGCTTTTGAATCAACCGGAGCCTTATACTTCGGATTTTGATTACAGAAAATGGCTGGTATCAGAGCGCATTGGCTCTGTAGGGCTTTTGTGGAACCGTGCTTCTGATGCGTGGCTGGGCATACGGGGGCTGAAGGCAGCACAGAGAAACGATATTTTCGAGACGCTGTTAAAAGAAGAAAAGATTATTGAAGTGGAAGTGGAGGAGATTGAGGAGCCGTTGTATTGCCGCAGGGAGGATGCAGGACTCGCAGAATTTACATTGGAAAATCCCCAGATTAAAAAACGCTGCGAATTCATCGCACCGTTGGACAATCTGCTCTGGGACAGAAAGCTTATTGGAGCAGTTTTTGATTTTTCGTATAAATGGGAAATCTATACGCCAAAGGAGCAGCGTAAATATGGTCACTATGTTTTGCCGATTCTCTATGGGGACAGATTTGTGGGCAGGATTGAAATGGCCTATGATAAAAAGCAAGTAAAGCTGGATATAAAAAATATCTGGTATGAGCCGGACGTGCGCTTGACAAAAGCACTGCAGCGCGATGTGGATAGACGCATCAGACGGTTTGAACGTTTTTGCAGAAACGGTGACATGTGAATCGTGTGTACAGAGATTGGAGATGCGTCATCCTTCAGGGATTAAAATGTTAGGAAACGTGCAAAAGGGTAAGGGGTATGGCTGGTAGAGTTTTCTTTGATATGACGGTATGCTTTTTTGTCAAAATGAATAGTCTGCAATTCTAAAACCTGGAGAAAGGCCGGAGAATAACGGAACATAGAATACTAGAGAGTCATCTGGGTAAACTATTCCTAAATTATTCACGGAACAGTATCTGAAGCGATAACTGTGCCATGAATCTAAAAATTGATCCATGCAGCCATAACATCACTCAATTAACCCGTCAAAAGGGTATAAAATCCCTGTGGCAGAGTTCAGAGTGCAATTGTTAAGCTATCAAGGTTCGTTAATAGTTGCTATTCCAGCTGTACATTCAGCTTACCGATATTTGAAAGTGTCTCATAGAATTCATTCTTATAAGGGCAGCTACTGCACAGCTTGAATGTGATATATCTTGCTGAACGAATTATTTTTGCAGCAATCTTCAGCAGTTTTAAACGGACGGTATCTATGCGTTGTTTTCGCATGTTTGCTGATAACGCCAATCGTCTAAACCAATTAAATATGTTATACGCAAGAGCGTGTACCTGAAGTCTGTTGGCATTTACGATTCTAGCATGGCTACTTACAGAAGCGAAATCAAAACCAGATTTGCTTTCTTTGATGAAGTTTTCCATCCGTCCTCTTTTGCAGTAAAATTTTATGAGATACTCTGGTGAGGAATCCATGTTTGTGACAACAAATGTATACATGTAAACCATCTGGTTTTCCGGCTTTTCAACCTTGCAAACCACACGCCTTTCATAAGGCCATGGACCTGCTTTGTACATGAATTCACCATAAACTACCGCATAATCAACTTTGTTATTCCTGGTGATTTCATCAAGCTCATCCACAAGATGGGATGCTTTTTCACGGAGAATACCATTCTCCTTCAGCCGGATGACATAGCTTGTGCCATTTTCCTCGCACTGCTTGTAAAGGTCAGGCGTAGCAAAACCGCTGTCACCCCGAAGCAGAATTTGGATTGTTGAATAATCATTCAGATATTCATCAAGTATCAGTTGCAGGAAGTCAACCACTCCAGTGCAGGAATACTGTGTTCCATCACGAAGTTGGATTTTTATCAGATCCCCAGTCATTCCATCATAACAGACAAGTGGATGGTATCCATTGCTCCGATAATGAAAGTTAAAGGCTCTGCCTTCCTGTTTACCGTATGCATCAAGAAGAGTGGAATCCAGATCCAGAATAACAGCTTGTGGCATCTGAATACTGTAAACTCTTTTTCGAAGTATTCTGCCAATCGTAAGGAATTGGTTTACAGTATCTTCATCCATACGGTTAAAGAATCTTGATACCGTAGGTTGTGATGCTAAAGCATCTTTATTTAGTACTGCTTTAAATACTGGGTCATTTGTAAGTTCATCTGAAGCATCATCTTCAAAATAACCTGCAATAATCATATAGATTATCTGAAGGAGATTCTCCTTGTCAGTGTGATATCTAAATGATGCAGAATCATTAGTCTTAAATGAGCGACTGAAAAGTTTATCAATGTCAAGTTTACTTACGAATTCTTTGATAAGAAGCAGGCCTGCATCGGAGGATAAATCTCCTCCATCAAAATTTATTTTAATCTGTCTATTGCTTTCTAGTGATAAGGTGTTTACAATACTCATGAAGGGCTCCTTTGTTTGTATTATTAATGGCTTTGAACACCTTAATTTTACCACAAACGGATGCTCTTTTTTTATTCACTTGATAAGTGAAAAGCAATATTCAATTAAAATACAGTAACTATGTGGCTTTCAGCCACTTTCACGGCTACGCCGTGAATAATCCAGGCTATTTATTACTTTTTAAGAATTTTAGCATGAGGATTTTAAGATTTATCCGGTATTCTGTTCACAGGAAATAATTCAGAGTAAGAGGATTTTGCATATGGATGTTGTTTCAAGTAGTCAATCAAGTGTCGAAATTCAAATTGGGTTGTTCGACACTATCATAGACTTATTGTTGATTAAACCCATTTTTTTGTTGGGGATTATCTTTATCGGTATTTTATTAGTTGTAATTTTTAGAAAAGACAGCAGTATCCCTAAAGTTAGAACATCTATTCTGTCATTGGTAATGTATTACTACTTATGTGTAATGTTGACACATATCATAGGTATTCCTACACTTAGTGAATATAAAAGACTGTCAAGGTTGGGAGAAGCGTTTTTTAATCCAAATATAAACCTTATTCCTTTCAGTGACGGATTTAGTTTGAGTTTTATTTTGAATATTTTCCTTTTTATCCCGTTAGGCTTTCTGTGTCCGCTTATATGTAAAACATTTGAGCGTGCGAGAAATACTTTATTTATTGGTTTTGGATTATCCCTTTTTATTGAAATTATTCAGCTATTTACATTATACCGGGCAACAGATATAGATGACATTCTTACAAATGTAATCGGAACAATGGTAGGCTATCTTTGTTTTAGACTGATTGCAAAGCTGAGAATTGTAAAATTGCATTCAAATAACAGAATCGAGGAACGGGACTATACAGTATATATTCTTATTGTCATTATGATAGTTACCGTTGTGTTAGGATTTTTTAGCTGATTTTCAGATTGCCTGGTAGAGAGAATGAGTGAAATGATTTTTTGGGGGAAAAAGAGCAGAAAAATTTAACGATTGGGTGCAGTCCCCACTACGAAAAACGCCCTAACCATTGGCGTTTTCGCATGCGCATAAAACGATAGCTTCTATTTTTAAATTGTATCTAATAGATTTCCTTTGAGTATGCCATGATAGAAGGAGTCGGATGCAGACTTACAAAGCTGCATCCGACTTTTCCTGCTCTCTCCAGGACGAGGTAAATACGGGTTTTTGGTTCAGTTTCATGTAGTTATCTTGACATTATTTCGGCATACCGATATAATAATAGCAGAGAGGATGTGACAGGAATGATGATCGAGAGTTTGCTGAAAAAGCGAAACATGACAAAATACCGATTAGCCGTAGACGCGGGAATCCCTCACGCTACGCTCAACGATATATGCAGCGGTAAGACAAAGCTTGAAAAATGCTCCGCGGAAACGGTGTATAAACTGGCAAAGACGCTTGGTGTGTCGATGGAGCTTCTGACTTCCGAAGGAATCCATCAGACGGAAAAGGAACGCTCTTATGAATACGGGCTGCCCGGATATCTGCAGCATGATTTGGACGCATACAAGGACGGATTGAAAAACAAATCTCCTCTGCTTGACTGCCTATGGGGAGAACTCTATGGCAGTATCAATATTGCTGAGATCAACGACGGCGTAATCACAAAGGAACATGCCGATTATCTCAGAGCAAAATATCTTTAAGGAAATAATGACGAATGGCTGAAAAAATTGATTTTACAAACTGTCGGGTGGTACCCGGCAGAGCATACAACGGAGCAAACGGCAAGAAGATCGCCGTAGAATATGACGGCACACTGTATATGCTGAAATTCCCACCCTCCGGCAAGAATAAACCCACTGGGCTTTCCTATACCAATAGCTGTTTCAGCGAGCATATCGCAAGCAGTATCTTCAATCTGATCGGTGTAAGGGCGCACGAAACCATGCTTGGCACATTTAAGGTTGGCGGCAAGGAGAAGATTGTCTGTGCCTGCAAGGACTTTACAACAGACGGAAAGAGATTTTTTGATTTCTGTTCCATAAAGAATACGATTCTGGAATCAGATTCAAATGGTACGGGAACAGAGCTTGAAGATATACTTGATACGATTGGAAAGCAGCAGTACGTTTCGCCGGAGGTATTGGAACGGCACTTTTGGGATGTATTTGTTGTAGATGCCTTACTTGGAAACTTCGACCGTCATAACGGAAATTGGGGATTCCTGTTTGATGAAATAACGGGAGAATCAAGCATTGCACCCATCTATGACTGCGGAAGCTGTCTGCTGCCGCAGGCTGACGAGAAGATCATGAATGAAGTGCTGTCAAACGAGGATGCGCTGCATTCGAGAGTTTATCTGTATCCGACCTCTGCCATAAAGCAGAACGACAGAAAAATTAACTACCGTGACTTTCTAATGAGTTCGGAATATGAAGGCTGCAGTGAGGCGGTCAAACGGATTGTTCACCGGGTTGATATGGAAGTAATTAGTGAATTCATAGATTCCACACCGTATCTGTCGGATCTGCAAAAAGCCTTTTACAAGCACTATATAAAGGCGAGATACAATCTAATCCTTGTTCCGGCTTTTGATTTGGCAGTCAGTCTTGAACAGGAGCCGAACAAGCCGATAATGGGAATGTAACAACAGAATACTTTATCAGAGGACGCTGAAAAACCGGCGAAAGAAATATATGATTTGGATGTCTGTTTAGAGGAGTATTTGAATGAATAGCTACGTCTCAGACTTTATTATAGATTTTCTTTGGGTATAGCATGATAGAAGAAGTCGGGTGCAGCCTTGCAGGGCCGCATCCGGCTTTTTCTGTTCTATCCAGACTGAAAAAGCCTTGAGAGAGCGGTGATTTTCTGCGTTCAATGCCCGGTTTGTATTTTCTAATCAAATAAGGTATAATATTTATTAGATTAGGTTGGGGAGAGGATGGCTATGTCACGGATGAAAATTGGCAAAGATGCAATCATATGCAGAGCAGCGCAGATGGCAAATGAGTCTGGGGAACAGAGTATTTCATTGAAACTCTTGGCTCAGGATTTAGGGATTCAATCCCCATCATTGTACTACTATTTCAAAAGTTTGGACGACCTCAAGCGGGAGCTGATGCTCTATGGATGGCATCAAATGGAAGAACAGCTTCTCCGCTCCATGATTGGAGTAAGCGGCTATGATGCGATCCGGGCGGTCTCCTATGCCTTTTACAAGTTCGCTGTCGATAATCCGGGTGTATTTAATGTGATGCTTTGGTACAACCAATATGAGGATGAGGAAACTTCAGAGAACACCTCTGAACTGTTTGCCACCCTCCATAGAATCATGGATTCGCTGAATATTTCTGAGGAAAGCCGCCTGCATCTAATCCGAACCGTAAGGGGCTTTCTGCAGGGGTTTATCCTGCTGATCAATCATAAGGCTTTTGGAGATACGCCTTCCATAGAGGACAGTTTTGAATTTTCACTTAATGTTCTTATAGAGGGGATGAAATCGCTGGAGGGAAAATAGGAGCGGAGAAGATGGATAAAATGCACACCATGATAACGAACAGTTACAGACCTTTGAAGAAAACTAGAATGGGCAGCAGCTCAAATTATGGGATTTGAATGGCTTACAAAACGGATTTTGAAATATAGTTACGCAGTGTAAAAAGAGGGTGTTTTTGAATGAAGAATAAAATACTGTTGATTGATGATGAGAAAGATATTGTGGATCTGATTGCAGAAGCGTTACAGCAGGACAGCTTTGAGTCCATTGAGAAAGCCTATACAGGTGCGGACGCAATCCGCATATGCAGGGAATACCAGCCGGATGTGATCGTTTTGGATGTGATGCTCCCGGATATGGATGGCTTTGAGGTGTGTAAAGCCATCCGGGAATTTTCTATCTGCTCTATCTTGTTTCTATCCTCCAGGAGCGATGATGTGGACAAGATATTGGGGCTTTCCTGCGGCGGCGATGATTACATTACAAAGCCCTTTAGTCCGCGGGAAATCGTATACCGTATCAAGGCGCAGCTTCGCCGCCAGCAGTACACAAGTGTTCCTGCACCGGAGGGCAAAGTTTTGCTGCAGGCCGGCTCGTTGGTGCTGGATAAAGAGAGCGGCCGCATTTATAAAGATAACCGGGAAATCGAACTGACAGGCCGTGAATTCCTGCTTTTATCCTACCTTATGGAAAATACAGATAAAATTATCAGTAAGGAAAGGCTGTATGAACAGGTCTGGGGCGAGTACAGCGCTATTTGCGACAATACCATTATGGTGCATATCCGGCACCTGCGGGAAAAAATCGAAGATACGCCGTCCAAGCCAAGACAGCTCATCACAATAAAAGGCTTGGGATATAAGCTCAAAAAGAGGGTTGACTAAATGAAGCAATCAGGACACCGTACCATATTTCATATTTACCTGCTCTTTTTTCTGTCATTGCTTGTGACAGTTGTGCTGGCAGGATATTTTTTCTTCCTGATGATTTCCGTTCAGACACCGGACGGCAAAAGCGTAAGGAGCGACTGGCCCAAAGTATTTACAGAGGATTTCAAAGATCAGATTATTTTCATAGATAACATTCCGCAGGTCAAGCAGTCCGGGCTTGAGCAGCTTCAGAAGCACAAGGTCGGCATTCAGATCATTGACAGCTCCGGAAAGGTGGTATTTGGTTATCAGGAGCCGGAGCAGTCCGATGAAGCGTATTCCGGTACGGAGCTTCTGCAGCTTGTTCTTGCCGGAAAATCAGCGGATGGAGAAATGACTGTCTTTTCAGGTGTAGCCTTTGACACCGAAAAAGAATATGCTTATCTCTTATATTTTCCCGTGAATGTGTCCAAAGTTACCATGTATGTAAATGGGGAACGGTTTGCAGGCGGAAAAACTATCATGATACCGGTGCTGTTGGTACTGCTCCTGCTGGTACTGATTTCAGGAATCTTGTATGGATTTTTTACAACAAAAGCAATGAAGCGCCTGACAACTGCTGTTCATGAGATTTCGGTCCGGGAGTATCTTCCTGTTCAGGAGCAGGGGGCATTCCATGATCTGTATGACAGCCTGAACACGCTGGATGCTGAAATCAGAGCCAGTGATCATCTGCGAGCGCAGACAGAAAAGACACGGGAGGAATGGATCGCAAACATTACCCACGATCTCAAGACGCCGCTCTCTCCAATTAGGGGATATGCTGAGATTTTGCAGGAAACAGATGGGGGCAGCCGGGAACGCCGCAGGCATTATGCTGAGGTGATGCTGAAAAATATCTCTTATATGGAAAAGCTGGTTGACGATCTGAAGCTGACCTATCAATTAGAAAACGGGATGCTCCCCATACACAGGGAGAATAAGAATATCGTCCGTTTTCTGAAAGAGCTGGTCATAGACATTTTGAATACTCCGGAATATGAAACACGCAACATCCATTTTGAAAGTGAAGATGAAACGGTGATGTTCCCGTTTGACCAGATGCTTTTTACCAGGGCGTTTCGGAATTTAATCATCAATGCCTTTGTGCATGGAGAGGAGCACACGGAAGTTACAGTAAGCATACTGGCGTCTCAAACTGCATTAAAAATCAAGGTTGCTGATAATGGAAGGGGCATGAATGAGGAAGCTGCCTGGCCTCTTTTTGACCGCTATTACCGTGGGACGAATACGGAACAAAAGCCAGAAGGAACCGGGCTGGGCCTTGCAATCGCTAAAGGAATTATCGACCTGCATGGTGGCATAATCTCTGTTTCCAGCATTCCGGATGTGGGTACTGCTTTTCAAATTGAATTTGTTATCAGTTAAGGTTAATTAAGGTTGCCTAAAAATTAGATTAAGGTTGGCACGCTATTCTGTTTTATATGATAGGTGCCAGCCTTTTTTTAGTTTGGAGGTGAGAGGATGAAAGGTAAGTGGAAAAAAGCGGTTTCTTATCTAATCACGATTGCGGTTACAATCTGTGTCTGTTTTGCGATTGTCGCATTTGTGTTACGCCCACAGATGTAGGACGAATTTTGCGGACATTCAAAATAAAAAAGAATGTGGAGGTAACAGACAATGGCAAAGACAATTTTTGAGGAAATGGGCGGCAAATACGAAAGGCAAGGCGATTATTTAATACCGTGCGTAACTGTACCCGCCGAAGAAGAACAGCCGATAGGCATCTGGGGACAGAGGCATTTGGATTATCTGAAGCATCACTGTAAAGTTACATACACCAATCTTCTTACAAGCGGCAGACTTAACGCTTACCTTGCCGACATCGACAGGCAGGCACAGGAACGCTTTGAGCGGCTCATAGAGAGCATGAAACAGGCACAGGGCATAACGGAACGCCTAAAGGAAGAAAACGCCTTAGAATGGACAGGGCAGCTTAATAACATAAAGGCTTGTGCGAGGGAGATTGTGGAAAAGGAAATTATTTTTGCATAAACAGATGAT
>JAUNSC010000060.1 GCA_030539395.1 Eubacteriales bacterium
TCGCTTTCCTGCTCTGTCGGGTCGGTCTCCGGAAGAGCATATTTCAAATCCTGGGCGTATACTTCCATTGTATCCTCAACACTGACATTCCCGATGTTCTGATAAATAACGCGAAGCAGTACCAGATCTCTGGCCGCCTGATATCCGGATATATCGGCAGTCACCTTCAGCCCCTGCTTCATACTTGTCACAATGTCTGTTCCGACCGTGCTTCCGTTTTGTCCTTCCATCAGCACAGGTGCATAATGAATTCCCCCGGCTGACTCATTGGCAAAGCTTCCCAAAATCTTGGCGTCCGCCAGTTGCTCTTCTGTCTGCTCGCTGCGCAGGGTCGCCACGGTATACACCGGAATCCTGGAATCCATAATGGCATTGTCCGCTTCACTTTTTGTGATTCCTGTCTTCTGGTCATCCTTTCCATCAGAAAGAATCACCAGACATTTTCTCTGACATACCGCCGTATTTTCTTCTAATAAACGGATGCTCTCGACAATCCCGGAATAAAGATTCGTATCTTCATTTCCCACGGAAAGTGCACGTATGGCCTCTGAAACGGCTTCGCTGTCACTTAAAAAGCCTGTAGTTTCCACATTGTTGCCAAGTGTAGCCAGCACCATGTTATCTCCCTCTGACATGCCATCGCATATAGCCTGAAGCACCTCCTTTGCCTGGGCAAACTGTTCATCCCGCATGGAGCCTGAAACATCCGTCAGGCAATAATACGTAACCGGGACGGAGGATGTTGTCTCAATCAATGCAACAGGTACCTCTTCTCCTCCCAGTGTCACCTCAAGATTATCCGCTGCGACAGTGTAATCCTGGGAAGCCATGTAAAACTGAAGCTGTCCCTCTTCCGTATCATACCCTTGTAAAAAAGAAGATGTGGCCGCCGCCACCATCACTGTACTTTGCATAACGCTCAAGCCACATACCAGACATAAAGTTATTATTTTATTTTTCACTGCTGCACCTCCATCAGAATTCCAATTGCCGAATTGTTGTCCTGGCATACTCTGTCTTTTTCTCTCATATCCTGGCACATATTTTCCACCCACTCTTTTGCATCCTCTGCATTTTGCAATTGTATACACATATCCGTTTCCGAAATATTTTCCCAAAATCCATCAGAACACAGCAAAAAACCATGCATTCCCGCTTTTAGCACCACGTTATCCTCTATTCTGCAAAATGCTTCCTCACATCCAAGTGCATGAATCAGCCGGCTCCTGCCGTCATGTCCGGGAATCTCTTCTCTTGTAATCTCACCCAGGTATACTGCAAGCTGGGATATGCTATGATCCAGGGTATAATGCTCCAGCTCATATTTTCCGCCCCAGGGTTTGTAAAAATGATACAGCCTGGAATCTCCCGTGTGTCCCCAGATAGCACTGCTCTCATGGATGCACAGATACACTGCCGTACTTTTCATATGAGCTGTACTTTTATGATGACGGCAGATTTCTTCATTCGTATAAAAAAAATCTGCCCTGACCTGATCTGCATCGGGAAGTGTTCCATCCTGACCACACAGGATCAGATTTGACACTGCTAATTCGGAGGCCTCTCTTCCGTCTCCTTCACCGCCCAGACCATCTGCCAGAACAGCAACCAGATTTTTTCCATAAATCTGCACGCTCAATGAATCCTGATTTTCCTCTCTTGTTCCAATATCCGAATAACTAAATACTGATACGGTTTCGTTCCCCATTGTCCTTCCTTTCCTGCTGCATTTCACCGCACTGAAAAAACCTCCGCCCCAAACAGGATACGGTCACGTTCATTTACAAGATACCATCTGCCAGGTAAAATCCGCTGTCCGTTCAAATATGTACCGTACGTAGAACGATTGTCCTTCACAAAAACTGTACTGCTTTCATGATGATAGAAACTGCAATGATTCCTGCTGACACCTCCCGTATCTGACGCATACTTTATAATACAATTATCTCCCCGGCCCACCGTAATGGACTGATTTTTCCCGATGGCCCATACGCAGCCTTTTTTTGCTCCTTCGGTACACACAAGCCACCGGATATGTTCCATACTGTTCGATGGAGGGGCTGGAAACAATGCCTCCCGTAACTCCCGAACACTGGAAAATCGCTCGCTGACCTGGATTTTCATACCCTTATTAATTGCTTTTTCCACATAATCCGGAATATCCAGATTATGTGTATGAAGCGGAACCAGACTGTCAGTGCCTTCCCTGTCAGCCACTCGCTGCGCTGATGCAGACGGCAGTTTCCCGCTCAAAACGTAATAGAACGTGGCACACAATGCGTAAATATCCGTCTGCGGTCCCTGCACGCTCTTATTGATATACTGCTCGGGCGGCGCAAAATGCTCCTTCAATATTGTGGTAAAATGATCTGCCTCCACATAATTGCGCACAGAACCAAAATCAATCAGTTTTACGTCGCCGTTTTTTAAAAGAAAAATATTGTCCGGGCTGATATCCCGGTGAATCAGCTCCCGCTCATGCAATATCTGAACACTTTCTAAAACAGGCGCCGCTACATTCTGAAGCCGCGCCCACGAAAACCTTCCCTCACGATCAAGCACCTGCTGCATGCTCTCTCCTGTAAGAAATTCCATAGCATAGTATGAGGTGCCATTTTCATCAAACACGATGTAAACATCTAAAATCTGAGGCGTTTTCTGGAAAGACCGGATAATTTCCGCCTCTTCCCTGAAGCGCCTTTGCAGATGTTCAAACATCTGCCGTTTATCCTTCAATGGCAGCACCATTCCAGTTCCGGTCTCCCGTCTCACACACGTACACGGATAAAACTCCTTGACCGCCACAATTCTGTGGAGCTGTTCATCCCGCGCCTGATACGTAATTCCAAATCCTCCCATACCCAGAATTTTTATCACGGTATATCTTCCATGATACAGCTTCCAGCCGCACATAAGAGGGGTTCCCTGTTTATTCTTTCGTATCATTGCTTATTCCCAGCGGAAGGTTCCGTCACACAAAGGAATAAACATCAGCTTTGTGTGCCCGATTTCCAGAATATCATGTATTTTTATCTCAACCGGCATCAGCACAATTTCATTATTCATCCGAATAATACTCTGGCCATTGGAAGGACTAAAATAGAATTTGCTGGTTCTGCCGTCAAAAGCAACCACCGCATCGCGCTCCCGGCTGATATATGGATCTCCCATGATACAAATATTCATGCTGGGATCACGCCCAATATAATTGTAACCGGAATAGATACGGTAATCTGTTCCCTTTGCCGGCCCGTCTACGCATACCAGCCAACCCACCAGAGGATTAAAGAAAGTGTCTTTTTCCTCACATTCATTCTCCTTCTCATATCCCATTGGCAGTGTCACATCAATCTCATCTACCATAGAATGGGTTTCTCCTGGCTTATCCTCCACAGGTTTCGTGGCCGAAGACTTATCCTCCACAGGTTTCGTTTGTGAATATTTTCTCTCAAATGATTCTCCTACCGGCCTTGTCCTTACCTCTTCCTCCGCACACACAGGGCAGGTGGGTGAAATTGCAGGATCATAAAAATGCCCTTTACTGCAACGTTTAAACTCGCTGTAATTGCTTCCGCCTGGTCTCGTATACTCCATAATCTATATCCTCTCTTATCTAATATCTAACTGCTTAGCCATCTTTTTTCCATCCCTTATCAGTTTCTGCTTCCCCCCTCCCTTTTCTTCACTTTCCAATTAACAAAAACATACTCTCAATGTCTCTCACAATCATCCCGTTCAGGATTGAGAAACAGCTTTGCCGTTTCAAAAGGCAGACATTAAAAAACGGATATGTTATACTTTCTAACAGATAGCAAATACGTAATAAAAGCATGAAATACAGTTGATTTGCTGTCTTTTCATGCTTTTATTTGGATGTACCAGAATGTCTACTATTTGACACATTTTTTGCTGTCAGTTTTTTGTATTTTCGATAAAAAGTCGTATGACTGACCCCAAGTTGTTTAGCAGCCTGTCTTGTTGATAATTCACCAAATTTGCACTTTTCACAAATCATTTCAAATCCATCCGGCATTACCATCTGTGGTCTTCCAAGTTTTTTTCCGCTCATTTTTGCTGCACGAATTCCCTCTGCCTGCCTTTGTCTGATAAATTCACGTTCAGTCTGTGCTACATATGCAAATATCTGTAACACAAGGTCGGCTATAAGGGTTCCTGTAAGATTTCCAGACTTCTGTCTCGTATCCAGCAATTCCATATCCAGCACCAGAATATCTGCCTTAATTTCTTTCGTTATATATTGCCACTGAACTAAAATATCATTGTAATTACGTCCCAGACGATCAATACTTTTTATTATGATCAAGTCTCCAACTTTAAGTTGTTTTATCAATTCCCTGTAGGCCGGACGTTCAAAATCTTTTCCGGATTGATAATCACAATAAATATTCTCTTTTGGGATATTATAGGGCTTCAATGCCAATATCTGACGATCTACATTCTGTTCTTTTGTTGAAACCCTGATGTATGCATATTGTTTCATTATTTGTCCTCCTGTACTATTTTTCTTCTATAATACAGGGGGCCCGGTATATTTCATCTTCATTATCTGCAAATGTCCATGATCCATATATCAGATGTGGAAGATTCGTATCAGCAAAAAACATTTAATAAAAGCAGAGCCATTGCTCCATAGATGATTACTCACCTATGGAGCAATGGCTCTGCCAATAGTTCTAATCTCTTACTTCAATTTTAAACCCTGAAACCGTCTTCAGAAGAAGAATCGCATTTTAATGTTATACTCTAAAGTTCGACTTCAAAGACCTGAGTGCCCCTTAAAAGGTTTGATTATCCAAGCTATTTTAACTTATTAACATTGATTTTTAGCACTCGCTTTACTGATTTTTCAAATTATTAACCTTTTCATATATCACATGTTTATTATATAGTTCTATCCAATATAACATATCAGCATAAGTCAAAACATCAAAATCATTTCCATAAATATCATTCAATGCTAATGTTTTGATACGACCTTGAACATACGGATCATGCCCTGCGCTGGTTTCTGGAAAAATAAATGTTTTTTGATTATCTAATTCTCTAAAAGAGTCGTAGTCCTCCTCTTTCAAATAATCAGATAGTAACAACAAATACATGACATGCATTCCTGCCAAAAAAGCAACTGCATAATTTGAATACAAAATCTGTAAAGGTATATTTGTTTCTTTAAGCTGAAATGATATTAACTTAACGTCTAACAAGGCACCTGTAATACAGGCGCATATTTTGTGGCCATCAATTCTTTTTTCGTCCTTTTCGCCAACATCAAAATACTGTTTTCGAATTAACAATCTATAATCATTATATGCATTATAAACTCTTTCCTGGACTTCATCCGATAAGTCTACACATATATCGTATCTTTTTTTCTGATTCTCAGATATTTCTTCTACGACATTGCATACCGCCTGCTTAATACCCTGTTCCCACAAATAGTTAAAATCTTCCCTTAACATTTAATATTCTCCTACTTTAATTCTAAAGTCAGATTTATACTGTTTATCGTCCCTCAGTCTTTTAATCTTTAAACAAACACTCTCACTTTCATTTTTTAATTTAATTCGCGGAAGTACTTGCTGCATAAAATCATAATATGCGTTCTCTCTTATATATTCCTTTGTAAATACTCTCCGCACTTTTGATAACATCATATACACCTTTTGCTTTCTCTATATATTGTATGTCTATATGTTTCTTTTTTTCATAAATACAAAAAACAAAATTACATAGATTACAGAAACAAACGTCATAATTATTGTAGTGGCCAGATTAAATCTGCTGGCATTAACTACTGCTACTATTCCATAAATAATCGTAGATATAATAGTAAGCGGAACATACCTGTTTGACAATCCCGACTGTTGCTTTACACCTAAATTCTTCCCTTTCCCGACCGAAAAAAATTGATACAACATGGCAACAACAATTGAGATATATGTTGCAAATGTATTACTATTAAATATTTCCAACCATTCTATTACCTCTATTGTTCGCCCTGACTGAACAGCTTTTGCAACAGCTATGCCTGTACATACCGCCCATAGCAGTAATGGAATAACCACCAACCAATCAATATCCTGATTTCTTTGCTTTTTCATATAATATCCTTCCAGAGTTATAAGAACATATTACATCAGTTTACTTAAATTTGCAATACCTGACGCTGTATTATTTATATGGAAGAATATTTATTACAGCTTCTATTGACAGTCCAACTACATTTCAATATTTTACAAAAAAGCCCGAAAAGCATATTTTCGGGCTTTTTATAAAATCCAAATTATTCACTAATCTTTCAGATTACTCGATAATTGTAGCAACACGGCCTGATCCAACAGTACGTCCACCTTCACGGATAGCGAATGTAAGACCCTGTTCCATAGCGATCGGGTGGATCAGTTCGATTGTCATTTCTACGTTATCACCCGGCATGCACATTTCTGTTCCTTCCGGAAGATTGATAACGCCTGTAACGTCAGTTGTTCTGAAGTAGAACTGCGGACGATAGTTGTTGAAGAACGGAGTATGACGTCCACCTTCATCTTTTGTCAGAACGTATACCTGAGCTGTAAATTTTGTATGGCATGTTACTGTACCCGGTTTTGCAAGAACCTGACCACGTTCGATTTCTGTTCTCTGAACACCACGAAGAAGAGCACCGATGTTATCACCAGCCTGAGCTTCGTCAAGAAGTTTACGGAACATTTCTACACCAGTTACAACAACTTTACGTGTATCTTCTTTGATACCAACGATTTCTACTTCGTCAGATACATGAAGAACACCACGCTCTACTCTACCAGTTGCTACAGTACCACGGCCTGTGATAGAGAAAACGTCCTCTACCGGCATCAGGAACGGCTGATCTGTTGCACGCTGCGGATCCGGAATATAGCTGTCAACTGTTTCCATAAGTTCCATGATCTTGTCGCCCCATTCGCTGGACGGATCCTGCAGAGCCATAAGAGCGGAACCTTTAACGATCGGGCAGTCTGTGAAGTCATATTCTTCAAGCTGCTCTGTAATTTCCATTTCTACCAGTTCAAGAAGTTCTTCGTCATCAACCATATCACATTTGTTCATGAATACAACGATGTACGGAACACCTACCTGACGGGACAGAAGGATGTGCTCTTTTGTCTGAGCCATAACACCATCAGTTGCAGCAACAACCAGGATAGCGCCATCCATCTGAGCTGCACCAGTGATCATGTTCTTAACGTAGTCAGCATGACCCGGGCAGTCAACGTGTGCATAATGTCTCTTCTCTGTTTCATACTCAACGTGAGCTGTAGAAATTGTAATACCACGTTCTCTTTCTTCCGGAGCTTTGTCAATGTTTTCGAAATCTGTAGCTGTGTTACCAGCAACTCTTTCAGAAAGAACTTTTGTGATAGCTGCTGTTAAAGTTGTTTTACCATGGTCAACATGACCGATAGTACCGATATTACAATGCGGTTTGTTTCTCTCAAATTTAGCTTTTGCCATTTTGATTGTCCTCCTTAAAATAATTGACTTTTTTCTTTTTTAATTTTAAAAATTTCAACAGGCTATCTCTGATTATATTTCATATCAGAGATATTTTCAAGCCCATTTTTATAATTTGGCGTGTATTTACGCTATTACTTACTCTTTGCGCTCAGTACCTTTTCCTGTACGGATTTCGGAACCGGCTCATATTTTTCAAAGAACATGGAGTAGTTACCACGACCCTGTGTCTTAGAACGCAGGTCTGTAGAATAACCAAACATCTCTGCCAGCGGAACGAAACCGCGAACGATCTTACCGCCGCCAAGGTCATCCATACCTTCGATACGTCCACGACGGGAGTTGATATCGCCGATAACATCACCCATGTATTCTTCCGGCATAGTTACTTCCACTCTCATGATCGGCTCAAGAAGGATTGCATCACCTTTCTTCATAGCATCTTTAAACGCCATGGAACCGGCAATATGGAATGCCATTTCTGAGGAGTCGACTTCATGGTAAGAACCATCGTATACATTTGCATGTACACCAAGTACCGGGAATCCGCCGAGGATACCGGCTTTTGCTGCTTCTTCAATACCTTCACCAACAGCCGGAATGTATTCCTTCGGAATAGCACCGCCGACTACTGTGGATTCAAACTTGAATGTCTCTTCGCCGTTCGGATCCATCGGAGTGAAGATAACTTTACAGTGACCATACTGGCCACGTCCACCGGACTGCTTAGCATATTTGCTGTCCACAGTAACTTCCTTCGTAAAGGTTTCCTTGTAAGCAACCTGCGGTGCACCTACGTTAGCCTCTACCTTGAACTCACGAAGCAGACGGTCTACGATGATTTCCAGATGGAGCTCACCCATACCTGCGATAATGGTCTGACCTGTTTCCTGATTTGTATGAGCACGGAAGGTCGGGTCTTCTTCTGCAAGTTTTGCAAGAGCTTCACCCATCTTGCCCTGTCCTGCTTTTGTCTTCGGTTCGATAGCCAACTCGATAACCGGTTCCGGGAATTCCATAGATTCCAGAATTACCGGATGCTGCTCATCACAGATTGTATCACCAGTACCTGTTACCTTAAAACCAACAGCTGCAGCGATATCTCCTGAATACACTTTATCAAGCTCTGCTCTCTTGTTTGCATGCATCTGAAGGATACGACCAACACGTTCCTTCTTTCCTTTTGTGGAGTTCAGTACATAAGAACCGGATTTCATTGTACCTGAGTACACACGGAAGAATGCCAGCTTACCAACAAACGGGTCAGCCATAATCTTGAATGCCAGAGCTGAGAACGGCTCTTCATCAGAAGAATGTCTCTCAACTTCATTTCCATCCAGGTCGGTTCCCTTAATAGCAGGAATATCTGTCGGAGCAGGCATAAACTCAATGATTGCGTCCAGAAGTTTCTGAACACCTTTATTTCTGTATGCTGTACCACAGCATACCGGAACTGCTGTACACTCGCAGGTAGCTTTTCTAAGAGCTGCTTTCAGAGCATCTACAGACGGTTCTTCACCTTCCAGATATTCCATCATCAGATCGTCATCCAGCTCGCAGATTTTCTCTACCAGCTCTGTACGATACAGCTCTGCATCATCCTGCATATCTTCCGGAATATCTACAACGGAAATATCATCACCTTTATCATCATTGTAGATATAAGCTTTCATTTCAAACAGGTCAATGATTCCTTTGAAATCATCTTCCTTACCGATCGGGAGCTGAAGGCAGATTGCATTCTTACCCAATCTGGTCTTAATCTGTTCTACGGCACCGTAGAAATCTGCACCCAGGATATCCATCTTATTGATGAATGCCATACGCGGTACATTGTAGGTGTCAGCCTGACGCCATACGTTCTCTGACTGAGGCTCTACACCACCCTTTGCACAAAAGACGCCGACAGCGCCGTCAAGTACACGAAGGGAACGCTCAACCTCAACTGTAAAGTCAACGTGACCCGGAGTATCAATAATGTTGATACGGTGTTCCAGAGCACCCGGCTTCGGTTTGCACTGTTCCTGAAGAGTCCAGTGACAGGTTGTAGCGGCTGAAGTGATTGTGATACCTCTTTCCTGCTCCTGCTCCATCCAGTCCATGGTAGCAGTACCTTCATGAGTATCACCAATTTTATAGTTTACACCAGTATAATACAGGATACGCTCTGTTGTGGTAGTTTTACCAGCATCGATATGAGCCATGATACCAATATTTCTGGTTCTCTCAAGTGGGTATTCTCTTCCAGCCAAGGTATATTCCTCCTATTAGAATCTGTAATGTGCAAAAGCTTTGTTTGCCTCTGCCATCTTGTGCATATCTTCTTTTCTCTTTACAGATGCTCCTGTGTTGTTTGCTGCATCCATAATCTCATTTGCCAGTTTTTCTTCCATTGTTTTCTCGCCTCTTTTACGAGAGAACATGGTCATCCAGCGAAGAGCTAATGCCTGACGTCTGTCTGCTCTTACCTCGATAGGTACCTGATAAGTAGCACCACCAATACGTCTTGCCTTTACTTCCAGTACAGGCATAATGTTGTTCATAGCTTCTTCAAATACTTCGAGAGCCGGCTTTCCTGTTTTCTCAGCCACTCTGTCGAATGCACCGTATACAATCTTCTGTGCTACACCTTTCTTACCATCTAACATAATGTTATTGATAAGTTTAGTAACCACTTTATTGTTGTACATCGGATCTGCTAATACGTCTCTTTTCTGAGTATGTCCTTTACGTGGCACGTTACTTCCCTCCTTAATA
>JAUNSC010000061.1 GCA_030539395.1 Eubacteriales bacterium
ACTCGGACCCGTGACCTCCTCACTACCAATGAGGTGCGCTACCACCTGTGCCACAGCAGCCTGTGCGATTGCTCGCTACATTTCAAAATTCTAGCATATTGCCCCACTACTTGTCAAGCCTATTTAGATGCAATTTATACTACAATTTCAATGCAATTTATGCTGCAATTATTACAGTCAGGCTTTTATTCTCTGACGTACAATTTCATATGCCAATACACCTGCCGCCACTGATGCATTCAGAGAATCTATATCTCCGTACATCGGTATGGATACGGTAAAATCACATTTTTCTTTTACAAGACGGCTGACTCCTTCGCCCTCGTTTCCGATTACAAGTCCGATGGGTCCGGTCAGATTCATGTTATACAGCGTCTCTCCTCCCATATCCGCACAGACGAACCAGATTCCCTTTTCCTTTAATTCATCAATAGTTTTTCCAATGTTCGTCACTTTTGCCACCGGTGTATAATTCAGGGCACCGGCTGAGGTCCTGGCTACCGTTGCTGTCAGGCCCGCTGCTCTTCTCTTTGGTATGATCACGCCATGGGCACCCGCAAGATTTGCTGTTCGGATAATTGCTCCCAGATTATGGGGATCTTCGATATTATCCAGAAGAAATAGAAATGGCGATTCTCCCTTCTCCTGGGCAATTCTCAGGATATCTTCCACTTCCGCATATTCATAGGCAGCCGCAAAGGCCACGACTCCCTGATGCTTTCCTGTCTGGCTGAGCTGATCCAGGCGATCCTTTGACACATAATTGATGATTGTATCATGTTTCTTTGCTTCTCTCACAATGGTGCGTACCGGTCCATCCTGGCATCCGTCCAGCACAAACAATTTATCAATGGTTTTTCCGGAACGAAAGGCTTCTATGACAGCATTTCTTCCTTCAATCGTCAATTCCTCATATCTCATTTATTATCCTCCGCTGACTTCTGTCCATCACCATACAGGCCGGCATGTATTAAATCAATGATACGTTTTACATCTTTTTTCAGGTAAAGATATCCTATCAGCGCCTCCAGACCGGTAGCTTTCCGATAATCCACAGTAGACGCATTTTTCGCCTTTGTATAAGATTTTGCATTCCGGCCCCGCTTATAAACATGTTCCTCTTCTTCTGTGAGCAGCGGATAAATCTTTTTGATCAGTTCCGCCTGAGCCGGGGCTTTTACAATAGCACTTGCCTTTCTATGCAGCTTTTGAACCTGAATATTACTTTTTTTTACCAGCATGGTACGAATGATAAGATCATATACATCATCACCGATATAGGCCAGAACCAGCGGGGAGTATTCCCGCAGGTCCACATCGCCCAACTCCATTTTATCATCCAGATACTGCAGAAAATCTATGCTCGCTCCCATTTCACACCTTCTCTGGTATCTTTGAGAATAATTCCTTTCGCAAGAAGAATGTCCCGGATTTCATCCGCTCTTGCAAAATTTCTTTCTTTTCTGGCAGCCTGACGTTCCTCAATCAGCTTTTCAATATCCGCATCCAGGATTTCTTCCGCCTTTTCCACAATCAGACCAAGAATGTCTGACAATGCTATAATTTTATCTTTTACTGCATCCACAAACGCTTTTGTACTTGTGCCATCCACATTTGTATTTGCATATTTTACCAGTTCAAAAATAGCTGTGATCGCATCTGCAGTATTAAAGTCATCATCCATAGCTTCATCAAATTTCTTTTCAAATTCTGACAGCTGTGCGGCTTTTGCCACTTCCTCTGCTGTCATTGCATCACCGGACGCATTTCCCTCAAGGAACTTCAGATTTTCCACAGCATTTACGATACGGTCCAGACCGTTCTTGGATGCCTCCATCAGCTCAGCGCTGAAATTTAAGGGACTGCGGTAGTGTGCACTCAGCATAAAGAAACGCAGAACCTGAAGATCATATTTTTCGCTGATCTCACGAACAGTAAAGAAATTCCCAAGAGATTTGGACATCTTGCGGTTATCAATATTCAAAAAAGCATTGTGGAGCCAGTATCTTGCAAAAGTCTTGTCGTTGCAGCACTCACTCTGGGCAATCTCATTTTCATGGTGCGGGAAAATCAAATCCTCTCCGCCTGCATGGATGTCGATTTCTTCACCCAGATATTTTTTTGACATTACAGAACACTCAATATGCCATCCAGGGCGTCCGTCACACCACGGAGACGGCCAGGAAGGTTCTCCCTCTTTTTTCGGCTTCCAGAGAACGAAATCCAGAGGATCTTCCTTCTGTTCTTCCCCTGATACCAGCAGAGATCGGTTGCCGCCCTGCAGATCATCCAGATTTTTATGAGACAGTTTGCCGTACTCTTTAAATTTGCGGGTACGGAAATAAACAGTTCCGTCTTCTGCCGGATAAGCATATCCCTTCTCAATCAAAGCAGAGATCATATCAATCATTCCATCAATTTCCTGTGTTGCCAAAGGATGGGTCGTAGCAGGCTTCACATTCATATCAGCCATATCTTTTTTGCACTCTGTGATATAGCGCTGAGAAATTTCTTCTGCGCTTACGCCTTCTTCAATTGCTTTTTTAATGATCTTGTCATCCACATCCGTAAAATTAGACACATAGTTCACTTCGTATCCCTTATGCTCCATATAGCGGCGCACCGTGTCAAACACGATCATCGGACGCGCATTTCCAATATGGATCAGATTATAGACCGTCGGCCCGCACACATACATGCTTACTTTCCCCGGGATCAGTGGCTGAAACTCTTCTTTGTTTTTTGTCAGCGTATTATAAACTCTCATATGATCTATCTCCGTTTTCTGTAAAATAATTCTAAATAAATTCCCTATTAAGTTTATGGGAAAACCTTTGTTTTGTCAACAGGATCAGCATCTTCACTCAAACTAATTCATTGAAATACACCGGGTGCAGAATCTGCAGTCCGCTGGACGGAATTCCTTTCATCTCATGCAATCCGAAAAATACATCTGTCAATTCTTCTACAGTTATTGGAACAATCGTTTCGCTCTTTTTTTCATATTCCCTGTCAGACAACTTTGTCAGCCTTCCGCCTTCTCTGTCTATACAAAGCCGGTAGCATCCGCTGTTCTCCTCAAGGAGATCATCCTGCACACGAAGACAAAGTTCTATTTCTTCCTTTGCCCGAAGTAATTGTGCAAAAGCAGCCAGATTAACAATTCGTACCATCGTGATTGGGCGCCAGGAAATCTCTTTTGGACTGATTCCCTCTACCACTGCGCCCGGAAGAAGGCCTCTGATTTTAATGGGGCCGCTCTCACCAAAAACATCCGTAACTGCCTGAACTGCTTTCGCATAATCTCTTGCTTTCTCAGATACCGGCGCTTCTGCACGGCTTTCCACAACCAGCTCCCAAATCTCGTTCCCGTCCTCCTGCCCGGTAAAACAGTATCCGCACAAATCCTCCTTATGGTACAACAGCAAAATCCCTCCGTTTACCGCTTCCTGCTCTTTCCATATTCTCTCGTAATAACCTGTGTCCCGTTTTGTGAAAACTCCGCAGTGCCGCTCTAATATTTGCTGAGAAAAAGCCGCAAGCTGCGGTATCTGTTCTTTTTTTGCATATCTGCAGCTAATCTCTCCACCGTTTTGTTTACTTTGAAACGGGCCGCCCAGTGCGATCACATCCTGCCACCTCACCGTGCGAAATCCAAATGGCCGGTAAATAGCCTCTGATGCCGGCATCAGAAATGCAAAAGGTTCCTCATTTTCATAGCTGTCTGTCAGCGCCTTTTTCAGAAGCTTTCGCATCCTTCCCTGATGTCGAAATTCTTTTTTCGTTGCAACCGCCACAATATAGCTTACCTGCGCTGTCTTTTTCCCTGCCTGAACACAATAAGGATTCATATGGAGCATTGATACAAACTCCCCTTTTTCCTCGTCTCCATATATCCGGTTATGGTCCGCCACACATTGATCATAATAATCCAGAAACTCCGGTGTGTCCTCCTGAAACACTTCCTCCCACAGTTTTCTGGATTCTTTATATTTTCTATTCATTATGGCAGCATCCTCCGCATTCGCTGCATCCGCCATTTGAAACATAATCCATATCAGAAATATCCACAAGCGGCATCAGCAGGCAGACTGCATGGGCCGATATTCCTTCTCCGCTTCCGGTAAATCCAAGGCCTTCTTCTGTCGTTGCTTTGATATTTACCTGATTTTCTTCCAGGCCCAGCGCCTCTGCCACATTTTTTACCATCCCTGTCATATAATTCAGAAGCTTTGGTCTTTGGGCAATAATTGTTGCATCAATATTTTCTACGACATAATTATGTTCTTCCAGCAGATCACCCACATGACGAAGAAGTTTTATACTGGAAATTCCCTCATAAGCAGGATCGGTATCCGGAAAATGCTTTCCAATATCCCCCAGTGCTGCCGCCCCTAAAAGCGCATCCATAATCGCGTGCACCACCACATCCGCATCTGAATGACCAAGAAGACCTCTTTCAAAGGGAATTTCCACGCCTCCAAGAATCAGTTTTCTGTTTTCTGCTAATTTGTGCACATCATATCCCATACCTACTCTCATTATCACGTCTTCCTTTCTGTCTATATATGGCTGTTTCTCATAATACTCTAACATAAAGAATAAAGCACTGCAAGGGATCACCAGCCCCTGCAGCACCAAAGTATTCCTGTTACTCTCCACTCCGTTCATAACAACATAATTTTTTAATAAATAATGATAGGATATCCCGCATCAATATTTGCATAGATGACCGCCGCCTGATCCAGCGGCAGATTAATGCACCCATGACTTCCGTTGGTCAGATAGGTGTCTCCGCCAAAATATGTCTGCCACAGGGCATCGTGCAGTCCCTGTCCATCCTCAAACGGCATCCAGTAATTAACCTCTGTCTCATATCCATAAATATCACTGCTAAGTACCGAAGGCGCCTGTTTATACGCAATCGAATATGCTCCGTAAAGTGTCGACCAGTCCTCTTCCATACCTGTAAGGGCATTAAAGCCTGTCGGCTTCCCGGATATAATATCCGTTTCTGTTATCAGTACCCCATCTCTGTACAGCCAAAGATGCTGGTTCATAATACATACTTCGATATAACTGCCCAGCAAATCATCATTTCCGTTTCGTCCAAGTCCCGTCCTGCTGTACACCGGCTCCCGCCGAACGGCCCCGCCGCTTTCCAGATCTTCATACATTTGCGCCAGTTCTCCCTCCGGGTCAATCAGATAACCATAATTGTTGGCCAGTATGTCTGCTGTAAAATCCAACGATGTTTCAAATTTTCTGGGAACATACATCGTATCGTATGTATCACACAGATAAGTAATATAATCCCGCATGGCATTCTCATCCAGATGGATTTCCCCATCTTCCTGAATAATCCAGGAATGGATTGTCTCAGAACTTAAGGTTTCTTCTACCTCGCCAAACGTATAGGTAATAGAACTTTTCGGATAATTCCGGGCTCTTTTGTTCATCTCCTGCTGCAACTCTTTAATCTCAGAATCTTCCTCGTTCATTTTCGGAACTTTATAAACATCCACGTCTACATTAATCTTAATTTTATCAGTCAAAAGATCCTTTTCAAAACTATCTTTTAATATCTCATCAATTCTGCCAGTCAAACGTGCTTCATCAATCTGATTCCCCTGCTCCTGCACTGCAATATCATACTGTCCGCTGTCTTTATTATAGACAAGATGAGCATCCACAGAATCTTTCCTTTTTTCAAAATCCCCAAAATGATCTGCCGAAAATGCCGCCGCCTTTTTATCAGCCTGCTCTTCCACCTGATATTCTATACGATAATTTCTTGGAAGCTGCAACGGTCCCCAACAGGATTTCTGATCATCTTTCAGTTTTGCAAGTTCCTGTTCTAACCGCTCCTTATCCAGAAAATACCCGGCTTCTCCCAATGTAACTTTATATACTGTTTTTTTATTTTCTTTAAAAACAAGCTCCGTATTTTCAAATACTTTTTCCACCTTATCCACCGCCTCATCCACGGTAAGATGAGAAATCTTCTGACCGCAGACAGCCGTCCGGCATCCGATTTTCCTGCTGTCTGCAATCTTATCATAAACAGTATAACAAAGTGCAATTACTCCCAGGCAGATTATACCTATCTGAATGCACAGTATTCTCTGACGCTTTTTCTTCTTATCTCTGCGCTTTGCTTCTTTCTCTATGCGCTTTCTCGCCTGTCTCGCTCTCTCCTGCATATACTCCTCCCCCACCTTCTGCCGTACCTTTATCTGCTTTTATTCCCGAATTATGTTATCTAAATCAGTCTAAAATGCCTGCATGCTTTCCAGATCCCATCCTCATATAAGCCCGATGTTACATAATCTGCTGCCGCTTTTGCTTCCTTAGAACCATTCCCCATGGCTATCCCAATACCGGCTGTTCGAAACATGCCCAAATCATTGACACTGTCTCCAAAAGCAACCGTATCAGCTGTATCCATTTTTAAAAATTCACACATTTTTACAATTCCGGTTCCTTTATGAAATCCTTTGGGTACTATCTCTACAACCTCGGAATTGTGAATCATAAAATCATAGTCGCCCTCTAATCCTGCAAAACACGCCTCCCTGTCTGCATTTTCTGTGGCACAGGAGAATTTGCAAACATCCCATTTTCCCCATTGATCCGAAATTGTCAAAAGCTGTCCGCCAAGTTCAGCCCGAAGCTTTTGAGCGAAAACATCCTCTTTGCCAAACTCCGAATCATCCATATAGATATATTCATTTCCTTCTAAAATCGGGCGGAAGCCATATCGGCGTACTGTAAGAAGCGTACGTTCTATCAGTTCAACGTCCAGCCTGTTCTTAAATATTATTTCTCCATTATACTCAATCGTCGTACCGCATCCGCCTATCACACCGTCAAATCCAAGATCAAGAAGTTCCTGATCCCGGATGAAGGCACGGCATCTGCCGCTGCACAAAAAAACAAGATGACCATTTGCCCGCAGCTCCCGGATTGCCAGCTTCGTACTCTCCGGGATATAATTCTGCCGATCCCACAGAGTACCGTCTATATCAAAAAAGACTGCCTTCTTTTTATCACTCATAAAATTTCCTTTCACATTGTCGCTATAATAATTTTATCATATCCACGGTTATTTGCAACATCATAACCTCTCAAAACAATAAAAGACTAAAATCTCTGTCTTTTATCACAGAAATTTCAGTCTTTTTGCATTCCGGTCAACCGCCAATATCAGTTCAAGGTTCCGCAGACTCCGTGATTCCCCACTGCATCCATCCAATAATACAGATTATCCACTTCACGAACCTTTACCATGTTCTCAAGCTCCGGATATTTATTACATATTTCCATAAAGCGGTCCGGTACATTATCAAACAGCTCTGGATGATACTGCAAAGTTTTTTGATTATTAAAAATAGCACTGTAGCGAATTTCCGCCTCCACCAGATCCTGAAACATATGGCTTCCGTAACTTAATTCCGGCATATATCCGGCTCTGCTGTCAGAAATTTCACAGACTTCCGAAAAACCCGAAATATCCCCGAAAGTCACAGGCACGCCAAGTTCCGGTGAAGATGTCCCTATCCTGCCCGGAGACATCAGCATAATATTTTTTGCCGATCCCTTATAATATTTGTTAATGATTCCTACAGCTGTGGATACATCATATTTTCTTGCATATG
Organism: Eubacteriales bacterium; assembly: GCA_030539395.1. Taxonomy (GTDB): domain Bacteria; phylum Bacillota; class Clostridia; order Lachnospirales; family Lachnospiraceae; genus Marvinbryantia. The sequence continues at coordinate 7,659 of JAUNSC010000061.1, forward strand.
GGTACTCATAATATTTCACAGGATCAATCTGGATCACCACATCAATCTTCCTCATCCCGGATGCTCCCATGGATGAATCTGTAATCTCAAAAAATACATCTTTTAGCTTTAAGGATTTTAAGTCTACCCGCTCGCCTTCCTGCCCGAGATAAAGCGGACGGCACTGAAGGAGATTCATCACAAACTCCCCATCTTCATCCATATTTATTGCATATTCAATATCCACCGGATTCCCATAAACGCGCTCCAGTGTTTTTAAAATTTTCTGCATAAGGTTTGTGAACGCTTCTGTCTCCAGCAATTTCTGACAGCTGACAAACCAGACTTCTCTGCGCTGTCCCATCTGTCTCAGGCGGTTCTCTGCCTCATAGTCATGTTCCAAAACCATGCGTTTATACCAAAGGGGCAGATCGCCCAGCAGCCGTTCCATAGGCACTTCCCGCAATTCATTGTTGGCGCAGTCCAGTACATCAATATTTCGCTGGGAAAATTTATGCTTTTGCTCCACTGTCGTCATCATAGTGACTGTCGGCCTGTCAAGATTACAAAGTCTGGGGTAGTCCTCTTTCGTTCTGTCCACCGCCTTTGTGCCAAGTCCCATAACAAGCCGGAGCATCCCTGCTTTTGGATCCATATCCGGATACCACTTGTAGGCACTGTGACTGTAACCGACTCCTGCTGCTCCGGGCATAAAATAATTTCCATAATAAGTGCCGGATACTCTCTGTACAAGAATCGCCATCTGTTCGTCCTTTTTATCCAGTCCCCGTCTCTGCCTGTATTCCAGCGCAGAATAATCCATTGTACTGGCATAGACAGTCCGCACGGCCTGCTCAAAAGCCTCCATACGTTCTTCCGGACTTCCCTGGTTTACACAAAAAACAGATTCATATTTTCCTGCAAATGCATTTCCAAACCCATCCTCCAGAAAACTTGACGAGCGGACAATAAACGGGCTTTGCCCAAAATATTCCAGGACATTTAAGAATTGTTCCCGTATCTTTTCCGGGAATGATCCTGTGAGCAATTTTTCTTTTAACTCTTCTGCTTTGCCGAAATATCCTTCGTCTGTCCTCTGGGCAATACGCAGCCTCCAGTTTCCGTTAGATACAATATAAGTATAAAATACATCTGAGCCGATGTAGAACGAATCATGTGGTTCACTGTAACTCTCAAATTCCGGTATTTCGGTCTCTGATATTTTTCGGGCAAGAAGCATTCCGCAGGCTTTTCCTCCAATTGCCCCGCTTCCTATCATCCGGTCCCGCAGATGAAAGTAATCTTCCGGTTTGAAGTATTGTTTCACCAGAGTTTTCAGACGAACATCCTTTGTCATCGTGCTGTCTATGATCTGCTCTTCTACCTCTTCTGTAAATACCCCCGCCGCATACTGCATTTTAGCCATACTAAAAAAACGGTCATAACTGTCAAAATTCTGATCCTGACTCTTTCCTTTGATTTTCTGAATCGTCTGATAATACCGGCTCATCCCTACGCCATTGTCTATTGACGAAAACGTATCTGTTTCCCGCTTACATTTGTGGGGAAGAAACATTTTTTCCGAATTTCGGTGCCACACCTTCAGAGGATGAAAATATATATTCTTATCATCAGAATACACATCCAGCAAAAGCTGCGTGGTATCACGGATGCGGCCTACGGCATCAAATGAATGGCGTCCCCGAAGCAATGGAAAATATGCTACAGTATCCAGTTCAAAAAGATACGGACATGTTACACGGAAAAAGTTTCCCATCATCAAATCCGTATACCAGACAGACTGCAATTCAGACAGACAGTCAAATACATAGAAAGCATCTTTTCCCTGCTTCGTTATCTCCTCATGAATCCCGACTGTGAAAGCTTCAAATCCATCGTCAGGATTAAATTCTCTGACACGAATTCCGGAAAGGTCTTTTAATACCGGTTCATGCTGTGCAAAACGTATATAGGTAATATTTCTTCCATCCTTCACCGCCTGCCGTGCAAATTTTTCCGCAAAAAAGCGAAATTCATCAATATCTGTCACCTGCCATACCACATTATCGCCCATGCGGATACTGTCAAGAATTCCATCCACCTGAGACAAACCACTTTCAATTCTTTCAAATGCCGCCATATATCCTCCTTTTTTTCCAATACAACAGTGTTTCTTATAGAGCAAAAAGAATTTTGCTTTGCGAGATTCTGCGCCGCAAATGCGTCGCATAAGCGACATATTTCTTCTGCATTTGCGTGCACATCCGTGCTGAGCATTTTTGTCTTACAGGAGATCCGGAAAAATTTCCTGTAAGACAAAAAAGGTCTATCCCAATAAAGGGACAGACCTCTCTGTCAAGTAGCGGAAGGGAGATTTGAACTCTCGACACCACGGGTATGAACCGTGTGCTCTAGCCAACTGAGCTATTCCG